>NZ_JANQVQ010000291.1 GCF_030730205.1 Paraglaciecola sp.
CTAAGCCAACTTGATCAGGACAATCGATGACTAATCTAAAGGTTTGCTGCATTTTTATTCCCAAAAAAGCTTTAATCTACAATAGTGTCTTGCCACACTGCTGGGGTGAAAGAACTAATTCAAATATTCCATAAGTATTTTGTCGGATATAATTGAATTCACATCTTTCTTTTTTGCCAATGAAATATCCATTCAAAATGGATAGGTTGTTTTACTTACCTAAGACTCGCAATATTGTGAAAAATGTTGGTTTTTAGGTCAAAGCTGTTTGTAAAAATTTGTGATTAGTTGATAAGATGGGACTGAACGGTCTATTTTTTTTAAAACTATAGTTAAAGACCTACTAACCACCGGTATTTCTACCATATGGGAACACAGATGAAAAAATCAACAATAAACACTATCAGAAAGAGACCTCTGGCTCATGCCATTGGTTTTGCTTTGGCGGCAAACGCTTTTGGCGCTTTTGCTCAAGAAACTGACGTCACTGAAGAGTTAGAAGCCAAACAAGAAGAAAAAATCGTTATTACCGGTTCGAGAATACGCTCCGGTGGTTTTGATGAAGCTCGTCCTGTTGACATTATTCTTGCTGATTCAGCTATTAATCAAGGTTTAGGCGACATTGGCGCACTATTGAGAAGTTCAACAGTAGCGTCAGGTTCTGCTCAAGTTACAGCTGCATCTTCTACTGCGTTTGTACAAAATGGTGGTGGAGGTTCAGAAACATTATCTCTACGAGGGCTAGGCGCTAACCGCACGTTAACATTATTAAACGGCCGTCGTGCAGGCCCAGCTGGAACTCGTGGTGGCGTATCTTCTTTTGATTTTAACGTTTTACCATTATCTATCGTTGAGCGGGTTGAAATATTAAAAGATGGCGCATCTTCGGTCTATGGTTCAGATGCAGTTGCAGGCGTGGTTAACATTATTACAAAAAAAGGTGACGGTGGAGATATCGATGTTTCTTTGTCGCAACCTACTGAAAGTGGCGGTGAAGTTTTCAGAATTAACGGTACTTATGGAAGCACGTTTTCAAAAGGTTCTTTCCGAGTCACGGCTGATTATCAAAAGCGCTCAGAATTACAAAAGGGTGACAGAGATTCTTTCAATTGTGGTGAGCAATATGTTTTTGATAAAACCACTGGCGCTAGAGCAGATGTAATCGATCCAAGAACTGAAAAAGCATGGTGTAACGACTTACTCTGGGGCCATGTGTGGCTATATGATTACCAAGATGAAGGTGGAAACGTACTTCCAGGCGCTAAAGCACAATTCGACTATGACGGAAACTTAGGTAATTACATTCCTGGACTTGCTTCCAACGCAAATAACCCAGATTATTTTAATGCCCCTGAGGGCTGGTATTTAGTTAACTACGACAGACGTTCTGACAGTGTAACTAATGCTGATCATCCTTTTCAAGATGGCGCTTCTTTAATTCCTCAAATTGAAACAGTATCATTTTTTGCACAAGCTGACTACGAGCTTACAGACAACATGATGGCTTATGGTGAGTTCTTACTTAACCGTCGTAAATCTGAAGCGAATGGTTATCGTCAATTTTGGAGCTATATCTATAACGAAACCTTTTTTGGTGGCAATAGCTTAAGTGAAGGCTGGACCGGCGCACAATGGCTTAGTCCAACAGCGATTACCGACCACTCTGATTCTGGTCAAACCGTTGATTACGCTCGTTTTGTTGTTGGCCTAACTGGTGATATTGGTGATTGGTATTATGACGTTTCTTATCAAAATAGCCGCTCTGAAGGTGAATACAGAAACGATATTATTTATAAAGACTCCGTCGAAGATCAAAATTGGTTGAACGGCTCATGTGCAGGTACTACTTCATCTGTTCGAGGTGTGTCTTGTGTCGATATACCTTGGTTAGATCCACAGTTCCTAGCTGGAAATGTCTCAGATGAAGTACGTGACTTTATCTTTGGTCATGACGTAGGGAACACAATCTACAAACAAAGTACTTTAGAAGCCTTTATTTCTGGAGATATTTTTGATTTACCTGCTGGGCCTGTTGGTGCGGTATTTGGCGCTAGCTATCAAAAGGACGAAATCGAAGATACTCCTGGAGAAAATGTGTTAGCACGTAACGTTTGGGGTTCTTCTGCCGCGGGTGTTACCGCGGGTAAAGATACAACTAAAGCCATCTTTGCTGAATTTAAGATCCCCGTCGTACAAGACATGTTTCTGGCTCAAAACGTTGAATTAGAATTGTCAGGTCGCTATACCGATGTAGATTCATTTGGTGATGATTCAACTTACAAAGTCGGTATTAACTGGTCTTTAACTGAGAATTGGCGTGTCCGTGCCTCTAAAGGCACCTCGTTCCGTTCACCTGCGTTGTTCGAATTATATCTAGCCGACCAAACTAGTTTTAGTGGTCAGCGAGCTATTGACCCATGTATCAACTGGGGTAATAACCTAGCAAGCGATTCAATTACGCAAAGAACAGCAGACAACTGTGCTGCTGATGGTATTCCTGCTGACTTCGGCGGGGCTTCAATCAGTGCAACAATTGTAACTGGTGGTGGTGCAGGTGTATTGAGTGCTGAAACATCAACATCAAAATCAATCGGTCTAGTTTGGACACCTGATTTTGCTGATCTGAGTGTGTCACTAGACCACTTTGACTTTGAAATATTAGGTGAAGTAACACAGTTAGGTTGTTATGACTCTGAGTTTTTCCCTACTGATCCTTTGTGTTCTCAATTTGATCGTGACGCAACCGATATGCGTGTTGAAGAGGTTCGTGACAGCTTTATTAATATTTCATCACAAATCAACAAAGGTTTCGATTTTGCCTTGTCTTATAAAGTCGACACTGAATTAGGTGAAATCCGTTTTGATACACAGCATACTTTTCAAACTGATGCGGAGCAGGCGTTATTTGAAGATACTGTTATCAATACCAACGGTGAGTTCGGTGAGCCTAAGCACGTAGCTACCTATAACGTTTCATTATCAAAAGATAATTGGGCGTTCTATTGGAATGTTAATTATATTGGTGCGGTTTCGAACAACCAAAGTTACTTTGACCGTCGTGGTTCTTATGATGCGACCTACCGTGGCTTACCAGTTGATATTGTACTTCGCAGTGATAGCGTTATGTACCATACCTTCTCTTTGTCGTATGACTGGAAAGATGAAGGTATCTCAGCTATTTTTGGTGTAGCGAATGCATTTGATACCACACCACCACGTGTAACTACACTTAACTTAGGTGAAGTAAATTCTGAGGGTAACTCAGCGTTTTACAGCCAATATGATTGGTTAGGTAGACGAGTATTTATGAATGCTACTTACAAGTTCTAGTTTGTAAAATCAGTAAAAAGCCGACCTTGGTCGGCTTTTTTTATGGTATTTTTATGCATCAATTAGCTAAGTAGGCGCATCATGCCCAGAGTTGTAATAAAACAAGACAATTTAAATTCGTTGAATAGTCAATTTATTCACGAGCCACTAACACAACCGGTATTCCTAAATTCGGTTCCCAAAAGCGGTACCCATTTAGTGAGAAATATATTGCGTATGTTTGTGCCAGTTGAGCAGCAATACCATGATGCTTTTGTGCAAATTCCTATATTGAAACAGAATTTACAGGCCTTTGATGTTAACAATCCAAAGTTAAGTTGGGGGCATTTATTGTTTTCTGACGATTCAGTCATTGCTTTGAGACCCGCTAAACATATTGTATTGGTCAGGGATCCTTATTCTTGGGTCTTAGCCAGAACACGCTTTTTCTTATCCGATACATTCCAAGGCTCTTTAGAGCATTTAAAAAGTGGTAAAGTGTCATTAGAAGAAGTGATGAATATGATGATTTTTGGTATTTACCAGAAAGCTCCGACCCTTGCTGAAATATTTACTCATAACGCGGTTGCTTGGTTAGGTACCGGAGTTAAAGTCATCAAATATGAAGATGTTATTAGGCATTTAAAAGCGATAGATAAACCCGCAGCGCAGATATTTTTTGCTGATTTGATTGGTCAACTGGGTTACCAAACCTTGCCTGAAGACTGGCAAAAAAGGGTCAAATTGGGTTCTGATCGAGAACAAAGTGGCACAGCTCGTGAAAATCTGTCTGGAAATATTATGGAGTTGCCTGACGAACTGCCGTTTGAGCAAAAACAACTCGTTGAATATGCGGCTCCAGGTTTACGTAGGTTACTTGGATATATTTAATTAAGTTTCTGGTAATAATATGAAAAATCCAAAAAAAACAGTTTTGATAGTTGGTGGGGGCTCAGCAGGTTGGATGACTGCGGCTTATTTAAATGGTGCATTAAATCAGCGAGGCGAACAAAACAATGTACAAATTCGTTTGTTAGAATCGCCTGATATTCCAAGGATTTCCGTTGGTGAAGCCACAATTCCCTCTATTCGTCATTTGCTTGCGGTTGTGGGCGTTGATGAAATTGAATTTATGAAGGCGACTGACGCTACATTTAAACAGTCTATTAAATATGCTAATTGGGTTAATAACGATGATACTTTTTATCATCATCCATTTAGTCGAATGCAAATTCATCCTATTGATTTTTCAGGTCAAAGGTGGCTGCAAAGTGATCGTAAAATTCCTTTCATGGAAACGTGTTCTACCCAACCGCTTATCTGTGAGATGGGGTTGGCGCCAAAAATGTTGGGTCCGTGGGATATGGGACAGCCATTGAGTTATGCCTATCACATGAACGCTCAAAAATTTGCTGATTATTTGCGAGATTTTTCTGTTGCTCGCGGAGTTCTCCATACATCTGCTAATTTGGTTGATGTAGAGATGGCTGCAACGGATAAAATTACTGCAGTAGTTACCGACCAAGGTGAAAGAATAGAGGCTAATTTATTTGTTGATTGCACCGGTTTTAAAGCTCGGTTGATAGAAGAAAAATTAAAAGTAGGTTGGGAAGATTGCTCGCAATGGTTGCTTTGCGACAGAGCAATTACAATGCATGTGCCTTATGATAAGTTCTATCCAGGCATGATTAGGCCTTATACCACTGCAACTGCGCTTTCTAATGGTTGGATATGGGACATTCCGATGAAGAGTCAGCGTTCAGTAGGCTATGTGCATTCTAGTGCATTTATTAGTGAAGCGGACGCAGAGAAAGAAATGCGAGCTTACCAAGGGCCGGGTTGTGAATACTTACCTTCAAGAGTCGTTAATTTTAAGGTGGGTCGTCGCGAACAAAACTGGTCAGGTAATTGTGTTGCTATTGGTTTGTCTGGTGGATTTATCGAACCTTTAGAGTCAACAGGCCTTTACTTAAGTGACTTAGGGGCAGTTATGCTTGCCGAACACTTTCCTTATAATGACGATGATATGTCAGAGTTAGCAAAACGCTACAATCGTGTGTTATCAAATAGGTATTATGAAATTTTAGATTTTATCAATATGCACTATTGCCTAACTAAGCGCACGGATACCGCATTTTGGCGAGAGGTGCAAAAGTCAGAGCGAATTAATCCTCGTTTAAGACAAAAGTTAGCATATTGGCGAGTCAAAACACCCAGTGCAGCAGATTTTGAAGACGCAGGCTTTAGTGGTCTTGGCGATGAAAACCGTCCAGCCGTCGACACCGCTGCACTTTGGAATCATCAAAGTTACGAGTGTATTTTATATGGTATGGGATTTTTAGAGGAAGAGTGTGACGAGCGCTATGGAAAAATTCGTCCACCTATGCAGTTACATCCGGCGATATTTCAGCGCCTCACAGCGGCAAAACAAAAGCTTCCGCCTCATGCAGTGTGGTTAAAGCAAGCAGTAGGCATGAATGATTATGTGACTGCTATGAGGCCTAAAGGATGGGTTTGAACACGCAGAATTGTCCCGTCCTAGAATAAGTTGACGGTTTTAAGCCAGCGTTTTTCGCTGGCTTTTTAATATCTGTATCAACGTTAATTTACTGATTAAGCTTTGCCAATGTGCTTTTCTAAAAATTGTAGCATTTTTTCGTAAAGTTCTAAGCGATGTTCTTCTTTATAAAAACCGTGACCTTCTTTTTCTTTAATGAGTAATTCGTAGGGGTAGTTTCTTTTATCAAGCTGTTTCATTAAAAACTCTGCTTGTTCAATAGGCACTCGTTCATCTTTCCCACCATGAACTAAAAACAAAGCCGCTTTAATTTTATCTACATTGTAAGCGGGTGAACGTTTTTTAAGATCTTCTTGGTCCGTACCAAGGGCTTGTTCTAAGTAATTAATCCCTGACTGAGATGATGGAATGTCACCTTCTTCAAACATCATTGGTAAGCTGTAAACTCCAACATAGCCTATTGCACATTTATATAAATCAGGCTCTTTAACCACGCCCATTAATGTTGCATAGCCGCCATAAGAGGCACCGTATATACAAATTCTATCCGCATCAGCGACACCAGACTCAATGGCCCATTTTGTCGCATCAGTTAAGTCGTCTTGCATTTCTAGGCCCCATTTACGATACCCAGAGTATTCAAACTCCCGACCGTAACCACCTGAGCCTCTAAAGTTAAGTTGGAGAACTGCATATCCTCTGCTGGCAAGCATTTGCGCATCTCTATCAAAGGTCCAAAAATCTCTTGGTCCGTGGGGACCTCCATGCGGATAAACCACTAAAGGTAAGTTTTTCTGATTTGAATTAGGTAAAGTTAGATAGCCGCTCAGCTCAATCCCATCACGAGATGTAATGGTAAAAGGTTGCACTTCGGACATTTTATCTGGATTAACTGCAGGCGATGAATTAACCAAAAATTGCATCTCTTTGGATTGAGTATTAAACAAATAATATGCCCCAGGATCTTTAGCTGATGAAACATAAACAATCAATTTACTTTCATCTTTCGTTGCACTAGTGATGTTGATCGTATCGTCCTGAAATGTAGCCTGTAGCTTATCTAGCCATTGTGCCAAGTTATGGTCTGTTAATGTTTTATTGTATGTCCGATCAGGTGAAATTTTAGCGGAAACTAGTTGCATGTCTTGACTTAAAAAAACATCTCTAAGGTCAACTTTCTCGTTACGGTATATCAGCTCAGGTTCATCAGAATTAGGCTTTAACTTAACCAATCCAATAGTCGATGCATCAAGGTTTGACAACGCATACACTTCTTTATTGTCGGGCGTGAATGCTATAGGTGTTATCGTGCCCTCATTACCAGCATACGTGCCTGACAAGCGCCACTCATCTTCATTGCTGTCGCGATAATAGGATTTTAGTTTATTGTCATCATCTTCATCCGTTCCTAAAGCAAACCGAACATTTCTATTATGATCTGACAACAAATAAGCCGCTCTTATTGGCGCAGTGGCGACTTTTTTAGTATTGCCAGAATAAATATCAAGTTCATATGCCTCGGTAAAAGAAGCTGTACCGCGACTTCCTCCTTGGACAGAAATTAAAATTGTTTTAGGATCGTCTGGCAACAAATGTAATATTTGCATGAATGTTCGATACTTGGCTGGACCTTGTTGGCCACGCTTTTTTTCAAGTATTCCCCAAAGAGCTTCTTTATCGGTGCCGTCAGCATTCATTACGTAATACTCTGCCGTGCCGACAGGTTGGTCTAAGGCTCCAATTTTTTTACTGATCCTGATCCCTAAACGTTCGTTATTAAGCCACGTTAATTCAGAGGGAAGTTGACCTAACTTAAATTCGATAGCAGAAAGTTGCTGCAGATTTTTCACGTCAATAATAGTGACAAGAGGCGTATTATCCTCTTTTGTGACTGCCGCTGCGAGGTACTCTCCTGTGGGAGATATGACTAACTGCTGAAACTGTGGGAACTTAGTGAAAACTTGTAGTGGGATAAGTTCATTCCCATACACTGGAATCTTCATCCCCAATATAAAAAGCCCCACTGTTAACAAAAACCTTTTCATTTATATTCCTTAAGTTTAGTTGGAAAATCATTTCTTAATTGAATCCTGCCTCAGCATAATTTAACTGTCAAATACAAACAAACTGATTGAGCTCTATCGAGATTTCATTGGTCTTTCAACTAATAGCACCTCTTTCTATTGGATGTATATTTCAGCTTTTATAAGTAACTATATTGGTTTGCGGGCTTTCAATTCAGGCATTAAGGGCCATGACTGTCTGATGGCATACACTACGCCTTTCGCGGTTG
>NZ_JANQVQ010000292.1 GCF_030730205.1 Paraglaciecola sp.
AGGGGAGAGCTGGCAGATAACTGATTAAAGTAAAAAATGGAGCATACTTATTATTGTTTTGAACAAATAGGGCAATCTAGAGCTGAGTATAAAATGAGCTTTTTATTTCCGTTACCATGTTTAATCACAATAATACTTTCTTGGTTTATCTCAGATAGTGCTTCAAGTCTGATTTCATCTAAAGAGCTACCGGTGATTTCCCCTTTTTTATCTGCATAGAATGCCTTGTCTCTTGAAATGAGTAACTTACCTTCAAAGTTTGTAAGCTGTAAGCCATGATTTGTATTCATAACAAAAAGTCCAGGGGTTGGCGTTCTTGAAACGCCCGTTATTTGGTAGCGCGTTCTTTCGGTGAAAGACTTCACAGCTGACTCAATCTGCTTGTCTACATCAAGTGCAAATGAGTCATTTGCAACTAATAAAAGTAAAAAGAACATAATTGTATTTTTCATATGTATTCCTTGGATAGGGTTTAGTTAAAACAGTAAAATTAAAAAAAATTAAATAGTCTTTGCGATAACTGGTTCATCAAATGAATTAACTTTATTTTTGATTTTTTGAGCAAGCTTTCCTAGTTCATAAGCGCTAGAGATATAATATAAACAGATACTGACTACGGGGATTAAAATGACACCGATGACAGTGACAGTTAGGGCTAGATCAATAATAAATATTAATAGACACAAAATTAGCCAATATAGGTAAAAACCAATAAAACTGGGTAAGTAACGTAGGAATAAAAATGTATTCGCAGGCACATTTAGTAATGACTTCCAATTACCTGTTACTGCGAATCGAATCATACCGGCTTGATAAATAGGTAGGGATATAATTGCCCAAATCGTATATACCGCAAATGTCCACATTATTTCACTTGGTTCTGTTTTAACCCATGTATCAAATCCATCAGTGAAAATAGTAATCAGATCGGCTAACAAGCCAATTGGACCACCCATGCCCAGCAAACCAAGAATAATTGAGGGAACAAGTGCGTATGACAGCATGACGACCCAAAGAATAGCGCCATTTTTGAGCATAGTTCCGAAATCTAATTCAGGTAAGTTTTCGTTTCCGACTGACAGATTTTTCACCATGGAAAATCGCCACCCTTTTAGAATAATTAGACTTATTATCCCGATAATTGGAATCAGCGTGATTAGAGGCAAAATCCATAGTTTTTTTAACCATGCGGGATCTTTGTATGGGTACAAAATGCTTTGTTTAATGTTATTTAACATAATTAAATATTGCTCATTGAACGAGCACTCCGAGTAACTTAAAGTAAAATGAATAATTGCATATAGACTAATGTCAATAGAAAGCACGTTTGAAGTGGCTTCAACGCGTGCTGTTCGACGTTAAATATTCACAAATTAAATGTGTTAGGGCTGAGCTATTGACCGGGCAGTTTCTAAACTTTGAGTCAACAAGCTTAACGTGCGTCTGTTCTCATCACGCACGACAAGGATTGAACCTGAAGAGAACCAGGCTTCATATCTCAATGGATTAGATTCATCAGGTAATACGACGTTTAAATAGATGTTTTTGTCTTCAAAGTTTGACTTTTCAAGGGTAAAAGTCGTTGTCATTAGGCTATTTGTTGATAACTCATTAATTTCAACTGTACCAGTGTTAGAAAACGTCATTTTTGCAATATTAATATCGGCATCGTCATAGAATACAAGGTACCAAGTGCTACCGTTCTTAAATTGCTCCTCATCGAAGCTAGAGGATTGATAATCACCATGATCGCCACCCATCCACACGTTTAAGTCCGTTTGGTCTGCTGAAGCTTGGCCAATAAGTAAATTGTCATCTACGTATAAAAATTTTTCTAAATATTCCGTCCCTTCAGCATTCAATATACCGTCAAAATTATACGTTATCTCGCTTTCATATAGTAACTTGTCCCAGTTATCAGAAAGAGTCATGCTGGTATCGCTGAAATTTGCGATGCGGAAATTTTCTCTTATGTAGGTATCATGGTTTAAGTTTGCAAAGGTCCAAACAGAATTACTTAGCAATGTTTCTTTCATCGTTGGTTTGACGCTTTGGGTTTCTAAGCCTGCTAGAGTTTTCACAACAATTGCTGTGGGATCAGTGATGGCATTAGTTGAAACATAGTCACTGATACTGATAGAGGAATCTAAAATATCTTGTGCGTTCATTGAACCCAGTATGTTCAATGTCAGAGCAACACTTCTTGCTATGATTTGCACATCGGTACTGTCGGCTGCAATGTAATCACTGAAAACATCTGCAACTGGAATGTTTAAAGCAGATGCAATGTCTTCATTTGACATCTGATTCAATACAGAAAGGGTAGTAAATGGAGTGATTTCAGTGCTTCCCGCGGCAGTAATCATTTCGTATGATTTTCTTGCAAAACCGCTATGCGAATCAATTGTGATCCCTTGTAATATCTGCGCAATTAAAGGGTATTGAGCATCCGATTGTTGGATCACAATTTCACCTAAAGCGTTTGTCTTTGTCGTTAAGAGCTCATCGTTCTGACAAACGTTGTCTGAATTTCTATCTACGCACACTTGGGCATTAGCCAAATAGCCGTCAATTACTTTAATCACCACTTGAGATGAACCAGGATTAATAGGTTTTGGTGTCGAAACAGAAGTGTCTGGACCTGAATCACCTCCACCACATCCAGCCAAAATCAATGTTGAAAAAGTCAGAAATACAGCATTTATTTTCTTATTCATCGGTGTTCCATTTAGGTTGTTTGAAATATTTTTAATCAGCGATTAATTGCAAATAGCCGGAGCATTTTGGCTCAGATCCGTAATTTGAATGGCTGAAGTGCCAAAGCAGCGTTCGCTGTTACACATGCGCACGCCGTAGTTATTTTCATCAAGGTTTAAGTCACCTAGAAGCGAGTGTGTTGATTGCGTCGACATAACTAGACTACCGTTATCAAAAGTTAGGTTTTTTCCCTTCTCAAAGGCGAGCAATTCAAAGCGGATGTCATTTCGATTACTTTGATGTTTAGGTAAAACCAGTTCAACGGTATTGCATAATCTTGTTAGCTCTGCATTATCTGTCGCGTAAAGTGATTTATCGCAAAATTGCGTATTATTAAGTACTGGTCTAAATGATAAGATTTCGCCATCTCTATAATCTCGCAAGCCTAGGTGAAATTTTTCAGCGTCTAAGATACCTGGTCCACAGCGTCTACTGTCGTCACATTGCCCAGCAATAAACGGTAAAGCAGTAACAGTAAGAAAGAATTTTATTTCATCAATATTTAAGGTTACAAACTCTGAAAGTGCGTTTGAGATAACCCCAGTAACTATTGGGGTAGCAAAACTTGATTCATCCCAATATCCAATTGCATTTGGTTCTTCAGTCATCCCAGCCACACCATCTCCAAATGCTGCAATATCTATTGGAGTACCAAAATTACTTGTTTTAAACAAATCACCTGTACGGCTAACAGCTGCTACGTTGATAACACCTTGACAATTACTGGGTGAAAATCCAGCAGCATCTATTTGTTGATTACCAATCGCAACAACAACAGGCACCCCTTGTTCGTTGGCAGCATCAATAGAATTTTGTATATAAGAAGGGCAGGTTTCAGACCCGCCACCTAGGCTAAGGTTTATAACATCTGCTGTTAATGTCGGTACTCTTATATCATCTACATGCTGACCCAACTGCCAAAGTATTGCATCAGCTGTATCACTTAAAAAACCCAGTCCGCAATTTAGGCTTCTTGCTACTATTAGATCCGCATCAGCAATACCGGCAAAACCTATTGAGTTGTCTCTAATAGCGGTGGCAACTCCAGCTACGGCAGTGCCATGTATAAAGCAGTTTGAGATGCGATCAGCAGGTGAGTTGTTAAATTCTTCAGGGATATAGAAGTATTCTTTTCTTTGTGCATCAGCCACTCTGGTAAAGCTATAGCCATCGGTGAAAATTAAATCTGGATGTTGATAAAAACCACTATCAACAATACCTACTACAGACCTTCGCAATGGCGATAGGTGTCGGACGCTGGCTAAGATATTGTTATAGGCTAAATATTCTTCATTAGCGGTTTGCCAATAATATTGCTGGTCAAAATATTCATCATTGGGCAAGTAATCCGACTTATTGCTAGATTTTGCATAAAAATCTTGGTGTAAACTTGATTGGCGTTTATCTAGCGTTAAAGGAGGAAGGTCAGAATTATAGTTCTTTGGCAACGTTTTTGGGGTAGCAACCAAAATGTCTTTTTCTATTAGGCTAGACGCATTTGAGTTTTTGAATGCACCAAGTTCATCCTTGTTTATGATAAAATTTTTACGGTTACCATCCTTTTGAGTGACCACTAGGTTGATGGTTTCTTTGCTGAACAAGGTACTTGAATATGATAGAGATAAAAATAAAGCTAAATATGTATATTTCATTTCATTCACCTTAAGAATCTGATTCGACTGAACAAGAAGAAATATTTGAAGGAAGCAGTTTTGTCAGAAATGCCCATTCAGAATGGAATTGCCAAGTTTCATTTACCCACTCCCCATAATTAGGATTGCTATAAAATAAGCTATAAGCTCCATTGTATTCAGATAAAAAAATGTCAAGAAAAACTGGCATTGCAGGGATAGATAAATTGTTGTACTCAACTAGTAAATTGCTATACGCAGCTTTGCTATTAATGAGGTCTTCATTTACTTTGAGTAGTAAACTTAGTGATTCTGATTCACTCACTTCATCCATTTTGGTAAGGATTGAAGAATAAGTTTGAGTGGCAGCTAATAGTGCAGCTTCTGTTGCTGTTTGAGTTAGCTCAATGAGTTTTGGATGTAATGACTGACTTTCTTCGTACGAAATCTGATTATTTAAATAGGCCCTATCAATTAAATAAGTACCCAGGTTAGATAATTCGACACTACTTGAATAGGCTTGGATAGATTTTATTGTTTCTTCAATTTCTTCAAATTTGTCAGCGAGTGATTGATTTATAGTTGAGATAACGATGGTTGAAGACTGACTTGTTGCTCCATCACTTAAAGTAATAACAGCAGTGAATTCATCATTTAACTCTCCTAATAGTTCGCCTACGCTCAGTGTTAGCTCATAACCTGTCTCAGTTTTAGTCCCACTGATCTCAATTTCATCAGAAATATCTGAAAATGATATGTTTACGGGCTGACTGCCAGAATAATCAGTGCTTAATTGCAGGGTTTGTGTTTGATGTTCTGCAATAGAAATGGTGCTTGGCCCTGATATACTTATAGTTGCAGGAGGCTGTTCGACTTCTGGAGGTATTTGTGGTTGGTTATTACTTGATTTGCCACCACCACCGCCACAAGCAAATAGGGTACAAATCCCACCTACAAAAACTATTAAATTGAAATCACGTTTTAATTGCATAAATACTTCTTATATTTAACAGCGCAAAAGAGCACGTTTGTTTTATTGGTTTAAAACGAGCCTTATCAATAATCCATTTTTACTGAATATCCCTATTAAAACTGAGCTGATACTGTCTTTACTTCATATTTGTTGGTTGTATAATTGCAAAAAAAATTAGGCAAAAAAACGCACGTAAAAACAAAAAAAAACCACATTTCGTGATTCTAATGTTGTAGCTAGAATAACGTTGAAAGATGTACACAATCTCTGCACTAATGGCAGTTTCTATCTATATCAATCCTCATTAAAAACCTACTGACATAGCTAAATTGCCGGGTATTTAACCAATTACATTCACTGCAATAAAAATTAATCGCTAAATGAACTGGAAATAAATTGGCTATTTACAGCGGTAAAAAAACTTGAATAATCCTGATATTTCAAAGTTGCCAATTAGTTAAAGACACGATATCAAAACAATTTTCATTAATTATTGCTCGGGTTTGAAAGATAAAGAAGGTGGCCGGACACAAGAGTCATCAAACAAAGAAAGATTGAAAATATTTATGATTTACGAACTATTCACGCGCGCCATGGAATTGCCCCCCGAGCAAAGAGAAAGCTTTTTGCGCAGTATTTGTGCTGACGAAGCAATGTTGACACAAGTACTTTTGTTGATTGCCCAAGATACTAAAAATATCGACTTTACCCTGTCCCATGATTTTGCAAATGAGAGTGACGCCTTTTTACATCAAAATCAGTTGCAAGTAGGTGATGTTATTTCTGTCTATGAAATAGTCGCTGAATTGGGGCAGGGTGGAATGGGCACGGTATATCAGGCCAAACGAATTGATGGTGCCTTTGAACAAACAGTCGCGATTAAAGTGATTTCATCTCATGTAAGTGAGCTATTTGATACCCATAAATTAGCCAATGAAGCCAGCTTTATGGCTAAGTTGAATCATGGCAATATTTGTACAGTGCATGATGCCGGTAAAACCCAAGACGGGTTGCAATATATTGTGATGGAGAATATTAGCGGTCAGCCTGTTACAGAATACGCCGACAAACAGCAATTAACCATTAAACAGCGCTTGGCGCTGTTTATCCGTATCGCCAAGGCCGTGGAGTTCGCTCACCAACATCAGGTGATCCATGCGGATATTAAACCGCATAATATATTGGTCGATGAACGGGGTGAGCCACATATTTTGGACTTTGGCATTGCCACCTTGTTTGATACCACCCATTCAGAGCTCACGCATTACTATCGCGCATTTTCTCCTCAATATGCCAGCCCAGAGTTGATGGAAACAGGGCACGTAACCACGCTTACCGATGTGTTCGCACTGGGGCGATTGTTAAGTGTTTTATTAAACCTCTCCACAGCGCAGGGCAAAGACCCCGCACTAAAATATGCAAAAGAATTAAAGGCGATTAGTGATAAGGCATTGCATAAAGAGCCGCAAAAAAGATATCAATCGGTGACGCAAATGGTGGCCGATGTCGCCTTGTTTAATGCGGGGTTTGTGAGTCAGGCGTATTCAGCAACGGCAATTTATCGATGTAAGAAATTCATTTTTTTACGGCACCCGCTTATTGCCAGTTTAGTGTTTATTTCATTGTTACTGCTGATGATGCAAGGTAGAAGCCTATACAACAATCAACTTGAATTGCAGGAACAATTTCGGCAACAAACCTTGATTACTGACAAGCTAAGTGATTTTTTAACCTTGCTTAATCCACTGACTAGCAATCAAAAAAATCTTGATGCTAAGGCATTGTTAGCCCAAATCAATACCTCGTTAGATAATGACGTCGCACTTTCTGCTGAATCGAAGCAAAAAATTAAACTGGCACTTGCCAATACCTATCAAGGTTTAGATGATTTAAGTCTATCTGAAAAACTGTATTTGGAGGTGCTGGCTAATACCAAGCATATGCCACGAAAACCGCTGTACTTTGAGGCGGCGTATGAACTTGCTAAACTTTATAATAACGATAGTGCTTACACTAAGGTGATCCAAACTTTCAGTGACCTTGCTCAACCATTTACCACTAGTTCACCTACTAATCTGCCCGAAGCTTTATTTTATGACCAATATCTGCGTGCCCGTGCTCGTGTTGAAGATCGGGGGTATTCTGGCCCGGCGCTGCGCCAGAGAAAAGCCTTTTTAGAAGAGATGCTAACGGACTATAAAACTGAGCTTTCAGCACAACAACGTGTTTTGATAGAGTTTGATTTAGCCAAGGTAATGTATAACAATTTACCCCGTCATTTTTTTCACAGTTTTTTTCAACTGACTCCTGAGCAATTTGCACTAAGCCATCAACCCATATTACTTGAAATTAAAGCGTTACTCTTGGAGGCTCAAGAAGATGCACAAAAACACAACTTAAGTACCTTACAAGCCCAAATAATATCATTTGAAGCGCAAATCAATGCCGAGTTAGATTTGCATGAGGACGCGCAACGGGATTTACTGGCGGCTGAAACAATACTCGAAACGGTAGTGGATAAGCAGCATTCGGCCATGCTGGCGCACTTAGACAGTAAGGCGAGGGTCTATTACTACAGCCAGCCAGAATTAGCCGTTAAGGCAATCGAGCAAAAAATTGCCATAACACAGCAACAAGACACGGCATTTTTTAATTTTATAATCCGAAACTTAGATTATTTACACTATTTGCTTTTACAAATGGGCGAACATCAAAGGGCGAAAGAGGTAC
>NZ_JANQVQ010000293.1 GCF_030730205.1 Paraglaciecola sp.
TAAGCCCCTTAAACAACAGAGCTTTATAGCCCCTTACCGACCCAAGAAGGCGTTCGGAAAGGATTCAAAACAAGAAATTGGTTGGGAATTATGTCCAAAATGAGCAAGAGAAACCTTATTGCTTCTGCCGTCGTTGGTGCTTTTGCACTCGGTAGCAGCGCCGTTGTCTCTGCAGACACGTTAAATGAACTTCACAAAGAAGAATCAAAAATTCATGTGGCTGCAGCGAACTCCCAAGAGAAAATAAATAATCTTTATGAGCAATCTCAAGAATTATTTGCTGAGTATCGTGCAGTAGTAGACGAAACTGAGAATCTTAAAGTTTATAATGACTACGTAGCAACACTTGTTGCTGATCAGCAACGAGGTATTGATTCTCTACAACGTCAGATCGATGGCATTGAAGGTGTTAAACGCGGCGTAGTTCCGTTGATGTTTAGAATGATCGACAGTTTAGAGAAATTCATTGATCTGGATATTCCAATTAACTTGGAAGAGCGTAAAGCCCGTATTGAACGTCTTCGTGACGTAATGGGTAATTCAAACGTTACAACTTCTGAACAGTTCCGTCAGGTTATTGAAGCGTATCAAATTGAAAACCAATATGGACGAGGTATTCGTTCATACAAAGGTACTATCGATTTTCAAGGTACAGATATTACAGTTGATTTCTTCAATTTGGGTAGAACAGCTTTAATTGCATTATCACTAGACCAGAAGAACGCTTGGTTGTGGGATAATAACGCACGTGAGTGGCAAGTACTTGGTGATGAATACCTAAGCTCTGTAATTACTGCTGTGCGTATGGCCAATAAACTTGTGCCAGCTGACCTTATTAAGTTACCAATCAAAGCTGCGGAGTAATATTGATGAAACCTGTATTTAAATCCATATTGGCAGCTGCGACGATCGCTATGATGGCATCTAGTGCCTATGCCGCCAATTCCCTAGAAGAGTTGTTAGAAGAAGTTAAGAAAAATCGCGTTTCTGAAGCGCGTATTAACAAAGACCGTGAAGCTGAGTTTCAATCTGCTCGTGCTGATAAACAGGCTTTGTTGAAAAAAGCTGAAGATGGTCTCAAAGCTGAGAAAGGCCGTGGTGATCGTTTAACTAAACAGTTTGCTGATAATGAAACAAAGTTAGCCGATAAAGAAATGGAACTTGATCAAGCAACCGGAACTTTAGGTGAAATGTTTGGTGTGGTTCGCCAAGCCTCAGCAGAAGCTTATGGTCAAATCTCAACATCTATCGTTAGCGCTGAGTTCCCAGGTCGTGGTGAATTTTTAAAGCGTATGTCAGAAGAGTCTAAAGGTCTTCCTAATATTCAAGAATTAGAAGATCTATGGTTTGCCTTACAAACTGAAATGACTGAGTCTGGTCAAGTATCACGTTTTAGAACTCAAGTTATCAGCTTAGATGGTGGTTCAAACGAACAGGAAGTTGTTCGTGTTGGTACCTTCAACCTAGTTGGTGAGCAAGGTTATTTAATCTACGACGACAAAGATGAAATCGTTCAGCCTTTAGGCCGTCAACCAGATGGTTATTTGGTTGATTCTGCACAAGAGTTGCGTGGTGCTACTTCTGGTTTAGTTCCTTTCTATGCTGACCCTTCAAGCGGTGCATTGTTGGGCCTTCTTAAAGAAAAAGCGACGATGATGGAACGTTATCACGCTGGTGGTATCGTGGGTTACGTAATCACGGTTATGTTAGCGATTGGTTTGTTAATTGGTTTCTACAAGATTATTACCCTAACGCTTATTGCAGGAAAAATGCGTTCACAACTTAAAAATCCTGGTAGTCCCTCTACATCTAATCCTTTAGGTCGTATCCTAACGGTTTATAAAGATAATAAGTCTGCTGACGCTGAAAACTTAGAACTTAAACTAGATGAAGCAATTTTACGTGAATTACCTAGCATCGAAAGTGGTATTAATATCATTAAGATCTTCGCAGCGATTGCGCCATTATTAGGTCTATTAGGTACAGTATTAGGTATGATCGCAACTTTCCAACAAATTACGTTGTTCGGTACCGGTGACCCGAAACTGATGGCTGGTAGTATCTCAATGGCACTTGTTACTACTGCTCAAGGTATTATTGCAGCGTTACCGTTATTGTTAATGCACAGCATAGTAGCTGGTCGCAGCAAGTCTATCGTTCATATTTTGGATGAGCAAACTGCAGGCATTATTGCGGCCCACGCTGAGACGGAGAAAGCCTAAGATGTTATACCTGATTGGACTATGGGAGTCGGTCAGGGATTTTATCGCTGCCGGTGGCGACGTGTTATACGTCGTTGCCTTAGCGCTCTTCCTCATGTGGGTCTTTATGATCGAGCGTTATTGGTATTTGTCTTCTGTCTTTCCCAAGCTAAGAAATGAAATTATAGCTAATTGGGATGCGAGAGAAGATACTACTTCATGGTATGCGCATAGAATCCGTGATACGTGGATTTCACAGGCGTCGGACGGACTAAGCTCAAGAATGTTGTTAATCAAAACTCTTGTTGCAATGTGTCCTTTAATAGGTTTGCTAGGAACTGTAACTGGTATGATTGGGGTGTTTGAAACAATGGCAACTCAAGGTACTAGTAATCCTCGTCTTATGGCGGCAGGTATATCTATGGCGACTATTCCGACAATGGCTGGGATGGTAGCAGCTTTATCTGGTGTATTTTTTAGCTCTCGTTTAGAAGCGAAAGTTAAGATCGCTCGTGAAAAGCTAGTTGATAGTCTACCCCATCATTAAGGAGAGGGTCTTATGAGTCGAAAAGTTCGAGTCGAAGAAGAAGATGCTGCGATAGACATGACCCCAATGTTGGATATCGTGTTTATCATGTTGATATTCTTCATCGTAACAACAGTATTCGTTAAAGAAGCTGGGATAGAAGTTAA
This sequence comes from Paraglaciecola sp., assembly GCF_030730205.1. Classification (GTDB taxonomy): domain Bacteria; phylum Pseudomonadota; class Gammaproteobacteria; order Enterobacterales; family Alteromonadaceae; genus Paraglaciecola. The sequence goes on from NZ_JANQVQ010000293.1 coordinate 2,895, forward strand.
CAAGCCAGGTGCAAGCCAAGCTGTAATGCCTAAAAATGCTAATATTTTTATAGCGGTAACAGAAAATGGTGATGTCTGGATTGATAAGCGACAAGTTGATATAGACAGTGTACGAGCAAATTTGGAACGCTTGATGGCGGAACAGCCTTCTGATGTACTTATTATTCAAGCAGATAAAAATGCTGACTATGGAGTTGTCATTGAAGTGATGGATCAAATCAAGTCAGCTGGTATTGATCGCATATCTATAGCAACGACGGGCGGTTAATATGGGAAGATTATTAGTTTCAATTTTAGTAGGGGCTGCAATAGCGTTTGGATTGTTTGTGGTAATGGCAAAGTTGATTGAAAATTCATCTAGGCCAGTGGACAAAGTTCCACCATCACCAATAATCGATATCGTTATGGCAACACCTGATGATTCTACTCAGACGCGAAAACGAGTACCACCGCCACCGCCACCGCCACCTAAGCAACCGCCTAAAATTCAGCCGGTTGAACCTGATGTAGCGAAAGCGAACACAGATGGTTTAGGCTTTAATATGCCTTCTATCGATGTGGGTGGCGCTTCGGTTGATATCGGTGGTGTAGGTGCTATGCAACGTGATGGTGATGCTACACCTATCGTTCGTATCGAGCCTAAATATCCGGTACAAGCCGCTCGTGATGGGAAAGAAGGCTGGGTAAGGCTTTCATTTACTATCAACGAAGTCGGTGGAGTAGAAGACATTGAGGTAGTAGATTCGGAACCAAAACGTATTTTCGATAGAGAAGCTAAACGTGCTCTAGAAAAGTGGAAATACAAACCGAAGATCGAAGATGGTAAGCCTATCAAGCAATTTGGGTTAACAGTTCAATTGGACTTTAAGTTGGATCAATCATGATTAAAATACATTTTAAAAAATTATGCATGGTTTCAGCCTTTTCAATGGCTACACTGTTGCCAACAGCAGTTTTTGCTCAAGGTGCGCCGGTTGTTTGTCCTGATTATAAAAAGGGACCGACAAACATACCAAGTGAAAGAACAGGTAAAAAAGTTTCTAAGGCTTTAGAAGCTTACAACCTGGATCAAGTTGACGAGGCGTTAACAATTTTGTACGAAATTGACACATCTCAAGAATTTGATCGTGCTTTTACTGACCGTTTCATTGGTAACTTACTGGCGACTCAATCGGATAAAGCAGCTAAAGCGTTGGAATATCTGAACAAAGCCGTTAAAGCTAAAAAGCTAAATGATTTGGAACAGGCCGGTACGCTTCGTTTGATTGCTGATCTTAACATGCAAGAAAAGAACTACGCTGCTGCAGCGGTTAAGTATAAAGAATGGATGGATTTTACTTGTAAAGAAGATCCTGATGTTTACTTAAGACTTGCAACCGCTTATTACGAAGAGCAGAAGTGGGCTGACATTATTGATCCAATCAATAAGTCTATTAAACTTGCTGAAAAACCAAACAAAAACGCCTACGCGCTTAAATTAACTTCTTATTACAATCGCAAGATGTACAAAGAAACAATTCAGGTAGCGGAAGATACTGTCACTATATTCCCTGATAATAAGGCGAATTGGACTCAACTTGGTTTTTTCTACATGTTAGTGGAAGATTACAAGAAGGCTTTATCTACTTTTGAAATGGCGCTAAACCAAGGGTATTTGACTAAAGAAGCAGAGATTAAAGCGTTAATGCAACTTTATTCTACCAATAATATTCCTTATAAAGCAGCGACCTTGTTTGAAAAGTACATGAAAGAAGGTTTGGTTAAAAAGGATGAGAAAAACTTGTCTTCTTTAGCCAGCACTTGGAACCAAGCGAAAGATCCTAAGAAAGCAGCGGTATATTACGGTCAAGCTGCGGCGCTAAGTTCAGATCCCGATTTGTATTATAAACAGGGCACTTCGCTTGCTTTGTCTGAGCAATACAAAGATGCATTAGTTGCTTTGCAAAAAGCGCTTGATGCTGGAGCTGACAATGTTGGTCGTATTCACATGGTAATGATGGAAGCTAGTTTTTATTCTGGTGACTTCAAAACTGCTTATGTGCATGTGCAAGAAGCTAAAAAAGATTCTTCGACCTCTAGAAGTGCTAGAAGTTGGGAGCCTTATATAAAAGAGAAAGCTAAAAACCGCGGTATAAAACTGTAGTTAAACGCCTCTTATAAAAAGCCCCATACATTGGGGCTTTTTTAGTTTTCTTTATTATATATTTTTACAGTTTTTGAAATATTCCGAGTTGTTCCATATGCCATCATTTGAAACCAAGCTTAATTCACCTTGTATAAGAAATTGTTGTTTAGATGAAAAAGATATCTGCTTAGGGTGTCACCGAAGTATGTTAGAGATTTTGGCCTGGGCAGATGCTGACAAAAACAAACGTATTGAAATATTAGTAAACTGTCAAAAACGACAAGCTGAACATTCAAAATTAAAAAAATTGCTGTAGTCGTTTCTCTAAGCAGTTGTTACTTTTCAATTTAATAATATCGAGGCTATATGCATATAACGCTTGCGCCCATGGAAGGTGTGGTCGATAGCTTAATGCGAGACATGCTGACCCGGATTGGCGGGTTTGATCTCTGTGTTACAGAGTTTATTAGAATCGTTGACCAACTTTTACCAAAACGCGTCTTTTATCGAACTTGCCCTGAGCTACACAATAATTCAATGACACCAGCGGGTGTGCCGGTAAAAATTCAATTGCTGGGTCAAGATCCAAATTGGTTAGCTGAAAATGCGGCGAGGGCGATAGAGCTTGGCTCTCATGGCCTTGACCTAAATTTTGGCTGTCCCGCAAAAACAGTGAATAAAAGTCGAGGTGGGGCTATTTTACTAAAGGAACCAGAAACCCTTTATCAGATTGTGAGTGAAGTTCGTAAAGCAGTCCCTCAAGGCACTATATTGAGTGCTAAAATGCGCTTAGGGTTTAACGATACTTCTTTAGCGTTTGAAAATGCGCAGGCTATTGCTGCAGCGGGAGCCGATTTGTTAGTAATACATGCTCGTACAAAACTAGACGGCTATAAGCCCCCAGCATATTGGAATTGGATAGCGGAAATTAAGAAGGTTGTTGACATCAACATAGTAGCAAATGGTGAAATTTGGTCTGCTCAGGATGCGGTAAATTGCCAAATAAAATCGAATTGCCAAGATATAATGTTGGGAAGGGGGGCCTTAGCTTTACCAAATTTAGCGCAAATTATTAAGCAAGGTGCAGCTCAAATGCCTTGGGACGAAGTTCGTATGTTATTAGTGGCTTATTCGGGTTATGAAATATTTGGAGACAAAGGACGATATTTTCCAAATAGACTAAAACAATGGCTCGGTTACTTGAAGTTACAATATCCCCAAGCAGGTATTTTGTTTAACGAGGTTAGGGCGCTTAAAACCGCCAATGAAATTATTCCGGTGCTTAACAAAGTATGAGTGTTCTATTTATAAGCCGCTAAATTATATTGTTGAGTTCTTTTAGATATAAAAAAGCCAGTTTAATACTGGCTTATCCATTTTTGATGAGATCAAAAGGCTTATTAATGATTAAACGGTTATATCTACCACTGAGCCCACTCTTTCATTTGATGGCGCTGGACGAGAGGCCTCTGCCGTTTCACTGGACGATTCTAATTCTGTTTTTTGTTGTTGAGATTGCACTTGAACAACTTCTTGTTGAGAGCCTGTTTGTGTTGGGGCTATTTGGGCTAGAGAACCTGCGCCAGATGAACTTATTTCCATTTCAAACTCCTTAAATAGTTAATCATGTTATTGCCTTAGTGTAGTTGCTTATTATCTGTTCTGCTACTTAATATAAGGTCACCTAGTATTTTTTCCATGTCTTTAGCGATAATTGCTTGAGCTTCCGCGTTAGGGTGAATGCCATCTGCTTGCATTAATTTTTTGTTTAAGGCGATATTTTGTAAAAAAAACGGAATGAGAGGTACTCGATGTTTACTCGCCAGGGATTCATACGCAGCGCTAAACATGTCTGTATAACGTTTTCCATAATTTGTTGGTATTGCCATGGCTTGAAGAAATACCGCGGCGCCAGAGTCAATTGATTGGCTGATAATTGAATCTAAATTTTCCATCATTTTACTAACTGGGTGTCCCTGAAGGCCGTCATTGCCACCTAATTCAATATACACATGCGTTGGTTTGTTTTGTTCAAGTAAACGTGGTAAACGAGCTAGCGCACCGTCAGTTGTTTCACCGCTAATTGCACCATTTATGATTGTAATAGACTTACCTTGCCACATATCTTGTAACAAACTAACCCAACCTTCTGTTTGAGAAATACCATAGCCCGCACTTAAGCTATCTCCAAGTATTAATAGCCTTGTCTCTTTCGCCATGAGTTGATCTGAAAAAAGCAAAACTGGTATAAGTAAGACAACGATTTTTAATTTAATTTTCAATAATTTGATAAGTTTGAAAAACACCATGACTCCTATAAAAATGATAAGCACAAACAGCATTAGTAAAACAGTAAGTACTACTCAAGGTCAATTAGAGATCTTAAAACCTATTAGTTTTGACGTTAGTGAAGGTGAATCTATTGCCATCGTGGGTGCATCAGGCTCGGGCAAATCAACCTTATTAAGTTTATTAGCAGGGCTTGATGAAGTCAGTTCTGGCGAGATTTTCATAGACGGCCAGGCTATGCATACTATGAACGAAGAACAGAGGGCTCAACTAAGGGGGGCTAAAGTAGGATTTATATTCCAGAGTTTCATGTTGGTACAAAGCTTAACCGCTATTGAAAATATTATGTTACCAGCCGAAATCGCTGGTCTCAACGACGCTAGAAGCAAAGCGCTAAAACTCCTTCAGTTGGTTGGTTTGGATCATCGTGCAAAACATTATCCAAATCAACTTTCAGGTGGCGAACAGCAGCGCGTAGCTATAGCTAGAGCGTTTATCACCCAACCCAAAATTTTATTCGCGGATGAACCCACTGGTAATTTAGACGCGAGTAACAGTGACAAGGTCGAACAACTGTTATTTGATTTGAATAGAGAGTTAAATACCACCTTAATTCTGGTGACCCATGATCCCAAGCTCGCTGCTAAGTGCCAAAGACAATTGCAAATGCATGCGGGAGCACTAAGTGAAATAACATCGAGTGAGAACGCTGAATGAAACAAGCAGCCTTTAATCTCGCGTGGAGATTGTTTAAACACGAAACAAAACGCGGTGAACTCACTATTATCCTACTAGCGATTATTTTAGCTGTGGGTTCAGTCCTTTCCTTATCACTATTCAGTGAACGTTTACAAAGTGCTTTAACGGCAAAAAGTGCTGAATTTATTGCCGCCGATCGAGTTCTAGATTCCCGTAATCCGATGAACGAGCAATGGCTTGCTAAAGCAAACGAATTTGGTTTGCAAACAGCCCAGCAGGTATATACCCGCTCCATGGTGTTTGCGAATGATAAATTGCAGTTATCTGAATTAAGAGCTGCAAGCTCAACCTACCCGTTAAAAGGCAAGATTAAAGTGTCTGATGTGGCCTTTGCACAAGGCGCGTTTACCGAAGCGTTACCGCAAGAAGGGGAGGCTTGGATTGAGTCGCGATTACTACAAAGTCTGGATGTTAAACTGGGCGACGAAATAGAAATTGGTGCCGCTAATTTTACAATTTCTAAAGTACTCGTCGAAGTGCCTGACGCTGGTTTTAATATCTTTGGCGGCGATCCAAAGGTACTTATTCCCCTTGATGATCTAGCCAATACCCAAGTGACAGGACCTGGAAGTCGCGTTACATACACCGCGTTTTTCAGTGGTAGTAGCGCAAACCTAAATGATTATTATGATTGGCTTCGGCCTCAATTAGATAATGAGATACATCGATGGAAATCAATTGAAGATGATAATTCTCCTATAGGCAACGCCGTAAGTAGAGCAGAGCAATACTTCTTGCTGGCGAGTTTGCTTGCTATTGTATTAGCCGCCGTTTCTATTGCCGTTGCGGCCCAACGTTATAGCCAACGCCATTATGATCCCGTTGCGATCATGAAAACCTTAGGCGCTTCAAAAAACATGGTGCAGCAAATTTATCTATTACAAATCATTTTTATAACTGTATTGGGGATTATTATTGGTTCAGTGGTTGGCTTTGTACTGCAACAATTAGTGGTCTGGGCCTTAGCTGACAGCATCAATGTATCTATGGATGCTTGGCACTGGCGGCCACTTATTATTGCTATCTTCACTGGGTCAATTTGTGCTTTGCTATTTTCTTTGTACCCTTTATTAAAACTATTTTCTGTATCACCACTGCGTGTTCTTAGAAGGGATCTAGGCGCTAATTTGAGTTCTCGTATCATTCAGTTTATCGCCTCGGGTGGGGCGATTTTTCTATTAATGTGGGCCTACAGCGAGAATCTTACCATTAGTGCCATTTTGTTTAGTTCAGGGGTTCTATTGGTGTTGGCTCTATTGCTGGTTACCTATGGATTAATTTGGCTTGGAAGGGCATTTGGGCAAGGTCGAATGAGTGCTTGGCGCTTAGCTTGGGCACGTATCCACCGTCGAGCGCTTGATAACAGTGTTCAGCTAATCAGTTTCGCCATCACTATCATGTTGTTGCTAGTAGTGTTAGTCATGCGTAACGACATGGTACAGCAGTGGCAAGACCAATTACCGCAAGGAACGCCTAATTATTTCTTGGTGAACATTACCCAAAATCAGCAAAGTGAACTGGCTCAACATTTTGAAGCAAGGAAGGTTAATGTTGAAAAATTCTATCCTGTAGTAAGAGGCCGGTTTGTTGCGATTAATGGTGAAAAAATCAGAACCGCAGTTAGTAAAGAAGATGAAGAGCAACAAAGTAGCGGACGTGATGGTCTGGGTAGAGAAGCCAACCTAACGTGGAGTGATGAGTTACAAACAGGCAGTAGAGTTACCGCTGGTCATTGGTTCAATGAGAGTCCCTTATCCGATACGCTCGATACTGAGCAATATGGCGTTTCGGTAGAAGAGCGTTTGGCAGAACGCTTAAATATAAAATTGGGTGATGAGTTAACCTTCAATATTGGCAGTGAGGTTGTGCAAGTTAGAGTCACTAGCCTGAGGGACGTAAACTGGCAATCTATGCGACCTAATTTTTTCTTTGTCATCGAACCCAAGGCTCTAGCGCATTTTGTGCCGACCTACCTAGCAAGTTTTTATCTGCCTAAAGAGCAAAAGTCTGAACTAACCCAATTGATGTTGCCATTTGCCAGCGTAACATTGATTGACGTAGATGCCCGTATCGATCAATTGCGCAATATCGTTGAGCAGGTGTCTTTGGCAGTTGAGTTTATTTTAATACTGGTATTAATCGCAGGCTCTCTGGTCTTAGTTGCTCAAGTACAAGCGAGTATGGATGAGCGTCAGCAAGAGCTGGCTATATTACGTACTTTAGGGGCGAAAGGTCGGCTTATTCGAGGCAGTGTGCTATGTGAGTTTATCATTATTGGTCTAACCGCTGGATTGATGGCTGCGGTATTCAATGAATTAAGTTTGTATCTGTTGCAGAGCCAAGTATTTCAAATGGAAGCGAAATTACATTGGCAATATTGGTTCATCGCGCCAGTCGCCGGGGCATTGGTCGTTTCATTTTTGGGTGCGCTGAGTTGCTGGCGATTACTCAAACTGAATACCAGTCATTTACTTAGGCAAATGGTTTAATAAAGCAAAAAGGGCATCAACGATGCCCTTTTTGGTTATTTTCTCACGCAATCTAAGGCTGTATTGATATCGGGAAATACAAATTGAAAACCACTGTCTAACAAACGCTGGGGGATCACTCTTTGACCATAAAGAATAAGGTCAGCAGATTCACCCATGGTTAGGCGCAATATTGCCTCAGGAACCTTAAAAAAACAGGGTCTTTTGAGTGCACTCGCTAATGCATGGCTAAACTCATAATTAGTAACAGGATTGGGGGCAGTAAAATTAAATACACCCTTACAGGACGGCGTATCGATAAGATGAACGAGTCCCCTTAACATATCTTCAAGATGAATCCACGAAAAGTACTGGTCGCCTCGGCCTATTGGGCCCCCTAGTCCAAGTCTAAAAGGCGTTAGCATTTTTTCTAGAGCACCGCCTCGCTTCGTCAATACGATGCCTGTACGGACGATACACACTCTTGTTTTAGCTGATTCCGCTTTTTTGGCCAGTTGTTCCCATCTTTCACACAGTTGATGGCCAAAGTCGTCGGTTGGTTCATCGAAGCTTTCATCGATGGGTTGGTCGTCTTGCGGTCCATAAAAGCCGATAGCTGAGCCACTAATCAACAATTCTGGAGGGTGTTCGCTGTTTTTAATTAACGCCACTATCTTCTCGGTGATGGACCATCGGCTTTGCTCTATCTTATGCTTTTGCTCGGCCGTCCATTTTTTACCAACAATGGGCTCACCCGCCAGATTTATAACAACTTGATAATCATTTAAATTGCTCAGATGAGAAAGTGACGAAAGAAAGTGTATTTTGTGGCCGAGTATCTGCTCAGCCATGGAAACATTACGAGTGTAAACGGCAATCTCGTTTGGTCTTAATAAAGGAATTAAATTAGAGCCGATTAAACCGGTACCGCCCGTAATGAGAATTTTCATGATATCCCTAGTCGTTAATTTTTATTGCACGATAAACATAACGAAACTGAATCGGCAAAACGTAAAGCATGTGGTTTGTCGACTTCTGCTTCTGCATAAATTACCCACTGGTGCTCTGCTGCAATAGCTAACACGTCAGCGGTGAGTTTTTCTAATAAAGAAAAACGGTTATTTTCAACCAATTTTATGATGCGCTTGGTAATAGTTTTGTAGTTCAGAGCATCATCCATCTTATCCGTATCGGTGGCTTGATCTGCTTGATAATGAATTTTTACATTAATCACAACATCTTGCATATTCACTATTTCGTCTTCGTTGATCCCAATGTAAGTGCGTAGACGAAGATTCTTGATACGAATGGTGGCAGGGTTTAATTTCATTGTTAAGCTAATCCAAAATTAATAATTATTGTTAGTCACCTTTACGGCACTGATCATACTGTAAAAGTAACGTTATATCTGATAGTTTGCTAGTAAAGGAATGGTCAAAGAAAATTAAATGCAAAATCCGTCTTCATCTTCACTCAAAATGCTCCTTATTCTAGCTTCTATCGTTATTGTTTTGGCCGGAATAAAATCAGCCAGTGTCATTGTTGTCCCTTTTTTACTGTCACTATTTATTGCAATGGCATGTAGTCCTCTCATTACTTGGGCGGGCAAGTATAAAGTGCCTCGCTCCATTGCCGTTGTGTTAGTGATACTCCTGATAGTGATTTTTGGATTTATTTTGGCTGGATTAGTTGGCCAATCGATGAATGAATTTAGCCAAAATTTACCTAAATACCGCACGCAATTAGTTGAGGAGTTCGGGTGGTTAATTGGTCAGGCTGAAAAATTTAATCTTAAATTTGATAAACAGCAAATATTGTCTTATTTGGATCCTGGTTTAGCCATGAACATGGTAACAAATCTCTTATCGAGCCTTGGCGGCGTATTAACTAACTTTCTACTTATCTTGTTAATTGTGGTCTTTATGTTGTTTGAAGCCGATTCAATTCCTAAAAAAGTGCATATCGCACTTGACGATCCCGATATGAAAATTAAACAAATTGATAAGTTTCTAGTATCGGTAAAAAACTATCTAGCCATCAAAACCTTGGTGAGTCTTGGAACGGGTCTATTTATCGGAGTTTGGCTTTATTTCTTAGGATTAGATCATTATTTGCTTTGGGCCATGCTGGCCTTTTTATTCAACTATATTCCTAATATTGGGTCGATTATTGCCGCTGTGCCTGCTGTTATGTTAGCCGTCGTACAACTAGGAACAGGCTCGGCGGGTTTGGTCGCCCTAGGTTATATTTTCACCAATACGGTGATGGGGAATATTGTAGAGCCACGATTTATGGGGCGTGGCTTGGGGCTGTCTACTCTAGTGGTATTTTTATCCTTAATTTTTTGGGGATGGTTATTGGGTACCGTGGGCATGTTGTTGTCAGTGCCGCTGACTATGATTGTTAAAATCGCGCTAGAGTCTAGTCAAAATACGCGTTGGATAGCGTTGTTATTAGATAGCGAAAACACTGATGAAGTAGCCGTGACTGAAGAGAGTGCACAGTAGTCGTAAATTTACACTTGGCGGATTGGGAATTTAAGGCTAATTAAGGCGCCTCCCAAGGCGCTTGTGCTTATTGCTAGCTGGCCTTGATACGCACTCACTAAGTCTGCAACTACCGCCATCCCAATGCCTTGCCCTTCGGTATAACTATCTAAACGCATACCCCGTTCAAGTAAAATCTGTCGTTTATCCGCAGGGATGCCCGGCCCATCATCAGCAATAGATAGGCTTAACCAATTTTCTGTCACAGCGCATTCAATACTGACTGTATTGTTGGCTGCTTTACAGGCGTTATCTAATACATTTCCCAATAATTCCATCAAATCAGTGATATCCCCCTGAAAACAGGCGCTTGGCTCAACCTTATCAATATTCAGTTCAAGGGCTTTATCAGCGTAAACCTTTGACATGGCATTGGTAAGTTTTAATACAATAGGTTTAATTTCTATCGCTTGTTCCCATCCAGCATAGCTGCCTATCACGGCGCGCTTTAGTTGACGTTTTATCAGCGAGTCGATTTGCTGAATAGGCTCTTTGGCTTCAAAGGGTAAACCTTGACTCCCAGACAACACCGCAAGAGGGGTTTTTAAACTGTGAGCGAGGTCACTTAAACTATTTTTGTAACGCGCTCGCTGTTGTTCTTCACTGTCGAGTAAGTGGTTTATGCTTCTTTTTAATTTTTCTAATTCAGGTGGATATTGCTGATCAAGTCGTTTTAATTGGCCTCGCTCTGCTTTTTTTATCTGCTGATTCAGTCGGTTGATGGGCAGTAATGCGGCATTTAAGCTGACCAAAAGAAGCACTAATAACAGCAGGGCAATAAAACCGAGCCATTCAAACAAGATAGTGGCAAACTTGTCTTTTTCAGTATTAAAGACAGCCTTATCTTGCAAAATAAAAAAACTGACTGATTGATAGCTTCCATCATTGTCGAATTCAGCTGTGTAAGCGTAGACAAAATAGGTATTTTGCAGCGCTAAGTCTTCGATAAAATGATCGGTACCTACCGCAGGAGCATTTAAAACGGGAAGTTGCTGCCAATTAAGCGCAGACAACGATTTCCAGACCACGGCGTCATTTGTCAAAATAAAACCATATAATCCAGAGTCTGGCAGGTTAAATTGATCGTTAATAAGTTGTTCGGGCATGCTGGCTTGATTATGTTCAAACTCGAATTCGCTGATCAACATCAAGTTTTGCACTTTCAGTTGTTGCAACATCGACTGGCTCAAACTGTCGTTAAAGGCAGCCTCCAATGTTATCGCAGTAAAAGGGATAAAGATAAGCAAGGTTAAAATCGCCGCCGCAAAACTTCGTAAACGTAAAGATAAACTATTAAGCGCTGAAGTTAGCGGCACGGCGTTTACAGATCTCTATTGATGCGGTATCCACGACCACGTAAGGTTTCTATAGGGTTTAACGTCCCTTCGGGGTCAATTTTTTTGCGCAAACGCCCTACAAATACTTCTATAACGTTGCTATCTAAGTCGAAGTCTTGATCATAAATGTGTTCTGTTAATTCTGTTTTAGACACGATTTTTTGCGGGTTGAGCAACAAATATTCGAGTACCTTATATTCATAAGCCGTTAACTCAATGTAGTTACCATTAATGGTCACTTCTTCGCTCAGGGTGTCTAAGGCAATCGGCCCTTTTTCGATTAAAGGGTGGGCTTTGCCTGCTGCTCGACGAATAAGCGCTTTGACTCGGGCTAACAGCTCTTCATTGTGAAATGGTTTTGTTAAGTAATCATCTGCACCAGCATCTAAACCCTCGACTTTCTCTTGCCATCTATCTCGGGCGGTTAGTATTAGAATAGGGCAGGTGACGTTGTTTTTACGGGCTCGTTGAATAACTTCAAAGCCATCAACTACCGGCAAGCCAATATCTACAATGGCCAGATCGTAAGGGTGTTCATTAAGTAAAAACAGGGCTTTTGCGCCGTCATCTGCCAAGTCAACACTGTAACCACTTTTTTGTAGCAACTGATCCAATTGGGTCAGTAAACGACTATCGTCCTCGACGATTAATACTCGCATTTTTAGTCCTTTTTCTCTTTGCTGACTTTCCCAGATTTTTTATCTACGTCAACTGATACAACGCGTCCTGATTTTTGCAGGACTTTGACTCGGTATGTGGTTTGATTTTGTTCTACCTTTAGCACTCTACCATTCACTTTTTGCTGGGCTTGTTGAGCGGCTTCTGATTTGGTTTTGGGTGCTTGAGTTTGTTTTTTATCATCAGCCACAGCCGAGTTTGATAACAGCAACAGCGATATCAAACTAAACGTGCAAAATTGTATGACTGAGAATCTTTTCAAAGGCTGACTCAACTTCTTAGCATTGAAAAACAAAACATTGGCTTAAGCCTACTTTAACAAGAAAGTAAGGTGGGCATAAGCCATCTAAACATAAAATAATGTGGTTTACTTACGCAATGAAATGTAACGAGATGGCTCTTGTTCACTAAAGCCTTTATACATTTTGCCATTAACCCGATACCAATAGTCATATCCTGCAATAACACGTACTTTTTCAGTATTCACATAATGGGTTGTGCATGTCAGTGCGGGAGACCTAACAGAATGTCTATTGTTGTCTATTTGACTACCTATAACTCCGCCAATTACAGCCCCTATTATCGTTGCCTCGGTTCGGTTTTTACGTTCGCTGGTCATATTGCCAATCGTGCCACCAATCACACTGCCAAATAATGCACCGTCATGATTTACTGTAAGCTGACGCGAGTGAAGGGTACGGCATTGCTCCACAGGTTTGTTAACAACGACATATTCATAAATGGGCTGGACTTCGAGCACTTTCACTTTGTGCTGCTTGGCGAAGGTACTGGTACTTAAAACGAGTAGTGATATTAAAATAACAGTTTTCTTTTTCATGGTTATTTCCTCTTTAGCTTGAAATAAATACTAAAGCCATGATGCTGAATTTTAACTGAATTGAATGTGACTTGATGTAAATAATAAATCTTTAAAGGTAAGTTATTAAAATAGCGTTAAGACTATAAATACCCAGTGAAAAGGCAGAATAAGTGACGAGCGTTAAGCCACGTCACCATTTTCACAAATAACAAAAGTACTGTATTTACGTTTATGCGTATAAATATGTACCGCTAATTTATTACCTTTAATTTCTTCCCATAGCGCTTTGTTTTGTGAAGAAGGGCAAATAGCACCCTTTAAGTAGTTTTCTTGCTCGTGCAGACTCATCTGCAATTGCTGAGGAATTTGAATGTACGCGTTAATCGTGTCATTGACCCGAGCTGATCCTTTAAAGCGCCAATCACCACCAATGAAGTTTTTATAAAAAACGGCGTTAACTAACTTAATCGTATTGTCAGATGGCTCAATCGTACCGTCGGCAGTAGCAAAGGTGTAATCAATATCAGTAGCCGCCTTGCCTTGCATACAGCCTGAAAGTGCACCAAACAAAAAGAGCATTGCAAACAATGATAAGTATTTTTTAAACATGTGTGATTGGTTAAGCATAATTCCTCCAGCGTATAGGTGAAGGTATCGGCCAATATTCAGAAAACCTAACAGGTAAGTGACGTTTTTAGATTTATAGGCAGGATGTCGGGTGCAAATGCAGAATAAATTGATGCTTTGGCAATTAGCTGCGTTGCTATTATCAGTGGACCATACAACAGGAGAGCGATGCACAGAGGAGGCAGTAGAGTCAGCAAATAACGATGGATAAACGGCTTTAAAAATCCACTTTTTTACGCAGCGCCTTTACTTGCCCTGATTTCTTTTTGGTCTCTACTCGCTTGATTTGCGAACTTTTGGTGGGTCTGGTGGCGCGGCGAGCTTTTTGTAGTTTGCCGGTTTCGATGAGTATTTCACTTAGTCGGTCTAGTGCATCTTGCTTATTACTTTCTTGGGTGCGATGGCTTTGGGCTTTAATGATCAAAATACCATCGGTGGTCACCCGTTTATCTTTGCCGGTTAACAGCCGTTGTTTGAGGTATTCAGGGATGGCCGCATTGGCGATATCGAAGCGCAAATGAATGGCGCTAGAGACTTTATTGACATTTTGCCCACCAGCGCCTTGAGCGCGCATGGCGCTCATGTCGATGGCAGGCATTAAGTTTTCAATATTGGGAATATAACTCATCTTAGCCGTAACTATTCTCTTTAGGGCAGGACCTTTTTAAAGGGCTTAACTACCACTTTTGCATAGACACCGGCCAACATGTAAGGGTCTGTATCAGCCCACGTTTGTGCCTCTTCTAAACTAGCAAACTCAGCAATCACCACAGAGCCAGTAAATCCGGCTTCACCCGGGTCTTCACTATCAATAGCGGGGCAAGGGCCTGCAACCATAACTCGCCCTTGATCAACTAAGGTTTGAATACGGGCTAAATGCGCGGGTCTCGTTTGTTTGCGTAGGGGTAAGCTGTTTTCAACATCTTCACTATATATTACGTACCACATATATTGTCCTTATTATTTCTGCGTAGCCGCTTTCATTTCGCCAACAAATGCTTTTAATTGCTGGAGCATTTCTTGTGGTTTATCCAAGTACTTGGCAATAATGTTTACTGTCGCAGAGCCTGAAATTGCCCCAGCAGCTCCGGCTTTAATGGCTTCACTCACTTGCTCTGGTTTTGAAATACCAAAACCTAAAAGTGGTGGCGCGACTTTATGCCGAGTCAGTTTTTCAATAAGCTCATGGGTAGGCGTTGCTGCTGCGGTTTCAGCTCCTGTTACACCCGCTCGACCTAACAAGTAGGTGTAGCCCTGAGATTGCTGCCCAATTTGTGCAAGGGTTTCTTCGCTAGCGTTGGGCGGTGCAATCAAAATCTGCTTGATACCAACGGCATTGGCGATATCAATAAAGCGATCAGCTTCACGCAAGGGCACATCAGCAATTAAAATTGAATCAACCCCCGCTTGTGCGGCATCCTTGTAAAAGGTCTCGATACCGCGCTTTAGTACTAAGTTACTGTAAAGCAATAAACCAATTGGAATTTTAGGATAGGCATCACGCACTTCGCGTATAACGTCGAAGCAGTCGGTTGTTTTTATTTTATGCGATAAGGCTCGAATACTCGCTTGTTGAATTGTCGGGCCATCTGCAATTGGATCAGAGTAAGGAAAACCCAACTCTAAGGCATCAGCGCCACCTTCAACCAAGGCTTTGATAATATTGACCGAGGTGTGCTTATCGGGGTCACCTACCATTACGAAGGGGACAAAGGCACCTTGATTTTTGTTATCAAGCTTGGCAAACATTTCTTTGTATCTGTCGTGATTAGCCATTTTTCTGATCTCCCAAAATGCTATGTACGTGGGCTAAGTCTTTGTCACCACGGCCAGATAAATTGACCACAATAATGGTTTCTTCTTCGGCTTCGTCTGCCATATTTAAGGCATGGGCTAAGGCATGTGAAGACTCTAGGGCGGGGATAATCCCTTCTTTTCGAGACAATAACTGAAAGGCATTCAGTGCTTCATCATCACTTATCGCCACATATTGCGCCCGACCAGTATCATGCAAATGGGCGTGTTGGGGACCAACTGCAGGGTAATCTAAACCAGCAGAAACCGAATAAGACTCTTCTATTTGTCCGTCATTGTCTTGCATGATGTAGCTGTAAGCGCCATGGAGTATACCCGTTGTGCCTTTACCTATTGCAGCGCCATGCTCATGGGTGTGCAACCCTTTACCAGCAGGCTCGACACCAATTAGCTTAACGCTAAGATCATCAATAAAATCAGCAAACATACCAATTGCATTTGAGCCACCACCCACACAGGCCACAACGGCATCGGGTAAACGGCCTTCTTTTTCAAGAATTTGCGCTTTGGTTTCTTCGCCAATCATACGGTGAAATTCTCGCACAATTGTGGGGAAAGGATGCGGTCCTGCAGCGGTACCTAGCAAATAATGGGCTTTTTCATAACTACCAGACCAGTCACGCATGGCTTCGTTAACGGCATCTTTGAGTGTGCCAGAGCCAGCGTTAACAGGGATCACTTCAGCACCCATTAAACGCATTCTAAACACGTTGGGCGCTTGGCGTTCAACGTCTTTGGCACCCATGTAGATTCGGGCTTTTAAGCCCATTAAGGCACAGGCCAGTGCGGTGGCTACGCCGTGTTGGCCCGCACCCGTTTCAGCGATGACTTCAGTTTTGCCCATACGCTTAGTCAATAGGGCTTGGCCTAGTACTTGATTGGTTTTGTGCGCGCCACCGTGTAATAAATCTTCACGCTTTAAATACAACTTAACTAAAGGATTACTCACCAGATTGCGCGTCAAGGTCATAGCGGTTGGACGACCCGCGTAGTCTTTTAACAGCCCCATAAATTCTGCTTGGAATTCTGGATCCTTTTGAGCGTCAATAAAGGCCTGCTCTAGTTGGTCGAGGGCAGGGATGAGTAATTCGGGAACATACATGCCCCCGAACTGACCAAATTTACTGTCTAATTTATTCATTATCGTCTCTCTATTTTTAGCGCTTACGCTGTCAGCTTAGTACTGGCGAAGCAAGCCAAAGATTTGGGTTATTTTTTGTGGATCTTTAATACCAGGCGCAGACTCTAGCCCTGAATTAAGATCAAGCATGGCAAGTTGGCATTCAGCCGCAGCCCTGACATTTTCGGCATGTAATCCGCCAGCTAATATCACCTTCGTTTTGTCTGTTAAAGCAACTAACAATCGCCAATCAAATGATTGACCTGTACCGCCGCTTTGCTGACCAACTTGGCAATCTAATAAAAAGTAATCTACGTCAGTTTCTATTAATTCAGGTAAGCGGTCTGTCACGCCTTTCGCTAACCAAATTTGACAGCTTGAAGGTAACTGCGCTCTGAGTTCAGTGATGTAGAGTTGTTGTTCGTTGCCATGCAATTGCACCGCACATAGTTTCAATTTAAGGGCCGTCTTTACAACTTGCTCAAGGGGGGCATCAACAAATACGCCCACGTAGTTAAAGGGCACCGCTTCAACAATTTGTTGAGCTTTTTCGAGGCTGACAAAGCGTTTTGATTGTTCAGCAAAAATAAGTCCTGCATAACTGGCTGGCGAACTTTTTACCAAATCAGCACCCTCCACTGAGGTAGTGCCACAGACCTTAACCTTACCATAAACTAATTGCTTAGTTGCTATGCCAACATCAGGCTGAGCCATTAAGGCACTGCCCACTAAAAAGCCATCCACCAGAGGTGATAAACGTCTCACGTCTTGTTGGGTATAAATACCTGATTCAGAAATCAGTACGTATTCATGGCTAGCGTGTTGCTTAATTAAAGGTACTAGTTGTTCAGTGGTTGCTAGGTCGGTACTTAGATCACGCAGATTTCGATTATTAATCCCGATGATTTTTGCTTTTAAAGCAATGGCACGGTGGGCTTCTTCTTCGTTGCTCACTTCAGTTAAGACATCAAGTTGGTAATGTTCTGCCAGAGTCGCTAATTCAGTGTAAGACTCGTCGTCTAACACAGACAACATGAGTAAGATCGCATCTGCATCATAATAGCGGGCGAGATGAACCTGATAAGCCTCGACAAAAAAGTCTTTATTAATCACTGGTTGGCTGAGTTTGTTGCGCACATATTGCAAATATTCAAATTTACCTTGAAAATATTTTTCATCAGTCAGTACTGAAATACAGGCTGCATAAGGGGCGTAGGCCTGAATAATTTCATCAAGATTAAAATCAGCGCGAATGAGCCCTTTTGAGGGAGACGCTTTCTTACATTCTAAAATAAAACTGGCATTAGGTTGCGCCAATGCCGCATAAAAGCTGCGATCTGAGGGCTTCAAGTGATCAATAAATTGTGCCAGAGGGAAGTCAATTTTACGCTGTGCTATCTCAGCGAGTTTATCGATTACAATTTTTTCGAGAACATTAGCCATGACTCGGCAAACTCCTTAGTTATTCGTTTGTTGGCTGAGTTCAGCCGATTGTGTAATGGTGGCCAGAGGACGTTTGTCTAGCATCGCCTGTAAGGCAAGTTGCGCACCTTGAGCAAAACTGTCTGCTTTACCACATAACTTCAGCAGGGCACCGGCGTTCATCGCAACCGCGGCTTGATGCGCTGCTTGACCTTGGCCAGTCAGTACTTGCTCAATAAGTTGTTTGTTTTCTTCGGGTTGCCCGCCTTTTATTGCTTCTAAGGGATAGCTGCTTAACCCAAAATCACTGGGTGTTAAGGCGTATTCAAATAAACCTTCAGGCGTAATTTCAACCACTTGCGTGTTGCCGTGTAAGGCGAATTCATCCAAGCCACTGCCATGCACGACCATGGCATGTTGATAACCTAATAGCTGCAAAGTACGGGCAAAGGGCAATAATAGTTCAGGACTGTATACGCCAATAATGATGTGGCTGGGTCTTGCAGGATTTACCAAGGGGCCAAGTAAGTTAAAAATGGTGCGTGTTTTTAACGTGGTACGCACTGGCATCGCATGTTTTATGCCTGCGTGATAGTTTGGCGCAAACAAAAAACACAAATTTGAGTCATCTAAACAACGACGTGCTGTTGCCGCATCCATGGTTAAATTTAAACCAAATGCCTTGAATAAGTCAGCGGATCCCGATTGGCTCGATACACTGCGATTACCGTGTTTAGCTACTTTCAGTCCGCAACTCGCTGCAACAATCGCCGCTGCAGATGAAATATTAATGGTGTCGTGGCCATCACCGCCGGTGCCTACAATATCGGCAAACTCATAGTCAGGATGGGGAAAATGTGCGGCGTTTTGAATGAGAGCCTGTGCAGCGCCCGCGATTTCTTGAGGTTGCTCACCTTTAATTTTTAAGGCCGTCAGTAAGGAGGCTAATTCGATATCCGACATTTCGCCTTTTACTACTTGAGAAAATACCTGTGTAACCTGCTCTTGTTGCAAATCTTTTTGCTGATAAAGTCGTTCTAAAATTTCATGTGTCAGCATCATTTTGCTCCTTCGCTTTGCGTAGCTTGGGTTAGATAGACAATGCTTTGCAATAACAACTGACTACCATGACTGGTTAAGATAGATTCAGGATGAAATTGAAAACCAAGCATACGATCTTGTCGATGCGCCACCGCCATTGGAATGCCATTAAAATCCGCTAAAACATCTAGTTCGGCTGGCATATTATCGGCCATTAAAGAGTGATAACGCGCAACTGGTAAAGGCTGAGGAAGGGTGGCAAACATATCTGTCCCGCTATGCGTAATTAATGATGATTTACCGTGCATAACCTGATTTGCCCTGACGATATTGCCACCGTAAGATTCCACAATAGCTTGATGGCCCAAACAAATACCTAATACAGGAAATTGTCCTTTTACTAAGTCTAAGAGGGTTAACATGCTACCTGCCTGTGATGGGTTACCTGGGCCAGGCGATAGCATTAACATCACTTGTTTAGGCTGTCCGTTGCCATTTTGCTTTGCGGCCTGTTCGTGCATTTTTTGCAGGATAAAATCTGCGGGTACTGAATTTCGGTAAACGATCAGTTCAAGGCCCAAACTGCGCAATTCATCTACTAAATTGTAGGTAAAGGAATCAAAGTTATCGAGCAGGAAAACGCAAACGTTGTTGTTTGACTGGTTCATACTCGGCCTCCTTTTGTGGTATCACTGCTTTGTGAACTGGCTATGATGGCATGAATAACCGCTTGTGCTTTACCTCTGGTTTCATCGGCTTCGGCTTGCGGGTTGGAGTCATACACCACGCCAGCCCCTGCTTGGATGTGCGCAACTTGGTTTTTTACAAAGGCTGAGCGAATCACAATGCAGGTATCCATATCACCATGGCCGTTGATATAACCTACCGCACCACCATAACTGCCTCGGCGCTCTTGCTCCACTTCGCGAATTAAGCTTGCCGCGCTGACTTTGGGGGCGCCTACTAAGGTGCCCATATTCATGCATGCTTGATAAGCATTTAGTGCATCTAAGTCATCGCGTAGTTGGCCTACAACCCTTGATACCAAGTGCATCACATGTGAATAGCGGTCTACCTTCAATAAATCAGTCACGTATCGGGTACCGGGTTTAGATACTTTCGCTACATCATTACGGGCTAAATCAACCAACATTATATGCTCAGAACGTTCTTTTTGATCTTCTTGCAGGTTTAACTCGAGGCGACTGTCTAAGTCTAAATCAATACTGCCATCGGCGCGTTTACCCCGTGGGCGAGTGCCGGCTATGGGGTAAATCTCAACTTGATTGCTTTGTTTGGTGTATTTTAGGGCTGACTCAGGCGAGGCGCCAAACATACAAAAATCGTCATCTTGTAAAAAGAACATGTAAGGACTGGGATTATGTTGCTTTAATGTTCGATAAGCATGTTGTGGATTAGGGCAGGGCAGGCTAAAAATACGCGAAGGCACCACCTGAAAAATATCGCCTGCGAGTATGTGTTCTTTTAGATTGACTACATCTTGTTTAAAGGCCTCATCGTTTTTATTAACCACTAAATCAGTTTGTGATATCGGAGTGCAAGGCTCCTTTGGTAATGGCTTGATGGTGGCGAGTTTATGTTTGATCTGCTCTAAACGTTGGCTGATAGCAAAATAGTTATTACCAACATTAAGACCACTAAATACGCTGCCAATAATTTCAGTTTGGCGCGATTGATGGTCAATTAGCACCAAACTTTCGGCTAGATAAAAAACAAAATCAGGACAGGTATTCGCGCTGTTTTTAACATCAGGTAATTTTTCAAAACTGGCCAATAAGTCATAGGCAAAAGCGCCGCCTAAAAAGACCGAATGAGGATGTTGCCTGATGGCAGTGACTTTTTGCAAAATAAGGCGCAGTGCGTCAAAGACGGCAGGGGCTTTCAAGCGGCTGTCTTCATCTAAACTGTTATCAGGCTCGGGAAAGCGTAATGAAATTCTCCCTTGTGCACTATCAAATTGATGTTCAACACCCGCTGGGCAATGCTCAATAAATAGAGGAAGGACGGCATGCCCATTGGTTGTCAGTGCTTGGCAGCTTACTTCGTGGCCAAGACATTCAAGTTTTAGCGCGGCATCAACCAGCAACAAACTTTTGAGATTATCTTTACTGTCAATTTCAGCAGATTCAAGTAGTAAATTGTTACTCTTGCCTTGACATAAATATTGGTAAGCATGAAGAGGATCGGCCACATAGTCAGCTTGCACTACTAATGTTTCAACCTTACCGACCTGTTCCGTTAACTGCGCTAGACTCATGATGTTTTCTCGTTTATTGACCTAATAATTCCGCTGACCTTGGGTTTTCATTTTTGTTTAATGGTCAGCCAAAAAAACATAAAAAAAAGCCCGTTAGTTACGGGCTTTTTTGGAAATTTATTTGTAGCAATACAAACACTCACAGCCCGTTAGTTCAGGTTGTGCCACCACCAAATTGTGTTAGAAAACGTGTTTGATACCAACATATGTCATTTAACCTTGTCGCTTTGCTACTGTGTTTGATTCACTCATTTTACTTAAAATCAATGAATTGTCTGAATATCGTATAAGTTAGGGTATAATGCGCCCAACCAAGGCGTATAGAAGAAAACAAAATCGCTGCGCTGTCAACACTGAAATTTGTTATAAGTTAAATAAAAAAGTCCTAGCGGGCAAACTAAGCAAGTGAAAAACTCACACTACCTGACGAAGTCCACCCAATGAAAATAGATTTGCACAGCCACACTTACTACTCAGACGGCCAATTATCGCCCAAGGAGTTGATTGATCGTGCGCACAACATGCAAGTAAATGTGCTAGCAATTACCGATCACGATACGGTGGATGGCATTAATGAAGCCCTCGATTATCAGGCAAGCTTGAGGCGCGAGATGCAAATCATGCCTGGTGTCGAAATTTCGACTTCGTGGCATAACTTCGATATTCATATTCTCGGTTTACATGTTAATCATGGCGATACGCAATTTTTAGCTCGCTTAGCCCAGCAAAGTGCTGAGCGTGACCGACGAGCCCAAGAAATTTCAGACAAATTAGCCAAAGTGGGTATTGCCGGAGTGTTTGAACAAGCCAAAGAGCTTGCAGGTGTAGGCCAGATTACCCGCGCTCATTTTGCCCGAGTATTGGTGAATCGACAGCTGGTTAACGATATGGAAGCGGCCTTTAAAAAATACCTTGGTAAGGGTAAAAAAGCCCACGTAAAACCCCAATGGATCAGCATACAAGAAGCGGTTACGTGGATCCAAGACGCAGGAGGCAAAGCAGTGCTGGCGCATCCAGGCCATTACGATCTCACTACCAAGTGGTTAAAAAGGCTGGTGGCTGAGTTTGCCCAGGTCGGCGGGGATGGCATGGAGGTGATCCATTCTCATTTAAGTCCAGAAAAGAAAAAATTGTTAGCTGACTTAGCTAGCGAACATGATTTGCTTGCCTCAAGTGGCTCTGATTTTCATTATCCAAATCGCTGGACCGAGCTTGGCAAGAACCTCACCTTACCATCCACGCTTGTACCAATATGGCGTGATTGGAATTTAAGCGGTATGATTTAACGTAAAGCCAGTGTCAGTACTCGCTGAGCAAAACCATTTCCACTTGCTGTGACAGTAACTAAGGAATTCAAAGAATGAGTCAGTTTTTTTATATTCACCCCGACAACCCGCAAACACGTTTAATTAAACAAGCGTGTGAATTTATTCATAAAGGCGCGGTAGTGGTGTATCCCACCGATTCGGGATATTCAATCGGCTGTCATATGAATGACAAAGAAGCCCTTGAGCAAATCTGCCGTATACGCCAAATTGGTAAAGATCATAATTTTACCCTCATGTGCCGTGATATGTCTGAGCTATCTGAGTACGCACGGGTGGACAACGTGGCGTTTCGTATGATCAAAAATAACACGCCAGGTCCTTATACGTTTATCTTAAAAGCCACCAAAGAAGTACCGAAACGTTTGCAAAACCCCAAACGTAAGACTATCGGTATTCGAGTGCCAGATAACAAAATTGCCTTAGCGCTATTAGAAGAATTGGGTGAGCCACTAATGTCTACCACCTTGATACTACCCGGTGAAATTGTGGCTGAGTCTGATCCAGATGATATTCGCGATAAACTTGAACGTCAGGTTGGCTTGATTATTCATGGTGGTTCTATTGGTGAACAACCAACCACGGTGATTGATTTGTCGGAAGGCGAAACCACGATCATCCGTCATGGCAGTGGCGACGTTAGTCCTTTTGTTTAAGGTAAAGGATTCGATTTGACCCAATCTTCTGACATCAAGTTATCGCGTTTTTCACAACACGATCCTGTGCAGCAACCGCTGCCATTGGCGTTTGTAAATGGCGAAGCTTTGATTGAAAAACCAGAAGATTTGTACATTCCGCCTGACGCGCTTGAGCTTATCCTTGAAGCTTTTGAAGGGCCATTAGATTTGTTGCTGTACCTTATTCGTCGACAAAAATTCGATATTGTTAATTTGCCGGTTTACCAAGTTACGTTGCAATATATGGAATATGTTGAGTTGATGAAGGATCTCAAACTTGAATTAGCTGCCGAATATTTACTTATGGCGGCTATTTTGGCTGAGGTAAAGTCACGCTTACTGTTACCCAAGCGGCCAGATGCTGACGAAGATGAAGACGATCCCCGCGCCGAATTAATAAGACGTTTAAAAGAATATGAATTGATCAAACTCGCGGCACAAGAACTCGATGCTGTTCCTCGTATGGAGCGTGATAGTTTTCAAGCAAAAGCACAGGCAGCTGAATCTGTTGCCCCGATCCGCATTCTGCCGCCGGTAAGTTTGCAAGAATTGGTCTTAGGTTTTCAATCTGCGATGCAACGAGCACAAGCTTTTGAACATCATCATATTGAAAAAGAAGTGCTGTCGACAAGGGAGAGAATGAGTTTGATCTTGGAAAAAATTACTGCCACG
The DNA here is from genome assembly GCF_030730205.1 of Paraglaciecola sp. Lineage (GTDB taxonomy): Bacteria > Pseudomonadota > Gammaproteobacteria > Enterobacterales > Alteromonadaceae > Paraglaciecola. The sequence continues at coordinate 26,894 of NZ_JANQVQ010000293.1, forward strand.
CATTTTACTGGCTTTGATGAATTATTTCATGCCAGTGAAGGCCGAGCCGGTGTTGTAGTGACGTTTTTAGCGGTGCTCGAACTGGCAAAAGAAAGTGTGATAGATCTTGTACAAAATGCGCCATTTGCCAACATTCATATCAAATTGAAAGAGGCACAGTAGTGGCTAAAATTTCTAAAGTGCAACTAAAGCAATTAGTTGAAGCCGCTATCTTTGTTGCAGACAGTCCGATTAATCGTGAGCAATTACACAGTACTGTGCTAGAGGGCTTGACCTTGAGTAAAACGGCTCTCAACGAAGTATTAAAAGAACTGACTCTCGATTATCAAGCACGCGGTATACAACTGGTTGAAGTGGCTTCGGGCTTTCGATTTCAATCTGCAGACAGTCTTAGTCCGTGGCTTAGTAAATTATGGCAAGAGCAAGCCCCTCGATATTCCAGAGCCATGCTAGAAATCTTGGCTCTGATTGCTTATCGTCAGCCCATTACTCGCGGAGAGATAGAAGACGTGCGCGGTGTGTCGGTTAGCAGTCATATTATCAAATCATTGAGTGAGCGAGGCTGGATCAAAGTGGTTGGCCACAAAGAAGTGCCAGGCCGACCTTCACTTTATGCGACAACCAAGGGATTTTTAGACTACTTTTCATTAAAAAGTTTAAGTGAGTTACCCAGTGCTGACACCTTTGTCGAGATGCAAAGCCAGTCTCAAGCACAACATTTATTTTCTAGTGCATCTGCAAATAGCAGCACAGATGATGCCCCTTTAGTCCAATCTGTTGAGCCTGATGTGATAAACGTTAGTGCAACAGATGAACCTGAGCAATTACATTAATGAGTGATAAATTACAAAAAGTATTGGCCAATGCAGGCTTCGGCTCTCGACGCGAAATGGAAACCTGGATCGAGCAAGGTAGAGTGTCGGTTAACGGCAAACTTGCCACTTTGGGCGATCGCGTTGAAAACGAAGACAAAGTTAGGGTTGATGGCAATTTGATTAGCCATGAGCAAGAGTCGGTGATCTGCCGTGTATTGATGTACAACAAACCGGAAGGCGAGTTATGCAGTCGTAAAGATCCTGAAGGCCGTCCAACGGTATTTGACCGTTTGCCCACTATCAAAAATGGTCGTTGGATTGCAGTTGGCCGCCTTGACCTTAATACCAGTGGTTTATTGTTATTTACCAATGACGGTGAGCTTGCAAATCGCCTGATGCATCCTAAGCATGAAGTTGAACGTGAATACGCAGTACGTGTGTTCGGAGAAGTTGAACCCGATCATGTAAAACGTTTGCAAAAAGGCGTGAAGTTAGAAGACGGGGTTGCTAAATTTACCTCGATCAGAAAACTCCCCACTGACGAAGAAAGCCTTAATAGTTGGTATCACGTTACCTTATCTGAAGGACGAAATCGTGAAGTGCGCAGAATGTGGGAATCGCAAGGTTTGCAAGTGAGCCGCTTAATTCGGGTACGCTATGGTGCACTTGAATTGCAAAAACGCTTACCGCAGGGGGGGTGGATTGAATTGATGCTGCCTGATGTAAATGCCTTGCGTTCGAGTGTGCAATTGCCCGATGAAAAGGAAACATTGATTAAACTCGACCCGGGTAAATTGGATCACGTGAAGCTGAGCCGCATGCGTCGCTCGGTGAAAAAACATCGTGTCAATCAAGCCAACAAAAGCCGTACGGGGAATGTCACAAAGGAAAAAGCGCCAGCAGAAAAGCCACGTAGCCCTAAACCTGTTGCTAAAAAGCCCACTGAATCCACTCGCTCAGATTCCACGAATTCCAGCAGAAAACCGAGCAATAAAAAACGCAGTGATAAACGACCAGCGGGTAAACAGCAAATTCGATCAAGACAAGGGCAGTAGATAATCGGCGAAGTTAAACGATCTTCTGAGTCTCTAAACTATTAGTTCTTGCAGTTGATATACGCCTTAAAATTAGGCGTATATTGGTTGCGTTTGCTTTTTGTGAGGGCTAAAACCAATGAAGCTGGTCAAGTTTATAAAGCGCTTGAGTTACCCACAGGTACCAAAAATCTTGTAGGGGCTTAAGACGATGTTTGCGATCTTACAGTTAAGATCTCAAGCCATGCCATCAAGCACGCTGCGGACCTTATGATACCGCTCTTGTTGCTCTTCGCTCAACACACTATTTTCAACGGTTTTTATGCATTTTTTCACGAGCTGATTATTGCTCTTTGTTCCACCCAGACTGCTTGATTTAGCGGCTATTAATTGCAGTAAATTCAATGCAATAGAAGCGTTTTTTGGCATGATGGTGTAAGCCTGCCTGAAGCTATCAAAGGCATTTTCTACATCACCGTTACGATAAAAGTTAACCGCATTGTTGTTCAATTCACGAGAGCTGCACTTTATAGTGGATTTTTCTTGGATCTCTTGGTGAATGTAGTGCAGAAATATCTCACCTTGATCGGGTTGGTTTTTACAGCGAAATTCAATTTGCGCTAAGATGGCCTGCGCCCGCTCATGCAACCCCACTTCATGGAAGGCTTTGGCTTTGTCTAATAAGGCATCAATACCTTCGTTTTCCCAATTGTCTTCGTCGAGTTGTTCGATTAATACCCGGGCCTTTTCTTTTTCGTTTTCTAGATAGAGCAAACGAACATTGATCACTTTCATTTGTTCTTGCAGTTCGGCCTTGGGAAACGCGACTTTTAATTGTCTGACGTATTCATTGGCTTGACGTACAAGTTTATCGGTATCACCTTCGTCAGCTGTCATGGCGTAATCAATACCGGCACGGGCCACATTTAAGTAATTTTCAGGTTTGTCATGAATGGAATTTTTGGCAAAACGTACAATCTTTTTGGCGGCGTCAAACTGGGTTTCGTAATCGTGGGTAATACGAGATAAATCTAATGCGGTTTTATGTCTGCGTATATTTCGGGGTGAAATTTCGCTGGCCATCAACACACATTCAAGTGCAGTATCAAAATCGTTTTGTTTGATTTGTAGCGCCGTTAATAAATCATAGGCCGCCAGTTGTGACTCTGGTTTGAATGCTAAACGAAGAACTAATTTTTCAGCTGACTCGTCTTCATCTAAATGCAGGTAAGCATTGATTAAACCTAATTGCGCCCAAGCAAAGGTTTGTACTTTTAAAATCGCTAAATAAAAGTCTTTGGCTTGAGCATACTGCCCGCAAGCACACAGCATTTCACCTTTGATCTTCAGGGCAAGTGGAAAAAACTCGGAGTTTTTGGGGTTGGCTAAAAATAATTCTGTTTCTGATAAGGCACGTTGAAACTGGTTTTTTTCAATGTTGATGTAAACGGTGTGCAACACCTTTTTACGAGCCAGTACTCGGCTTAAGCGCCGGTCAAGTTCTTTTACGGTAAAGGGTTTGGCTAAAAAATCGTCCGGTTGTAATTCGATAATACTTTGGACCAAGTCTGAATTGGTATCGGCGCTGATAAAAACAAAGGCCGTACTTAACGGTAACTCACCATTGGTTTTAATTTCATCATAGAAATAATAGCCATCCTGTTCTCGTTTTAAATTATACGAACAAATAATGAGATCATAACGTTGATTGCGAATAGTGGTAAGCGCCAAGCTTATTTTGTCTACATAGGTAATATCCCCAAAGCCTAATTCTTCTAGGGAATACTTCATATAGCCTTTGGCAAGAACCTGATCGTCAACAATCAGTACTTTGGTATCTTTAGCGAGTTGCAAATTCATTAATGGGCGATCTTCCTATGGTCTTTTAGGTTATCGTATGAATAGCTAAAAAAATAAGCTTTTAATTGCAAATAATTGAATACACTGGTTTTAATCAATACAGCCAACTAGCGTTTTACGATTAGTAATTAAGATGCCTGAAAAAAGCCTTGAATAAAAGAGCAGTGATAATCGAAATAACAAATAGTAGGAAAAAGAAGTAGTGAATAACTTATTTAAAAAGCACTGAGTATCTTAACGGCTCCTTGTTGTAGCAACGTTAATTTGGT
>NZ_JANQVQ010000294.1 GCF_030730205.1 Paraglaciecola sp.
ATTACGCAAGGCTGCCTAATTTAGCGAGTGGTGCACTTCGGACTTGAATTCGCGCGGGCTTCTATCAACTTTATGTTACGAGTAGTGAGCTTGGATTTGACTGACTAGATTATCAAGCGCTTGATCGATAAGTTGGTAACAATAAGCTAAATATTCCTGATTCCGCTCATAAGGGTCTTCAATTTGCGAATGGTAGCCTTTGGATTCAGGAATTAGTGCCGCGAGAGATATCGCGTTAAATCCTTCATAATATTCTTCTAATATATACTGATTTTTATGGTCAAATATCAGTATGAGTTGTCCCTCAGGTTTCATATCTTTTTGCTTGATCCACTTAGACCGATGGGAGCTTAAATCTAACTGCCACGATTTAGCTAATTCGACACACTCAGTAGGGCAGGATCTATTTTCGTGTTGATGAAAACCGTAAGAGTCGACTTTAATATGCTGTAAGTCCGCATCGTTTAGTTTCTGTTTTAATAACTCTCCTGCAAAAGGGCTTCGCATTATATTACCGTAGCACACGACTAATATTTCATTAAGTGGCTCAGTCAAAACTTGTTCTAAATTCAATATTTTGGATTTTCTTATGTTATTTTTTATGATTGGTAAGTTGTCTACTTTGTCCTGAAATAACGATTTAAACTCAGCAACAAATGGTGCCCTATCTTGCCAATCAAAAGAATCTATTTTCTCTTGCCAAGTCAATAAACGGGTAAAGCCAACCAAACGTTTTGCAAGTTTTAGAGAAGCTTTGCCCAAACCAAGTTTTTCACGTTGTTGTTCGAAGTCAGATTTAATGTCGTAAATATCGCTAGTAAAATTACGTGCGTAAGCATAGGGATTATAAGTAAACTTTGGATCTATTGGATAATCTAGCAGAGTCATCGCATACATGGCTGGAAAGTTGACTCCGGCAAAAATAGCAAGAGGCAAAGACCCCCAAAATCGAGCGTTTATTTCAATTAAGATCCAATCTTGCGTGTCGGGGTTAAATTTAAACTCGAACATTGCAACACCATCAAATCTTAGCTTACTACATATTTTTTGACATGCATCGAGCATGCTAGGATCAATTTTACTTGCCTTTCTGTAGGTACTTCCCCCTCCGCTTTCAGGCTCTGCAACTCTTTCATGTGCAAAAGCAGCATAGAGCTCTCCTTTTACAGCTAAAATAGAGATGCCTACACCGTACCCTGCATTGTAAGTTTCGATTAAACAATCAGAGTAATGTTTACGAAAAGCGTCAAATCCATCTTTGTCTTTAACGATACTAACACTGTTCCTTTGGTTAAGATGCTCAGAGGTGTAAGACTGGACCGGTTTTAGAACCAAAGGGCTCCCAAACTGTTCAGTTAGTTCGTTATAGCTGATTGAAGTTAGATTCAATAACGCCCCTTTTGCCACAGAAACACCGCATGTTTGCGCTATCAGTCGAGTCTCTACTTTGTTGAACAATGGAGCCATGATAGCTGTGTTAGGAATAGCAAAACGAGTCTTAATGTTTAACGAAGCTTGAAAGGTTTGCAAAGGGTAGAGAGCCCTCTCATCGCAGGGAATCGCGATGTCGTATTCATTAGTTAACAGCAAATCAGAGACTTTAGCATTCCAGTCTGCTGGGTCGTAGGCTTGGTAATTAAAGTAGTAACGATTTCTTATGTATTTTGACTTTAAAGAAGGGGTTCGATTTGAGAAAGTGACTACATCCACATTCATCTCCACTTCGCCTAGCGAGCGAATTACTGATAAAAAACTACGGGTGTCTTCACCAAATATTAAAACGTTTTTGTTCTTTAATTGTTTAAAAGCTTTGATTGTTGTTTTGTTAACTTGCATTAGTTTCCATTAGCCTTGCAAACGTGTATAGGTTTTCGCACACACAACTGACATATTCAGGTATGTTTACAGGCAAAGCATGCCCACTTTTCACTAATACCGGTGTTGTGATGTTCGCAGACACAGCAGCTTCTACATCACTCACTTTATCTCCGATCAAAATACTTTTGCTTACATCAACATTATATTTTTTAATTAGTGTATTTAGCATGCCGGGTTTAGGTTTTCTACATTCACAATCAATAGCGTATTTACCTTTTCCACTTTCAAAATGATGGGGGCAATATTGAACATCTGATATTACAATACCTGCAGCCTCGAATTTAGCTAACATCCAACTATTCAGTTTGTTAAAATCATGTTCGGTGTAATAACCTCTTGCTATGCCTGCTTGATTAGTAACGATAAATAGTAAATAACCTAGGTTTTGTAATATTTTTAATGCTTTTACTGTATCTGGTATAAACTCAAAATCTTCAATTTTATATAAATAATTGATTTCTTTATTGATTACTCCATCCCGGTCTAGAAATATGGCTTTTTGTTGATTCATTTTTTTCTTTCTTCGCCTATCTTCATTTGGAAGTCTTACGGGTAACAATTTAACATCATATTTAATTTTTAGGCATAGGTATAAGTCTTGGATTTCTATATGTGTATTGCCTGTGACTGTCTTTTCTCGATAAGTAATTACTAACGACTATTCAGTCATTAGTACAATTTGAAATACTCTTCTGATTGGTAAAGCGAGACTTCAGTTTATGGATGCAGTAACTCAATAAAAAATGGGGTTTTTTACGGCGTATGCTAGAAATAATCATTTTATTAGAGTGGCTGGAGAGTGATTTTTTATAGCGTCCTTCTCCTCCCATATAGTCATAAGTCGAATAGCCTTTTTCTGCGTAGTAAGCAGTCGCAAGACTGTGAATCAATAAACCTGGTTTGATCCTATTGTCTTTCTCATAATTTATACCGGATAAATAAAAGTAAACTTGATCTTGATATATTAAGTTATATAAATATCCGATAGTCAATTCTCCAACAGTTAACTTCAGAATATCGATTGCCTCGGAATTAAAATTGTCTTTTATTAATTGCACATGAAATCTGAAAAACTCTGGGTTTTCAAAGCCGCTATTAATCTTTCCCCATCGTGCTAAATGTAGAATACTGACCTCATTTAACATCATAAGGGCTTCTTCAGTACTACTAGCTTTAGTTAATTTTATAGCCCCCCGCTGACTATAGAGTTTTTGAGTTCGTCTTATTTGTGAGCGAGTATTTGCAGATAATGTGTTTAAAAAGCAGTCCAAATTTGCGAAGGCAGATTGTAGGTGAGTAGCATAGCTAACTGTTTCCCAACTCGTATGTTGCATTAGAGTAGAGGCTCTTGGTATTTCTATCAACTCGCTGTTGCTAACACCTACCATTAACTCGTCACATTGGTGTAAGGCATGTTCAAAATAATCAGCCAATGCCGCACGAACTGCCCAAGCTCGATGCTTGGCGCAAAGCACATCATTATACTCAAGCCATATCTGGTCTTTTACTCCGTCTCCGGTTCTATTTAACCAAGCTTGTCGCGATGTTACTCCATATTTTCTATTTGATTTAAAACATAATAAACCTAAGCCTACTACCTCATCGCCATCTAACACTTTAATTAAGTCAGTTTTGAAGTTTATATATTTCAACCAAGTAGAAATCCAATGCCAACTAGTAAAAAAACTTTGTTCTGAGTTTTGTTGTAGCTCTATCCAGACTTTTTCAAGTAGTGGCATTTGATGTTCACTAAACTCGGTCAACGTTACCGTAAGGCGTGACATAGGCTCCTAATACGAAATTCAATATGAAAATAAGCTTTATTCTAATCATATTTAATCGTTAATTAATACTTTTTGTTCGATCTCAAAAGATGGTATTAAGTTAGCTAACTTTACAAAATTTAAAATCATACTCCGAAAAAGTTTCAAATAATAATGGCCAACATTGCCTGACCACTGCAAACACGAACTTTTTGCATTTGACTATTTTTTTTCTTGATGATCTTTTATCCACTTTTCTATTAATGCAATTTTTTTCATTGAGTCCACATTACGAACTTTTATACTTGCAATGATTTCTTTAGCTAGTTCAAACTCACCTGCTTTGGCACTAGTTTCGGCATAATTTAAAACAACGTTGCTGGAAAGGCCAATATCCTTTGGAATCATCTCATAATATTGTAAAGCTGAATTGTAGTTATTTTGAGACATATAAATTGTACCCATAGTATCTAATACGTCTGCGTTCTTAGGTGCAAGTTGCAATGCTTGATTGCCGTATGTTAAAGCAGAGGGTATATCATTTTTTGACAAGTAGATATTTGCAAGATTATTTAAAATTACCAGATTGGGCTTAGTGTCTGTCACAAGCTTCAAATACGTGTTGATAGCTGCATCGGGATCTGAAAACAACTGTCGCTCTGCCAATAACATTCTTATATCTATATCGTTGGGATTAGCCTCAGTGTATTGTTCAAGTAATTTTAATGCTGCACTGTAATTTGAAATTTTGTCATAGACGAAAAGTAAAAAAATAAAATTTCGTTTGTTAGGCAGTGAGCTATATGCAACCAATGCATTTGGAAGAGCCTCGTTATATTTACCTTTACTTGCTTGTATACGAGAAATAATCCCTTTCACTAAGGGAATATCTGATGCTTCCTTCGGAAACGTGTTTAGCAGCTTTTCAGTTTCCTCAATTCTATTGTCCATTACCATAAAATATGATTTCAAAATCTCTAATTGTAGGTCATATTTTTTTTCTGCGGTTCGAACTTCAATAGCATTCGCAGCGTCTTTGAATTTTTCTTGAGCATCCATCGCCATAATAAAGCCCATAAAGGCATCCCTATTTAATGGAGATAACTTCTGCCATTGTTGATAGTGTTTTTCTGCTAATTCTATTTGGCCTGAATTTATTAGGATATAGCCTTTAAAACTCCATTCTTCAGGAGAACTATTTGGGTCAATGTTTGATAGGTCTTCCATTATGGCCAACGCTTCGCGATAGCGACCTTCTTTAACTAACACTTGCCCCGTGAACAACCTAAGAGCATTGTTACTTTTATCGTCTTTATAGGTTTTCACGATCAAATCTACGATAGATTCCACCGGGTTTGATTGACTCTTATTCATATTGTAATAAGCAGCAAGACCCGGAATATACTTAGAATTTCTCTCTATAATATTTTTCACTATTGAAAGTGCTTTTGTGAAATTACCCCTATTAACTTCTATATTTGCAATCCCTAGCAATAAAGAGGGATGTTGTGGAAAAATTGTTAGTCCACTCTGATATTCTCTCAGTGCATCATTTAGCTTATCAGTTTTAAGATACGATTCAGCAGCTACAAGATAAGGGCTGATATCGTCAGGTAATTTAGTCTTCCACTCTAACGATAACGCTAGTGCTTTTTCATATTCCTGGTTATCTAGATATGCTGTGGCTAGAGCCTGCAACGCTGCTTTTGTCGGCGTTTCATTAAGTGAGTTTTCTAAGTCAATAATGCCCGATAGATCGTTAATTGATAATTTAAGAAGACCTAATTTTGCGAGTTTTTCGCTTCCCAATTCCGTTTCGGATGCTTTGCCTAAAATAGATTTAGACTCTTCTACTTTACCTTCCTGCTGTAATTTAACAGCCGCGCTACTAAAAAGCTCGAGACTATCATTTTTCTTGATTTCCAAGTTCATCAGCGTTTGTGTTGCCTCGGTACTCAAACCTAGCTTTAGCTGAGTTGATGCTAATACTCTCAAGGCAAAGTGGCTTTTGGGTAACTCATCGGCAATCGCTGACAAATAGCGATTTGCTTGTTCATAATTTTCTAGTCTATAAGCACAATAACCCGCTATGACGCGAAGTACAATGTCATCACTACCATACCTTAGGGCTGTTTCAGCGGATAATTTAGCATTTTCATAATCGTTTTTCGCTGCGCTTAAAATGCTTTTGTGTCGATTTATGATGCTGTTATTGGGGTATAATGTTAATAAATGATCGATAAATGGTTCAGCATCGTCATAACGCTTTTCAGCAACTAAAATGCTTGAGTATATAAACTCTGCCCCAGTGTCATTAGGGTTTGACTTGATGTAAGTTGAGAATAATTCAGCCGCTTGTTTTAATTGATTTGTGCTTAAATATATCTGACCTTTTAGCTTTACTACTTCTTCATGTTGCGATTCACTTTCTGACAAACTTTCGAGTTTTATAAGTGCTAAACGGTAAGATTCATTCTTAACATTGAGTAAAGCTTCGGCCAAGGTTGTATAGAAAGTGTGATTATTGATTTGTTTAAGTTGGTTAATCGTATCTTTAGCATTTTGTACTTTATTAAGTTCGGTGTAAGCAACAAACTTGTAGTACAGAACTTCAGCCAATTTTTCATCATTTTCTATTATTAAACTGGTGTCTAGCTTTGTAATTGCTATAAACGACTCTGTTTTTCTGAGCGCTTTAGCAAGAAGAGGGGTTGCTTGGCTTTGTGAGTAACCTAATTCAATAGCCTTATTTAATTCTTTGATCGCATCTTGATATTGGCGATTCGACAAGTAGGCATTTGCAAGTTGAAAGCGTGCTTCTGCCAAGCTTGGATCCTTATTTAGAATACTTTTTAATTCAAAAATTGCATTTGAACTATCGCCTGACTCCACTAGTTTTTTAGTAATGTCTAATCGTTCTTCAAGGGATTTTCCTTCGCAAGAGTATAGTATGGCTGTTAGGCAGCATAAAATTATAAACTTCATTGAATTGTGAGCCTCTATGCAATTTAAAAGTAAGATTGGATACGGTGTGTGTTATCGAAGTTTAAACTATCACTTTGTTTGATGACTAATCAATGTTGCTCAGATAAATTTAGATGACGACTAATAAAAAACCGACACAAGGTCGGTTTTTTATAAACAAACTGATTGTTATTTTTTAGATATTTTTCTAAAGCCAGCTAGGCCAAGCAAAGTTAAGCCAAAAAATGTAAGTGTAGCTGGTTCTGGAACATTAACCGCTTCCACTGCAAACTGAGCATTTAACGTACTAGTTAAATTTTCAGGTGTAATCAAACCGAAAGTTGCTCCTCCAGGAATAGAAATAACTTGAAGACCACTTAAACGAGTAGTTACTTGGTAATCAGTGTGATAGCCGTCATTCACCAACCCAGTTAAATCCATTGCAACGGTGAAATCAATAAAGTCTATACCAAACCCACTAACAGCAGACGCACCACCACCAGTCAAATCCACAATGAATGCATCGTCTGGAGCATACGGGAATAATGAACCAGCATTATTAAATGTTTCATTAAAAATGATATCAAACTTAAGTTCTGGCAATGTATATGTACCGGCAATTAAATCAGCACTTGCTAACTCTAGACCATCGAATAAATCAATAGAAGTTAATGACGGTATACCTGTTGGTAAATTGCTGTGCGTCATTTGAGTACCTTGGTTAAATAATAAACCGCCGTACATACTGGTTGTCGCAGAACCTGTAACGCGCGAGGTGTCGTTACCGCTTGCATCAGTAAATGACAAACAACTAGGGCCAGTTCCCCAGCAAACATTGTCTATCAAAGTACCTGTGGATAAAATGCTTGGTCCAGTTCCACCGACAGTTCCTGTATTAGAATCTCCATTTACATAGCCCGCAGTACCTAAGTCATAATATAAACCATCTTCGGAATTTTGTACCCAGTTATTGCCATTATTGGGCGATAAAGCGCCAGTAGATGCCGTTGGGTTATAGTTTGGGTCCAGAGTTGTATCGGCACCGCCAATATTAACAGAGTTGCCGGTAGTAACATTCGCAAAACCAGCTTCGTTTACGTAGCCCCAGCTAGATATTACAGTTCCAGCATTTGCTGCTGCTGACATTGTCAGTGCAATTAAGCACGCGGAAATTTTGTTTAACTTTTTCATCGGTAAGTCCTTTGGTCGGTAAGGTTAGTTCAATTAAAATAAAGCACAAAGCGTGCCTAAATATTTAATCCCTTTATAATCAATGGTATGGCTTTTTTGCCTTTTTTTTACAACACGTTTTTGTAAACAAAACTGACACCTAATCTATAAAAAGGGCTGCCCTAATTCGAATCAACAAACAAGCTTAGTGACTATGTAAATCTTT
>NZ_JANQVQ010000295.1 GCF_030730205.1 Paraglaciecola sp.
GCCGTGTAAATACTAAACTTTTGGTTACTTGCGGTATGCTTGACTCCACCAAACATGCGTTTTAATTTTGCCGGATAGTCTAAATGCCTATTGCCAACAATGATAAGTTCGCCGCCAGAAGTGAGCGCCTTTTTAGCGTCACTGAACATTTGCAGAGCGATATGGTCGGTAATGGTATTTTGTTGATGAAAAGGTGGGTTACACAATACGAAGTCTACAGGTTCATAGCGTGAGTTTTGTAAATATTCATCAAGACAGTTACTGACAATAAAGTCACAGCGTGTCAACGCATCAGGTAAATTGTTTTTTATGTTTTCTCTTGCAGAGTCAATGGCCATGTAAGACTCATCAACAAAGATAACGCGAGCCTGCTGATTGTTATGCAAAACATGCAAACCGAGTACACCATTTCCGCAACCTAAATCGATGAGTGTTTTATTGCCTACCTTCGGAAGATGCTCAAGCATAAAGCGAGCTCCAATGTCTAATTGCTGGCGTGAAAACACATTAGCGTGATTGATTAAGCGAAATTCGGGTTTTTCAGTCGACCAAACGGTGGGATATGGAGAGTTATGCTTTAACGTTGTGGTGGGCTGACAAAAGATGAGTCTAGCCTTCTTCTTGGCTAATGAGGTAGTGGTGGGGCCAAGGTATTTTTCAAATAACGCTAAGGTAGATTTTTGAATAGCCAAGATCTTACCTGCCGCAATTATTTGGGTTGTCGGTGTGACAATATTTTGTAGGGCGATAAGTTGTTGCTCAAGCAAAGCGGTAGTTTTAGGAACTTTAATCAGCACTATATCACTAGGTGTTTCAATAAGATCCAAGCAGTGATTGAAGCGTATAGTGTCTGTTTGTAGTCCATTTTTAGTCAGATTCATCAGACAGGACTGACGAGCAACAAATGAATCGCTGATCCAACTTATATGGTGAGCGGCAAACCAGCAGGCTAGGGCGCCAAAATCATCATTGTAAATACTGATGGTGCTTTGCGCTGAATATGAGGGTAAAGACTGAACATACTCTATCAGGTATTCGTCTGCGGCATCCCAAGCCTGCCAACTAGGATGCTGTAGTTGTGGTGGGTATCGAAGAAGTGTCAGGCTCTTATCTAACAGAGTTAAACTGGCTTTCATTAATTATATTACCTCTGTGAGGGTCTAAGGTATGCAACAAGAACTCTTTGATACGCAAGGAGTAGACGAAGGCATTCAACTCAATATGAAGGATGCAGATGTCAGCTATTATCCTAGTTTTTTGCTTGCTGACCAAGCGCTACATTACTTTAATGTGCTTAGCCAACAATTGACTTGGCGCGAAGAACACATTCAATTATTCGGAAAGTTGTTTAAAGTGCCCCGTTTACAAGCGTGGTATGGGGATGATGATGCCAGCTATCGATACTCAAATTTAAGTATGCAACCCAATAACTGGACTGGTTCACTGCTTGAGCTAAAAGCATTATGTGAGCATAAAACACAACATTCGTTTAATTCAGTGTTAGCTAATTGGTATCGAGACGGACAAGATAGCATGGGTATGCATGCAGATAATGAACCTGAACTTGGACACAGGCCTTGTATTGCTTCCCTGAGTTTGGGGCAGGAGCGCACCTTAGTTTTTGCTCATAAACACAGTAAAGAAAAACTGCGCTTACCATTGGCATCGGGTAGCTTATTGATTATGAAGGGAAAAACTCAAGAATGTTGGCTGCATGGCATTGCTAAAACAAAAAGGCCGCTATTGGGAAGGATTAATCTGACGTTCCGCAGTATTATTAATTAAGGTGGTATTGGGCTTTTTTGACAAGCAAAAAAATAACTCACTATGGCTCAATGGCTTAGCATCAAATATCGAAAAATAGTCAAAAACTGATTTTTTTAGTGGGTAATTAGGACTAAATTTAAGAAGTAGGCCACTCATAGCCAAAACCACTAGTTGGTTAACGTGTTTAGATAACTTTGGTCTCAGGGAGAATAAATGAATATTCAAAACAACATCGAAAAAAAGCTACTTGAACACTTCGAACCCGCGCATTTAGAGGTGATTAATGAAAGCTATATGCATAATGTACCAAGTGGTTCAGAGAGCCATTTTAAAGTCGTGTTAGTCACCCCAAAATTTGCCGGAGAGCGGCTCATAAATCGTCATCGAGCGGTCAATGCCGTTCTAAAAGAAGAGTTAGCTCACCATATTCATGCTCTAGCTCTGCATACCTACACTCATGATGAATGGCACCATCTATATGGCGCCGCACCTGACTCCCCCAAATGCCTGGGTGGCATGCGAAATCAAGCCTAAACGAAGCTAAAGTGCGCTATCTGTTGTCTCTTGGCAGTTAGCGCCGACGCTTCGCTTCTTTTATTTCATTTTTTCTAAAACAGCTTGTTGTGCCGTGTTGGTAGAATTTCAGCTCGTTTTGACTGTGTATTTTCAGCCAATATAGTAGATAATAAAGACAAATTGCAGCTAATTGCTGAGATAGTAGGCATCACTGTAGCTGTTCAGATCTGTTATTTTGTTTTGAACGAGTAGACTAACGCCAGTTAAAAATAGTAGGGAAAAAACATGATTATTAAGCCCAAAATTCGAGGCTTTATTTGTACGAATGCGCATCCTATTGGCTGTGCAGCGAGCGTAAAACAGCAAATAGCTTATGTTCAAGCACAAGGTGAGTTAAATAATCCACCAAAAAACGTATTGGTTATCGGATGTTCGACTGGTTACGGACTTGCTTCAAGAATTACTGCCGCGTTTGCTGGTGGTGCGAATACTTTAGGTGTGTGCTTTGAAAAACCGCCCAGTGATAGAAAAACGGCCACTGCTGGTTGGTACAACACGGCCGCTTTTCATCAAGAAGCTCAAGTTGCTGGCTTGTATGCCAATACGCTGAACGGTGACGCCTTTGGCAAGGAAATGAAACAGCAGGTTATCGATACATTAAAAGCTGATATGGGCAAAGTTGATTTGGTTATTTATAGCTTGGCTTCTCCCCGTAGAACGGATCCAGAGACAGGTGAAGTGTATAAATCAACACTAAAGCCAGTGGGGCAAAGCTATAAAACCAAAACCTATGATACTGATAAAAATCTAGTGCATGAAATTGAACTAGAACCTGCTAATGATGAAGAGATCGAACAAACGATTAAAGTCATGGGTGGCGAAGATTGGGAGCTATGGTTAAACGCACTAGCTGAAGCTGATTTGCTTGCTGAGGGTTGCAAAACCACAGCTTATACCTACGTGGGTAAAGAATTAACATGGCCGATTTATGGTCAAGCTACTATTGGTCGCGCTAAAGAAGACCTAGACCGTGCTGCGGCCGCTATTACTAAGACCAAAGCGGATAAAAAGGTTCAGGCTTATGTGTCGTCTTTAAAAGCCTTAGTAACTCAAGCTAGTTCGGCTATACCGGTTATGCCTCTGTATATTTCTCTCATCTATAAAGTGATGAAAGAAGAAGGCACACATCAAGGCTGTATAGAACAAATCTACGATTTATTTGCTGAGAAACTCGTTAAAGAACAGCCGGATACTGATGATCTGGGACGTTTGTACATGAACGCAAAAGAAACCAATGACAGTACCCAAGCTAAAATCAAATCATTGTGGGATCAGGTGACACAGGATAATTTTCACCAATTAAGTGATTATGCTGGTTATCATCATGAATTTTTACGCCTTTTTGGTTTTGACATTGAAGGCGTTGATTATGATGCCGATGTTGAACCCTTAGTTGAATGGTAAAATGTAACTTTTGATAGATAAAAATAGAAAACCGCTTTCTAGCGGTTTTTTATTCTTGCGTCTTTTGTGTTAGATTGCGCCGCCAAATAAATTGAAAATTTGATATAAATACATAAAAAGTACATAAAAAAAGTGTTTAAACAATAATTTGCATGGCAGATAGGCTTGGGTTGGTGCTAAAATTCCCTTGCTAATCTTTAGGGGTTGATCTTTATTTAGGGCTTTAAGAATAAATAAAGCAAGAGCAAGGTAGCAAATCATAGAGCCGCGGGCTATTTCAGCGGAGTTAATACAAGACACATCACGATTAGATTTTTAGTTGGGCTCATAGGGTGTAACAACAAGAGTCTAATCGTGCTGTGTATTAAATAGAGTAGTGCAATTGCTTATGATAAAAATCACGAAAGGGCTAGACCTCCCCATCGAGGGAGTGCCACAACAAACTATCCATGAGGGCAATCAGGTAAGCCGGGTTGCTATTTTGGGGGAAGAATATATTGGCATGCGTCCTACGATGCATGTCCAAGAAGGCGATGTAGTGAAAAAAGGTCAAGTTCTTTTTGAAGATAAAAAGAACCCCGGCGTATTATTCACTGCTCCTGCTGCCGGAAAAGTGGTTGAGGTTAATCGCGGTGCAAAACGAGTTTTGCAATCTGTGGTTATCGAAATCGACGGTAACGAAAGCGAAGTATTTTCTAAGTATAGTCAGTCTGAGCTTGCTTCTCTTGACGCCACTAAGGTGCAAGAGCAGTTAGTGAAGTCTGGTTTGTGGACAGCAATACGCACTCGTCCATTTAGCAAGTCTCCCGCCTTAGATAGCAAACCTAAATCAATATTTGTTAGCGCAATGGATACCAATCCACTTGCCGCTGACCCACAAGTCATTATTGCTCAGCGCAGTGAAGATTTTGTTAATGGTTTGCAGGTGATAAGTCAGCTAACAGAAGGTAAAGTTTTTGTAGGCAAAGCGCCTGATGCAACTATTCCAACTGGCTCAGTGAGTAAAGTTTCGGTTAATCAGTTTGCTGGTCCTCACCCTGCTGGTTTGGTGGGTACACATATCCATTATTTGGACGGTGTTGGTGCCAATAAAAAAGTGTGGCATGTCGGTTACCAAGACGTAATTGCTATCGGTCACTTGTTCACAACTGGTGAGCTTGATTCAACCCGTGTTGTATCGCTTGCAGGTCCGGAAGTGAAAGTGCCTCGCTTAGTGAAAACACTATTAGGTGCTGATCTTGCTCAATTAACTGCAAACGAGATCAATGAAGGGGATTTAAGAGTCCTTTCTGGATCGGTGTTGATGGGTAACAAAGCCACCGGCGTTCACGGATACTTAGGTCGTTTCCACGTACAAGTTTCAGTATTGCGTGAAGGTCGTGAAAAAGAATTGTTTGGCTGGATAAAGCCTGGTGCAAATCAGCACTCAGTGACAAGAGCCTATCTTGCTCACTTGAATCCTAAACGTCTGTTTAATATGACCACAACAACTAATGGTTCTGACCGTTCAATGGTACCAATTGGAAACTACGAGCGGGTTATGCCCCTTGATATTCTGCCTACTTTATTGCTCAGAGATATGATCGCTGGCGATACTGATGGTGCGCAGACACTAGGGTGCTTAGAACTAGACGAAGAAGATTTGGCATTGTGTACCTATGTTTGCCCAGGCAAATATAACTACGGGCCTATCTTGCGTGATTGTCTTGATAAGATTGAGAAAGAGGGTTAAGTCATGGGTTTAAAAGCGTATTTAGAAAAGATTGAACCTGATTTTGAAGCGGGCGGTAAGTACGAAAAGTTTTATGCTTTGTACGAAGCGGCAGCAACTATTTTTTATACCCCAGGTAAGGTAAATAAAGCCAATACTCACGTACGTGATAGCATCGATCTAAAACGTATTATGATTATGGTATGGATGGCAACGTTTCCAGCCATGTTTTACGGTATGTATAATATCGGACACCAAGCACATAACGCTATTTTAGCAGGTGCGGGTGCGATGCCTGATATGTGGCAGGCGGCTTTGTTTGCTTCTTTAGGTGGTCAGATAGGCTTGGAAAGTACTGGCGGTTTAGCCATGTTCTTATACGGAGCTTGTTTCTTCATTCCTGTTTATGCCGTTACTTTCATTGTTGGTGGTTTTTGGGAAGTGCTGTTTGCATCAGTACGTAAGCACGAGATCAACGAAGGTTTCTTTGTTACCTCGGTATTATTTGCCTTAACGCTACCTGCCACGATTCCGCTATGGCAAGTTGCCTTGGGTATCACCTTTGGTGTGGTTATTGCCAAAGAAGTATTTGGTGGTACGGGTCGTAACTTCTTGAACCCAGCTTTGTCTGGTCGTGCGTTTTTGTACTTCGCTTACCCTGCACAAATTTCAGGTGATGCCATTTGGACTGCCGCTGACGGCTTCTCTGGTGCTACTTGGTTAAGTAAAGCTGCATCTGGATCAGTAAGTGATTGGAGCATTAATGCAGACTGGTGGGATGCATTTTTGGGTAATATTCAAGGTTCAATGGGTGAAGTATCAACCTTGGCCATAATGTTAGGCGGTTTGTTTATTATCTATCTACGCATTGCGTCTTGGCGGATAGTACTCGGAGTGTTACTCGGTGGGGCAGCCTTCAGTTTATTGCTCAACCTTATTGGAAGTGATACCAACGCCATGTTTGCAATGCCTTGGTACTGGCATTTAGTTACTGGTGGCTTTGCTTTCGGTATGTTCTTTATGGCTACAGATCCGGTTTCCGCGTCGTTTACTAACACTGGTAAATGGGCATACGGAATTATGATTGGTGCGATGTGTATTATGATCCGCGTAATCAACCCCGCCTTCCCTGAAGGTATGATGTTAGCGATATTGTTTGCAAATTTATGGGCACCCTTATTTGATTACTTTGTTGCCCAAAGCAATATAAAACGGAGGATGGCACGTGTCGGCTAAAAAAGAAACTTTAGGTAAAACGATAGGCGTTGTACTAGCCGTCTGTTTGGTATGTTCAATTATTGTTTCGGGTGCGGCTGTTGGTTTACGTAGCTTGCAAGAAACGAACGCTGATCTAGACCAAAAATCAAATATTATTGAAGCTGCTGGTTTACCTGTCACAAGCGATTGTAATGTTGCTTGTGCTTTTGACAAATACGTTGAAGAGCGCTTTGTTGACCTGAGCACCGGCAAATATGTCGAAGTAAGTGATGACTTTGATATGTATAAGGCAGCTAAGAAAGAAGACTACAGCGTTAAAGTTGAAAACAGCAATGTTGGCTTCCAATATCGCTCAAGTGTAGCAAATGTCTTTTTGGTTAAAGATGAAGCTGGTGCGGTAAATCGCATTATATTGCCTGTGAATGGTAGTGGCTTGTGGGATATGATGTATGGCTACTTAGCATTAGACGTTGATGGTAATACCATTCGTCAGTTGGTCTATTACAAGCAAAAAGAAACGCCTGGATTAGGCGGCGAAGTACAAAACCCCAGCTGGAAAGCACAATGGGACGGCAAAAAACTTTATAAGGATGGCGAAGTGGCTATTCAAGTAAAGAAGAATGCTGACTCGTCCAGCGACTATGTGGTTGATGCCTTATCGGGAGCTACTTTAACCAGTAACGGTGTACAAAATACACTTGATTATTGGGCAGGCGATAATGGTTACGGACCGTTCCTCAAAAATCAGACTTGGAAATCATAAGGGCTTTGTACAATGGCTGAAACTAAAGAAATGAAAAAGGTACTGTTCGGGCCAATCCTGGACAATAACCCTATCGCATTGCAAGTTCTGGGCGTTTGTTCTGCACTAGCAATTACTACAAAATTAGAAACTGCTTTGGTAATGGGTTTGGCTCTTACTACGGTAACTGCGTTTTCTAATCTTTTTATCTCGTTAATTCGGAATCAGATTCCTTCGAGTGTACGAATCATCATTCAGATGACTATCATTGCTTCACTGGTAATCGTGGTTGACCAAATTCTGAAGGCCTACAGCTATGAAATATCAAAGCAGCTTTCGGTGTTTGTTGGATTAATCATTACTAACTGTATCGTTATGGGTCGAGCTGAAGCTTATGCCATGAAGAGTCCACCCTTTATGTCGTTTTTAGACGGTATCGGTAACGGTCTGGGCTATTCGCTGGTTCTTATTATTATCGGCACAATTAAAGAACTATTTGGCTTCGGTACTATTTTGAACTTTGAAGTGTTATCACTAGTTCAAAATGGCGGTTGGTATCAAGGAAACGGTTTGTTAATTTTACCTTTTAGCTCATTCTTCTTGATTGCTGGTTTAATTTGGGTGATTCGTACTATTCGTCCTGAACAAGTCGAGCCGAAGGAGTAATTCATGGAACATTACATTAGTATTTTCGTCAAATCCGTGTTCATCGAGAACATGGCCTTGTCTTTGTTTTTAGGTATGTGTACTTTTTTGGCGGTATCGAAAAAAGTTAAAACTGCCATGGGTTTAGGCGTAGCGGTTATCGTGGTTTTAGGTATCTCTGTACCTGTCAACCAAGTTATCTATGTAAATATTCTTGCTCCTGGTGCCTTAGCATGGGCAGGGTTTCCTGATGCTGACCTTAGCTTTTTGAGCTTTTTGACTTTCATCGGCGTAATAGCTGCGTTAGTACAAATTTTGGAAATGACCCTAGATAAGTTTTTCCCTGCTTTGTACAACGCGTTAGGTATTTTCTTACCTTTAATTACCGTTAACTGCGCTATCTTCGGTGGTGTGGCGTTCGCGGTACAACGTGAATACAACTTCAGTGAAAGTATTGTTTATGGTATCGGTAGTGGTTTAGGTTGGGCGATTGCAATCACCTTATTGGCAGCGGTGCGTGAAAAACTGAAATACGCTGACATGCCAGAAGGCATCAGAGGATTAGGTTCAGTGTTTATGATCGCGGGTTTAATGGCCTTAGGCTTCCAGTCTTTCACTGGTATTTCACTGTAAACCACATCGAGTAGGAGTAATTATTAAATGAATCCAAATGAAATATACCTTGGTGTTGGCATGTTCATCGTCATCGTATTGGCTTTGGTTGCAATCATTATGTTTGCAAAATCGAAACTAGTACCAGAAGGCGATATCACTATCACCATCAATGGTGACCCAAATAAACGTATCACGGCACAATCTGGCGACAAGTTATTAGGCGTATTAGCGAATAATGGCATCTTTGTATCTTCAGCTTGTGGTGGTGGTGGCTCATGTGGGCAGTGCCGAGTTGATGTTACGTCTGGTGGCGGTGAAATTCTGCCTACCGAGCTTGACCACATAAGTAAAAAAGAAGCGAAACATGGTTGCCGTTTGTCTTGTCAGTTGTCTATCAAACAAGATATGGAAATTGAGTTAGAAGAAGAGATTTTTGGTATCAAAAAATGGGATTGTGAAGTTATTTCTAATGACAACAAAGCCACCTTTATCAAAGAACTTAAACTTAAGATTCCAAATGGCGAAAGTGTTCCGTTCAAAGCAGGTGGCTATATTCAAATTGAGGCACCAGCGCACCACGTTAAGTATAGTGAGTTTGACGTACCTGAAAAATACCGTGGAGACTGGGAACGTTTTGGCTTCTTTAACATAGAATCAAAAGTTGATGAAGAGACAATCCGCGCTTATTCAATGGCCAACTACCCCGAGGAAGAGGGTATTATTATGTTGAACGTGCGTATCGCTACGCCGCCACCTAATAATCTTACGCTTCCAGCTGGTAAAATGTCGTCTTATATCTGGAGCTTAAAAGAAGGAGACAAAGCGACTATTTCTGGTCCTTTCGGTGAATTCTTTGCAAAAGAAACAAAAGCAGAAATGGTATTCGTTGGTGGTGGTGCTGGTATGGCGCCGATGCGCTCACACATTTTCGACCAACTACGTCGCTTAAAAACTGATCGTAAAATTACCTTTTGGTATGGCGCTCGTTCATTGCGCGAAATGTTTTATGTAGAAGACTTTGACATGCTAGCCAAAGAAAACGAAAACTTTGAATGGCACGTTGCATTGTCAGATCCTCAACCTGAAGATAACTGGGAAGGTTACACTGGTTTTATTCACCAAGTATTATTAAAAAATTACTTGCAGGAGCATCCCGCACCTGAAGATTGTGAATTCTATATGTGTGGACCACCCATGATGAACGCAGCAGTGATTAACATGCTGAAAGAGTTAGGTGTTGAAGACGAAAACATCATGTTAGATGACTTTGGTGGCTAAGATCTTCGCTTAATGCAAAGTCACTGTAAGTAAAAATAGTTAAAAGGGGCGAGAGCCCCTTTTTCTTTAGTTTAAAATTGTAAGTGGAAATCTACTATGTATCTCGGCATTAGGTCATTGGTCAGTGTTTTGTTGGTGGTTTTACTCAGTCAGTGTTCTCCCACCAACCAAGCTGAAATATATCTCAGCGGTCCTACTATGGGGACCGTTTACAATATTAAATATGTACCAAACGGCAATATTGAGTCGGCAAAGTTGCAACAAGAAATAGATTCAGCGCTACTACAGGTGAATAAACTTATGTCGACCTACATGGCTGATTCAGAGCTATCTCGCTTTAATCAGTGGCATAGTACCGAACCATTTCCATTATCACCTCAAACATTAAAAGTGATGGAAGAAGCTAAGCGTCTCGGCGCCCTGAGTAAAGGCGTCCTAGATGTCACCGTTGGACCTTTAGTCAACTTGTGGGGGTTTGGACCAGAAGCTAGACCTGAAAGGGCGCCTAGCGAGGAACTTGTCGCCAATGTAAAAGCGCGAACTGGCTTAGACAAGTTG
The DNA here is from genome assembly GCF_030730205.1 of Paraglaciecola sp. Taxonomy (GTDB): domain Bacteria; phylum Pseudomonadota; class Gammaproteobacteria; order Enterobacterales; family Alteromonadaceae; genus Paraglaciecola. Next base: position 10,515 of record NZ_JANQVQ010000295.1, read on the forward strand.
CTACTGACTACAACGAGTGCAAGCAAAACTGAGCCTACTTTATATGTTGATTTATCTACTATAGCTAAAGGTTACGGCGTAGATCTTGTCGCAGAGCTACTAGATGAGCATCACATAGTAAATTACTTAGTTGAGATTGGTGGTGAGATGCGCCTCTCAGGAAAAAAAATTAATGGGGCTGATTGGCGGGTGGCCATAGAAAAGCCGATTACACAAGAAAGGGCTGTTGAGCGGATTATCAGTGTCGGCAATAATGGCATAGCGACCTCAGGCGATTATCGAAATTACTTTGAGGTTGATGGAGTCAGGTACTCTCATTTAATTGACCCCTCCACCGGCAAACCCATTACCCATAATTTGGTATCGGTAACGGTTGTCGATCCTTCTTGTATGACGGCAGATGGTTTAGCAACAGCGCTAAGTATAATGGGTAAAGACAAGGCGTTAGCATTGGCTGCTGAAAATCAGATCGCAGTATTATTGATAACTAAAGAAGGGGATGAATTTAAAGAGTATACTAGTCCTATGTTCGACAAAATCGTCACTGAATATTAAACAGGATTTATTATGAGTACTTTTATTTTAGCATTCGTGTTTTTTGTCATAGTGGTTGCCGCTATGTCAGTGGGCTATTGGGTGCAGAAAAAAACAATTAGTGGCAGTTGTGGTGGTCTTGGCGCATTGGGTATTGCAAAAGCCTGTGATTGTCCGGAACCTTGTGATCGAAAGAAAGCCCGCATGGAAAAAGAAGAGCAGCGCCAAGAAAAACTTAACGAGTGGAAGAAAAATCAAATACTATAATGCCTAATACTTTTTTAGTTAACACCTAAGCCGGTACGTTGTTATCGGCTTTTTTATGGCATTTGATTTAAGCGCACAATACTGCTTGATATGAATAAACATGGATGATTTCACAAGAATTTGTATTGACTTGTAATATCAGTGTTGCAAAATACTGTAATAATAAACAGTGTTTGTGCTTATGAAAAAAATCATACACATCGATATGGATTGTTTCTATGCAGCCGTAGAGATGCGTGACAATCCTGATCTACAAAATGTTCCCTTAGCGATTGGTGGAAGCCAGGACAGGCGTGGCGTAATCTCAACTTGTAATTATATCGCCCGTCAATTTGGGGTGCGTTCTGCAATGGCAACAGCACATGCCTTTAAACTTTGTCCAAACTTAGTGTTAGCGCCAGGACGGATGGACGTTTATGCCCAAATATCTCAACAAATTCGCGCTATATTTAGCCGCTACACGGATAAAATAGAACCATTATCTTTGGACGAAGCTTATCTCGATGTCAGTGAGTCTACCTTATATGGCGGAAGTGCTACTTTAATCGCGCAAGATATTCGCCAAGCTATTTACAATGAAACCCAATTAACTGCTTCTGCTGGTGTCGCTCCTTGTAAATTTGTCGCCAAAATAGCCAGCGATGAAAACAAACCTAACGGTATATGTGTCATCCCGCCAACAAAATTAGACGACTTTGTCAGAAAGCTGCCCTTAGGTAAAATTCCTGGGGTAGGGAAGGTGACACTAGAGAAACTAAATAAGATGGGCCTTTATAGCTGTGAAGACATCAGAACATTTCCGTTTGACGATTTGATTAAACGATTTGGTAAATTTGGTTTAGTGATATGGTCAAGAAGTCATGGCGAAGATGAACGTGAATTACAGGTTGATCGACAACGAAAGTCGGTTGGGGTCGAACGCACCTTATCTCAAGATATTACAAGTATGGATGATTGCAGAGCCGTCACTCATACCTTATTCCCCATGCTTAAAAAGCGCTTAATAAAATCGAGCCCAGATCTTCGCATACAAAGCCAAGGTATAAAAATTAAATTCAGTGACTTTCAGCAAACTACAGTGGAGCATCGTTGTCATATATTGAATGAGCAATATTTCGATGAACTACTTGCAGAGGCCTTAGCACGAAGCGCCGGCAGAGGAATTCGTTTAGTGGGATTGCACGTTAGCTTATTAGCAGACAGTCAGGTTCAGCAGCTCACTTTTGATTTTAATTTAACTGGTTCAATCTAGGGTTTTAGCAAGGTTTGTGTTGTTAGTCATCATCATACGTTGAATTAGCCTAGAGCAAGCATCATTTTAAGATTTACATCACATTAGTCAGTGTTTTATGTGAAAAACTAAAAGGAATCCAAGTGGACATACCAAAGGGTAAATACCGTCATTACAAGGGTAATGATTATGAAGTACTGGGGGTAGCACAACATTCAGAGGATAAATCTGAGTTAGTGGTGTATCGGCCTCTTTATGGCGATCAAGGTTTGTGGGTAAGACCTTTATCGATGTTTACCGAGTCGGTATTGCTTGATGGTGTACCAACCCCTCGATTTAGCTATATCGAAAACTAAGCGTGGTAAATTTAGGTCAATATTAGTGCACTAAGTGTCCAACAGAGTCCTGCTAACATTGCTGCATAACTAGCAGGTAGGATTTGACTCTTAACGTGATCCATTAAATCGCAACCCGTGGTCATGGCACTTAATATAGTGGTATCAGAAATGGGCGAACACTGGTCGCCGTATACACTGCCATTAAGTACCGTAGCAAAACAAATCATTAAATACAGCTCAGGATGAGCTAGGTTTTGAGATTGCGCTAAGGACCAAGCCAGTGGCATGGCTAAGGGAAATGCAATGGCATAGGTGCCCCAGCTTGTTCCTGTAGAAAATGCAATTAACATGGTCATGCCTTGCAATATAAGAGGCAGAGCCCAAAACGGTATTTGATCGCCTAGTGATTCAACTAAAAAAATTCCGCCACCGAGCTGCCTGCTGATTAAGCCAATAGTTAAGGCCAGCATGAGAATAACCGAGGCAAACACGACTCCTTTTAAGCCGTCTCCTAAGCCCTCTAAAAGCTGATGCAAACTCATGCCTTTAATCAATGCAATAGAGGCCGCAATAAACAAGGCAGTGGCAAATGCCCAATGTATTTGAGGAGAGCCCATATTGAAATGGGTGATTACCGCCACGCAAATCAAACTTACCAGAGGTAATAAGAACTCGACCAGATTGGCTTTATATCCTTTTGGTACATTGGTGTTATGTAACTCTTTGGCACTAATTGGACGGGCGGTTTTACTATCTAACTCACCAGTAGTGCTGGCTCTAGTTGAGGCCTTTTTTAACAAGGGGCCACTGAAGATAGTGATGTTTAAACTTAACAATAGCGTGCCTATTACGGCAAATATGGCATAAAAACTAAACGGCACACTAGCAAAAAAGAATGCGACGCGCTGACTTTCAGTGGCAAGAAAGGCCACACCTGGAATGAATAAAAAACCTTGTATATATGCAGGCCAAGCGTTAAATGCAATTAATGCTGCTACGGGTGATGCCGTCGAATCAACGACGTAACTGAGTTCTTCGTGGCTAACCTTAGCTTTGTCAGCGATAGGTTTCACTGTTGTGCCCACTAATACAGTACTCATCGTACCGCCTTGAAAAAAAATAATACCTAGAAACCAAGCCACTAACTTAGCTGAGCGGGGGCCTTTTACATAGTGCTTACTCATATATTCCGCAAAGGCCTGCGCAGCCCCTGTTTTGCCCCAAACACCCATTAGCCCTCCTAATAACCACAAGTACAGAATTAAAATAGAAGCGGCGCTGGTGGTACCGACAGCGGGGATCAGCACTTGACTAAAAATATCAAACTGCCCCATTATGATTGCCCCCACCACGATGCCACTTAATAAGGCTACAAACGGTTCCTTGGTTATTAGGCACAGCAAAATAGCAATAAATGCAGGCAACAAAGACCATAAACCGTAGTGAAAATCAGCTTTTAACAGCACTAAGCTGGAAGCTTGCACATCTGCTGACTCTGAGCTATCTGATAACCACACCCACTGCTGCTTCAAGGCGGGGGGCTGGGTGGTTAGCGTTAGTGCACTTTGGCGAAGTGGCGAATTTTCATAATCAACAATCTGGTCTATCTTTAATGTTTTTCCGCCCGCCTGATACATCCAATTACCCTTGTTATCTGTATAAGTCTCGAAGCGTAGTTGTGACTCTACCCAAGAGGGTGGCACGTTAATATAAACATAAAACGCAGCTACGATACTGATTACACATAAAACTAAGGTAAACTGTTTGCTGACGCTTGGCATGCTGAGTTCTTTTTAATGACTTGCTTGGTCTACAATCTATCACTTACTTTTACTATTTAAAAACAAAGGGATATACAATGCGCACAAAATTAATGCTTGTTATTGGCCTAGTGGCTTCATTAGGCATGGTAAACGCTGAAGCACGGGATGCTTTTGCTGAAACTAAAATAGAGAGCCAGCGTTTAAATGATTCGGTCTATATGCTCACCGGCATGGGCGGTAACATCGGCGTTTCTGCTGGCGATGATGGGATCTTGATTATTGATGACCAATTTGCTCCATTAGCAGATAAAATTGCTAAGGCCATTGGCAACATTTCAAGCAATAAAATGAAGTACGTAGTGAATACTCACTATCATGGTGATCATACTGGTTCAAATGCCTACTTTAGCGAGATTCAAGATACAACTATTTTTGCTCACCATAATGTTCGTACTCGCCTCCAAGCTGATAAGGAGGTAAAACCTGCGGCATTACCTGTGGTGACTTTTGCAGAAGGTATTACTTTACATTTTAATGGTGAAACCATTAAGGTCACGCATTTACCAGCGGGGCATACTGATAGCGATAGCGTCATTTGGTTTGAAAAAGCCAATGTACTGCACGCCGGGGACTTATTTTTCCAAGGACGTTTCCCTTATATCGATTTAGATGGTGGCGGCACAGTAGACGGATATATTAAGAATGTGCGCAGTCTTATTGCGATGTTGAACGAAGACACTCAAATTATACCTGGCCACGGCAAACTAGCTACTAAAGCAGATTATCAAAGCGCCTTAGATATGATCGTAGAGACAGCGGCCTATATAAAAACCAAAAAAGACCAAGGCGTCAGCTTAGGGGATTTAATTTCATCGGGCTTAGACGATAAATGGAAAGCGTGGTCTTGGCAGTTTATTAATGAAGAAAAGTGGATCAGCACCCTGTATAACGGTCAATAAGATGGATTGTCTTGGTAGCTCGTATCAATTGGTACTCGCTACCGATTCAAACTTATTGACGGTCAAAAGCTGGTTTAGTGACCAGCAGCAAATGCTCACTTGGGGTGGGCCAAATATGTATTATCCTATCAGTGATGAAACATTTATGAGCCTATTGCAAGAGTCTCATCTTAGCTCTTATTGTTTGTTAGACCCTGACAATAGCGTTGTTGCGTTTGGGCAATTCTATTTACGGCTAGACAGGCATCACCTTGGACGTTTAGTCGTAAGTCCAAAGCATAGAAACCAAGGTTTAGTAAAAAAGCTTATTTTTGGTTTACTCGAAATGGCAGTGCAAATTAACGGACAGCGTGAAGCCTCATTGTTTGTTTATAAAGACAATTCTCCTGCTTTGCGTGCCTACTCGGCGATAGGATTTAAGACGAGAATTTATCCTGCAGATTTGCCCCCCAATATGCAAGATTGTCTCTATATGGTCTTAGACTGAAGGAGGCAGTCAACCTTGGCCCTTTAGCTAGTTTTATCAGGGTAGATACCAAATTTTAATAACACACTGTGAAATAAAGACACGTTAGTTATATATAAAACGTGGGTATAACCTTTTTGCATGGTGTTTAACTTGGTGTAAATATTAAGGTCTATCTTGGATATTTGCGCCAACCGTTTACTCGTTAAAGGGGTGTTGGGATCTTTACAGCGCATCGCACTTAAGTGGGTAATAAAAGGCTCAACGGCATTTTTAGCGACATGTTCGCTAATTTGCCCTCGCACTTTACCAAACAAAAATTCTTGTTCATTGACGAATATAATTTGTTTATTTTTACTGCGCTCAACATGCACTACATGGGCATCTCTCACGTTTTTACGGAGCATATCTTCAAGCAGTTGTGACTTGGGTCCAATGGCGTCTTTATCGGCTAAAAATCCATGCAGTGGCACTTCGTTTGCTAATACAGCAAAGGGTTTAAGATCAAAACTATCTTCTTTGTGATAAATCGTTTTCAAGCGATCGATGGTGAATCGGTTATTGGTAATGAGGACTGAAGCACAGGGTAAATTACGGATACTGAGTTCCCACAAAAAGCGAAAAATATTTCTTTGGCGAATGCTCATATCTCGCTGAGTGAAATATTCACTATTGTTATTAAATAAACCGCGTAATTTTTGTCCTTCAGACTTAACCAATTGCGGCGGTAACTTCAGATGCAATATACCGGACGTTTTATTGTATTTAACGATCTGATACTTCTGCCCACTTAACTTAAGAGACTTAATTGATACCTTAATGATCTCGTCAAATTCTATCTCTGTGGGTGTTTGTAATGTCAATTTTAACCCGCTAGCCGACAAATCATTTAAGGTCGCCTCATGCTGAGTAAAGAGCCCTGTTTTAATAAACGCTGGAGCATTCATTAAATACCGAGCCTCAGCGCGTCGGTCACTCTGATCTTCCATCACAGCAGTGATAGGCCAACGAGTTAAGTCATCAATAATCGCTTTGGGAAATGGCTTAAACGGCTCTGGATCGGCTATTTTTAAATCACCTATCCAATTGCTGACATCTTTACAAAACAGTATGTGGGTAATGTCTGATAATTCACTGTATTCGCTGGCTATGATATCGTGAATATCAAAAGCGACGGATTTATGACTATTACTAACAGACTCTAAGCGGTACTGGATAACGCTAAACTTGTCAGACTGAGTCGCCTGTTCAATGAACTGTTTTACCAATCCATTGGTGGCTAACTGCCGATGCGTAGCGGCGACATGTATTTCTTGGTTTTTATGTTGAATAACGCCTTTGAGGAGGAAACTTTCTTTTTGAATTTCTAGCTCTTTAATTAAATTGTCATAAATCTTCTGAGCAGGTAAATCAGTTAAATTTGAATATCGCTCGTTATATTCAATATTCGTCGGCGTCATTAGTTCAAATAAAGGCCTTAGCTGATCGTCTTTATAACCAAGAAACAAAGGGATCCAAGGGCTATTCGCTAATATTCTGTCACGCTCTAAGTTTTGTAATACACGTTCAATTTCTAATTCTCTTTGTAAAGGAAATTGGTTTACTGAGCTCTTAACATAGTTAGTCAGACGTTCGACAATCTTTTTTGATGTCGCCGGTAACAAACTGAAAGTTGATTCAAATACCGACATTTCCTTATTAAACGTAGTGGCTTCTAATTTATACGACAGTTCACTTTGTCTTTCGGTAAACCCTGCGACCTTGGGGAAAGTAAAAATAAATACATTGTGTTCAGCATCAATAGTGGGTGTGCGCTTAGTTTCAACCACCATAGTTTTATGAGACAGCGAAGCCAGAGTACAGGCCTTACCTTTATCAAAGGCGGGACTGAAGACGGTGAAGTTTGGGCGAATTGCTAAGTCATCAGCAAAATCGATGTCATTAAAATATTGTGACTCTACACTGAATGCTTTGACAATCTTTTCATGCTGTTCTTGTTTGATAAAAGATTGATAGTGTTCTGAGTTCATCACTGACTCAAACACACCGACCGTGTAGCGATCAAAAAAGCGGCTTGTCTCTCGTTGCAGTATTTCTCGCCCTACTTTATCTAGGCGCATAGCAATACCAAAATGTTTAAATTTTAATACTGGGAATCTGGCAAATTCAGAATTATCAGCAGAGGCGTCGGTTAATGCAGTAAGACGAATCACCTCGTCTTTGATGATGTTCCGCACCCGACTTGGTAAGCGACTAGAAAATTTATTCAGCCCTTCGAGCAGGCGATTTTCCTGCTGAAGGGGAATTAACTTATTAATCAGTGACTTGTATTGCTTTATAACAAGCGCATCATCACTGATCTTATCTGTTGGTGTCAGAGGTGAATTCGACAAACTTAAACTTTTCCATTCTTTTTGTTTACTCTGCAAGAGTCTGCTTATTTAACCCTATTGTAACAAAAAGTAAACTATTACTAGATTGGGGAACTGTACTTTAAGCAGGGCTCAAATTAATCTGCTTTAGAGAACCGTATTTGACCGCCAATCCATGTTTGTAATACTTGAGTTTGCCAAATATCTTGTGGCTTTATGGTAAAGATATCTTGGTCAACTAAAATGAAATCCGCCCATTTACCCACTGTCAATCCACCCAATATTTTATCTTGATGAGCTGCATATGCAGCATCGAGGGTAAAGGCTCGAAACGCTTGCGTAATGGTCATTGCCTCTTCAGGGATCCAACCTCCAACAGGTTGATTTTCTCTATCTTGGCGGGTGACGGCGGCATGCAAGCCAAAAAATGGGTTAGCTAATTCAACTGGGAAATCTGAACCAAAGGCCAAGGGGGAGCCCTGCTCTAAAAACGTGTGCCACGCATACGCGCCTTTCAAGCGTGTTTTACCAATCCGGTCCTCTGCCATATTTTTATCACTGGTGGCATGGGTCGGTTGCATCGATGGAATAATACTTAAGCTTAAAAATCGGGGTATATCGTCTAGCGATACAACCTGAGCATGTTCGACACGGTTGCGAAAATCCTGGCCTCCAACTCGTTTAAAACTGTCTTCAAATTGGTCAAGAACCTTCCGATTAGCACGGTCTCCAATGGCATGAAAATTCAGTTGAAAGCCGTGAGATAAAACCAAATCAAAAAGAGGCTTAAATTCTGACTCTCGGGTGAGTAAAAGCCCGCTGTTTTGTGGCGCATCAGAGTAGGGTGCTAATAATGCCGCACCTCGGCTACCCAATGCACCATCACCATACGCTTTTACACTGCGAATGGATAAATAATCATACTGGTCTTGTACAAAGCCTTTTTGAAGCAGCGCGCTTAAATTAGGGTCACTAGCAGAAATCATTGGGTAAATACGCACTGGTAAAGAATGCTCAGCGACACGTTGCTGATAATAATCGTATACACCTTCGCTAATTCCAGCATCGTGAGTACTTGTTATCCCTACAGATAGTAAGTGTTCACCTGCAGCGTTTAGCTTGTTTTTCATGCTGTCGATTGAAGTGCGAGGGAGAAGGCTGGTCACTAATAAATCAGCATTGTCGATAAGTACTCCAGTGGGTTGGCCGCTTTGGTCGCGAATAATTTTTCCACCCGGCGGATCCAAGGTTTCTTTGGTAATACCGGCGAGGGCTAGCGCCTTACTATTTACCCAACTGGCATGACCGTCAACCCTTGAGAGGACAACAGGCCGATCGCTAATATACTCATCTAATTGTTGTGCGGTAGGAAAGGCTTTGTCAGGCCATAGTACTTGATTCCACCCTCGGCCTGTTATCCAAGTTAAATCACTGTGTTGGTTGGCATAATCTCTGACTTTCTGAGCCGCTAAATTCGCTGAGCCAATATCTCGTAGGTCAACTTCGAGTAGGGTTTCTCCCAAGCCCATCACATGGCCGTGGGCGTCAATTAGACCCGGCAACAATACCTTGTTTTGGCCATCAATCTTATTTGCTTCTGGATATTTATTATTGAGTTCATGATTGCCGATGGCGATCACTTTACCGCCATCAAAAATGAGGTTACTAAAGGAAATCAGTCGACCGTCATTGTCTAGTGTATAACCTCTTACATTTGATATTTGTGTTGGCGCTGCAGATACAACACAGCTCATTAAACTGATGACAAGCATCAACCAATTTCTCATAGTATTCCCCTATTTCATCTTGTTATTCTTGGTTTTGTCGTTGCTTAGAGTTCTAGGTAACTGTTCAAACATATCGACTATGTTGTGTCACAAAATAGTCTTTAAAGCAACAAACTAGGCGGAACCTCTAAATGGTTTATGTGCCAAATTTGCTGCATCTTGAGCTGATCAATATTACCGCCTGAGAGTAGTACTAATACAGTTTGTGGACTGGTTTTGTCTGCCAACCACTTGCATACCGCGTCCATACTCATGGCGCATGTAGGTTCAACGTGTATTTTTAGTAGGTGCTGCAGCCATTGAGTCCAATACGCAATTTTCTCTTCATCGACTTCATGGATAGCATCAAGTTGTTGTAGAAACGGAAAAGTATGCTCGCCAACGGCCAAAGTTGCGGCGCCATCAGCAAGTGTCGCAGGAGAGTCGGCTAAGGATTGTATCTTACCTACTTTTACTGAACGAGCAGCGTCATTGCCTAAGGCTGGCTCTACCCCGATAACCGCACAGTCAGCGAAGAGACTTTTGGCACAAATATACGTACCTGCCACTAAACCACCACCACCAAGTGGCGCAAAAATACTATCTACCCTGCCTGTTTGTTCAAGTGCATCAGCCGCAACAGTACCTTGTCCGGCAATAATATCAGGATGATTAAAGGGTGGAACCCACAGGGTATTTGCCTCAGTGGCCGCTTGTTTCACTAATTCGTCGGCTTCTTTGCGGGTTGCACTTAAGCGTAAATCTGCACCATAAGATCGGGTAGCAGCCGCTTTCACACGGGATATATTTTGCCCACTGTACACGGTTGCCCGTACTCCAAGCATTTTAGCGGCATAAGCGACTGCTTGCGCATGATTGCCTGAACTGCTGGCTACAATATGATTGGCTAAACGCCCTTCTTCTTGGGCTTTAAGCAGCATATTTAAAGCACCGCGTATTTTAAATGCCCCCACTTTTTGTAAACATTCCGCTTTAAATAAGATGCGATGTCCTAACCATTCATTGAGTAAAGATGATTCAAGGATTGGCGTTTTATTTATATAGCTCTGGATCCGGCGTTGAGCGGATTGTATATCATCAAAGGTAACAGAGTGCATGGCTAGTCTATTTTTTAAAAGGAGCATCATTGACAGGTCAATAGTCTAACATGGTGATATAGTTTATTTTTAATGGTGATTTAAAAATACTTTTAGGAGACACAATGGGTTTATTAGACGGTTTACTGGGCAATGCATCTGAAATTGATATCGAATCTGTGGCCGAAGAACTTGCGCCGATAATTGGTGAAACAGAGTCGGTTCAGCGTGTATTCAAAGTCATTAGAGATATGTATGTCTTTACTAACAAGCGCTTAATATTGATAGACAAACAAGGGATGACCGGCCGTAAAGTCGATTATCATTCAATTCCTTATCGTGCCATCACTCAGTTTAAATTAGAAACGGCAGGTCATTTTGATTTGGACGCAGAGCTTAAAGTGTGGGTATCTGGACAAGATAATCCTATTGTTAAAGAATTAAAAAAAGACACCGTGGTAGGCATTCAGCAAACTTTAGCTACCTATATGTTTGCCTAATAGCGAACTGCGTATTGCTGTTCGAACTACCCAAACACAGCTTGAAGACCTCGCTTGGTAGTTCGATATCTTTTTACTAAACACGTTTTACCTGCCTTATTTGGCCCAATAATGTGTTATTTCTGTCATTGACTGTTAGAACCAGTATGAGTCACACCATTGAAAAAAGGTAATACGCAAACATATGGCGCACAACACACCCCTCTCTTACCATTTTAAAGATACGCACCTTTGGTTTGATATGGCAGTACTTGCCTTGTTATTTGTGTTGGCTCATTACTACCCCTTACTCAAAATAGTTCCCTTAATCGCCTGCTTAGAATTATTCAGTTTTTTTAGTTTTCATCTGTTAGCCAAAAACAGTCGCTTTCAGTTGCAAGGCTTTTTGGGTGGGTTTATATCGAGTACAGCTGTTTTTTTGCAAGTACTCAATGAGCAAAAATTTTCGGCAAGCGCCGACAAAGATTTGCTGCTGGCATTGGTACTGGCCATCATGGCAATGCTGTCAGAATGTATTTTTATCATCTATTTTCTAACTGACGCGGCGCCAATTATTTACTATCTGCCTTTTGTCGTTCAACTCGTCTTTTTTGCACTTGTTCTGGTTTATATCAATACCAGCACTCATCCACGTTTTAGGGTTGAACAGGCGACCTCTCCTCCTGCAGATATTGAATTGCTGAATGATCATCCCATCGTGTGGAAAAATGTGCTGAGGATGTCTTTGTTTATTTTAGCCATCATCTGGACTATGCATTTTGTGGGTAACGAATTTGGTTCGTCTCGTAGTTTCAGTACCTTGCTGGTGTCGTTGTTTGAAGCTCATGCGGTTCTTGCTTCAGTGATGACCGAATGGACTTTGAGCCCTGACAACATTGAGCCTTTAGGCCTATTTTTGATTATCCTTTTGGGTAATACATTGAGCAAATCATATCTGGTCTATAAAGGCTCAAACTTGGGGCAAAAGGGTTTTCTGATTGCGGTAATAAGCGCTGCACTAGTCATTAGCGCAGCGCTTACCTTGCTTGTTGTAAAAGTTGGATTTAGTTAAGGTCTAAATCTATGTTTTGCGTAGCGACGAATGCTCGGGTTATTTCATACCGAAATGTTTGTCAAAAAAGTTGGTAATCGTTTTGTACAAGTGAATACCGGTATTCTTACCCCGAATACTATGTTTTTTGCCAGGATAATCCATTGCTTCAAAGGGGATAGCCAAGTCTTGTAAATGTTTATATAGCTTGGTGCTATTGGTAAACAGTACGTTGTCGTCGGCCATGCCATGATAAATAAGTAAGTCGCCCTTTAACTCTTTTGCATAAGGGAATACTGAAGACGCAGTATAAGCTTCTTTATCGGTATTGGGGTTGCCCATATAACGCTCAGTGTAATGCGTATCGTATAGCTCCCAATCGGTAACTGGTGCACCTGCAACACCCGCTTGAAAGTAATCGGGGGCTTTAAACATACTCATTAAGGTCATATAACCACCGTAACTATGTCCATGCACACCAATACGCGTTTCATCGACATAGGGCAAACTTCGTAAAAACTTCACCCCAGCGATTTGATCTTGTACTTCAATTTCTCCCATCGCTTTGTAAATCGGATCTTCAAATGCTTTCCCACGATAATTTGATCCGCGGTTATCTACGGTAAAAACCACATAGCCTTTGTTCACCCAATATTGCATTAACAAGCCACGGTTTCCGCCCCAACTGTTGGTTACCATTTGCGCGTGAGGTCCGCCGTACAAATAAACGATGACAGGGTGTTTTTCTTGCAGGTTTGTTGGCTTGTACAAACGATAATAGAGCTCAGTACCATCGTCGGTTTTAAAACTTGATATCTGTGGTTTCACCCACTGCGTTTGATAGGCATGAAGCGGATGCTCTTCATCAATGCTATTTTCACTCAACCACGTGATCTGACTACCATCAGCCCGGTGTAAACTTACTTGGGGAGGCGTATTGGTAGTAGAGAAATTATCCACGTAAATACTCGCATCTTGACTGAATGAAATAGAATGGAAGCCAGCACGTTGACTAATCCGTTTTATTTCACCGTCTTTCAGTGAGACAGAATACAAGTGACTTTCGGTGGGAGTATCTCTACGACCAGTAAAATAGATAAGTTGTTTTACTTCATTAATGGCTTCAATATCATTCACCACCCACGCGCCCTGAGTTAGTTGCTTAACTAACTCGCCGCTGGTCTTGTACAAATATAAATGTTTGTAGCCATCTCGTTCCGAGGCCCAAATAAAATGTTTATTATCAGCTAAAAAATGCAAATCATTATTCAGGTTGACCCAAGTATCGCTGTTCTCTTGTAATAAGGTGTTTTGGGTGTTTTTTTGTAAATGATACGCTTTCAGTTCAAGAGTTTGCTGATCGCGCGGTTGGATTTGGTAGCTAAGACGTTGGCTGTCGGCCATCCAGTCAACTCTGGCTAAATAAATATCTTTATTTTCGCCCAGATCAATCCATCGACTAGATTGTTTGGCTACATCTAACACACCCAATTTAATCGCTACATTGTTGGTGCCAGCTGAAGGATAGCGTTGGGTAATCATTTCAATAGAATCGGCATATATCTCACTTCGGGTGATTTCTTGCACAGGGCTTTCGTCAATTTGGGTATATGCGATGAAACGCTCGTCTGGTGACCACCAATAGCCAGTCATGCGGTTCATTTCCTCTTGCGCAACAAACTCAGCCATGGCGTTTTTAATAGGGCCTTGCCCATCATGGGTTAGGCGGGTTTCGACGCCATTTTTGATGTGCTTGATATACAAGTCTTGGTTACGCACGTAAGACACATAATTGCCCTTTGGTGACAAACGAAAATCTGTTTCAAATTCTGGCGTATCCAACAACTGAATCGCGTTTTTGTCACCCAATTTAAAATAGTAAAGATCCCCTGCTAAAGGAAATAACAAGGCCTTGCCATCTTTCGACCACTCATAACTCACTATTCCGCTGCCGCTCAAACGCATACGTTCACGACGCGCTTTTTCCTCATCAGATAATTCTTCTGGACCAGAGCTTAATTCATCAGAATTAAATAACATTTGAGTCTTTTTCGTTTTTAAGTCGTACTCCCATAGGTCAAGACGTTCGTAATCCGTTTCTTTGCCTTGCAAGAAAGTGACGCGTTTACCGTCTGGTGATACTTTTAAGCTGCGCGGGGCAGCACCTTCTAATGCAGGAGAGCTAAAGATGCGTTCTATGGTGAGTGTTTCGCTGTAACTTGTACTGGTCATTAAGCTGAGTCCACAAAGTAAAAGACAGGTGAGTTTATTCATTATTATCAGTATCCTGTTATTTCTGTCGTTATCTAGTCAGCTGAACATTGTAATCGCTCTCTACCCACAGGTAAAACATGTCTGATAAATTCCATGCTTTAGTATTAGGTGCCACAGGTTTAGTTGGAAAACAACTTGTAAATCAACTGCTTGTAGATAAACGTTATGAAAGCGTAACCTTATTGTTACGCAAACCTCTGGCGCAAAATCTGTTTATAGACTCAAATAAAAAACTGCAACCCCTTGTCATCGATTTTAATCGGCTCGATGAGTACCAAGGATATTTTGGCGCTGAGCATATCTATGTATGTTTGGGCACTACCATCAAAAAGGCTGGTAGCCGTGCAAACTTTCGTCGCGTCGATTTCGAATATGTGCATATTGCCGCCCAGCTCGCGCGAGCCCAACGAGCAGCAAGTTTTGTTTGGATATCATCGGTTGGGGCAAACGCAAAAAGCCGTAACTTTTATTTGCGTGTTAAAGGCGAGTTAGAAAATGCCATCATGAAGATGACCGGCTTAGAGCATGCTAGTGGAGTCAGACCTTCTTTGCTGTTGGGTGAGCGTGAAGAAAAGCGTTTTGGTGAATGGCTGGGGGCTTGCTTGGCTAAAATTATGGCACCTTTATTTAAAGGGAAATTAGCTAAGTATCGCCCAGTGAGCGCTTATGAGGTAGCAGCACAAATGATTCGTCTACAACGATTCTAGGGAGTAGGGAAGGTTGTATGGCTTCAGTAGGATTTCAGTTCAAGCATTTTTATATTGAGCATAGCCAGTGCGCTATGAAGGTGGGTACCGACAGTATTATGCTAGGGAGTTGGATTGCCCCCCAGGCTAGCAAAAACATCCTAGACATTGGCACAGGCTCAGGTCTATTGGCTCTCATGCTCGCACAAAAAACCGCCGAAGATTGCAACATTCTGGGAATTGATATTGATAGCAATGCAGTGCTTCAGGCACAAATCAACGCAAAAAACAGCCCGTGGGAACCGCGCCTCACCTTTGCCCATCTCCCCCTACAAACGCTGCGGCACCAAAGTGCGTTAGCGCAAAAATTTGATTTAATTATGTGCAATCCACCTTACTTTGCTGAGAATCATAAAACTAATCAACAAAATGCAGCCAAGCAAAATATGTCGCGGATTCAAGCAAGGCAAGTCGGTGCTTTAACGCATACGGAATTACTGCAACAGGTAGACTTTCATTTGGCACAATCCGGCTCTTTTTATTGTGTTTTGCCTAGCGATACAAGCAATGCATTTATCGAAAATGCGCTTAAACAAGGTTTATTTTTACAACATCAAATCCAAGTGCGAAGTACTGAGGGGGCAAAAATCATTCGTCAAATGATGAAATTCAGTCGATACTCAACTCAAGCTCAGTGTGACAACCTCGTTATTTATACGCAGCCAAAGCAGTATTCGCAGCAATATATCGAGTTATGCAAGGCGTACTATTTACGATTTTGAAGGAAGTTAAGTGAACGTGCTCAACTGAGCTGAATTAACCAATCAACCTTGATGGGAGTAAGTGATGCATACATCTAAGTTGCCAGACTCTATTCGTTCTCTGATTGAGGAGCTGCAAATTGTAGAAGTAACGTGGCAGGGCGTACCCATTCAAGTGCCTAAATTTGCTATCTATGCCATCTTATCAATGCCCTTGTTTGACCGAGTGATTTTTCAAAATGGTCGACAAATCGGCTTACTGCAATTTGGCCGTTATACCATCCCCGTACTTGACCCCTTCAAAGCCAATGTGGATCCCAGTCCTAAATTCGCGGTTATCATGAGCCACAGTCGAGATAACTTATTTGGTTTATACGCCTACACAGCTGATCACATCGAGTCGGGCATTAACCTTCCTATCTTCCATGGCTCTGTTTCTCGCATCGTAAAGGCCTATATATAAACTGCTAAAGGTGAGTAATTTTTACTTAGTAGCATGGAACAAGTGACTCACAATGAAGGGGCTATTTGCCACCTATAAGGCCGCAAAGTCAGTGTATTTGGGTTTTGCAGGATTGGAATAAACCTTGTATTAGTTATGCCTTAATAAGAAAGGTATTGAATTAACGGCCTAATCAACAAAGGTTTACAGCAAGTAATATTAACCTTGCCTGCGTTCACTACTAATAATAAGGAAGAATTGATGAACATTTTTACCAGAAGCTTGTTCGCTCAGCGTAGGCAAAGCTCACCGCAGATGGCCAATATGATTTCTTGTGTTTTATTGGTCATTGCAGTGATGTTAAGTAGTGGATGTGCGAGTAATCAAACTCAATCAGACTCCGTTACTAATGCTCAATCACAGGCAATGGAGATCGAAAGCTCCCATGGTTCTTTTACGCTCGCCCCCACGGTAGTTAGCTATGAACCAGAGAGCTTCAGCGATCCCCTTGAAAGTTTCAACCGGCCTGTGTTTGCTTTCAACGATTTTGTCTTCAAGAATATCTTTATTCCCGCCAGTCATGGCTATCAAGCAGTAGTACCAGAGCCTGTTAGAGGAGGGGTAAGTAACTTTTTCAGTAATTTACGGGAGCCCCTAAATGCGATTAATCATCTTTTGCAGGGCAAGGGCTCAGAATCTGGTAGCAGCGTAGGTCGTTTTTTGATCAATTCTACCGTAGGCTTATTAGGTTTATTTGATCCCGCTGACCATTGGTTTGACATAAAAGAACAAAAAGCCACTCTAAATCAGACCTTAGCTTCATACGACGTAGGATATGGCAGTTTTCTCGTGTTGCCATTTTTAGGGCAGACCGACACACGTAATGGCTTTTCTACCTTAATCGAAGGTATCGTGCATCCCATAAACACATTTGCGGACTCTCCTCAGACTATTTATCTGCAAAGTTATGGCAGCTTCCATGAGTTTGCCCCTCAAGCAGACAGTTATGAAACCTTAGAGCAAAAAAGTGAAGATCCATATTTGTTCTTTCGAAACCTGTATTTGCAAGGTGTGATGCGCGACCAACAATTTAAAGAGGGCGCGATGCCCAGCGAAGCATTTCAGCTTAATCCTTATTCAAAGGGGCAAACTTCCAATGTAGAGCCAACGGCGACGCAGAGTCAGTCCGCTACTTCTCAATCAGGGCAGGAGGACTAATATGCCTATGCTGGCGCGTTTTATTACTCAACATAACAAGTTGATGATTGGGTTGTTTGTACTTTTAAGTTTAATGTTAGGTTTTTTTGTACAGAACTTTCGAATTGATGCCTCTGCTGAAACTTTGCTGCTCAAAAACAATAAGCTCTACATCGAGTCTCAACTGATCAATCAACGATTTGCGCCGCAAGAATTTATTTTAGTGGCCTACGAGCCTAAGGAGGGTGATGTATTCTCTGAGCAATCTTTTCAAGCCATCACTCAGCTTAGCGAAGCTTTCAGTCAGTTGGATCGTGTCGAAGCGGTTACTCATATATTGAATGTGCCACTCTTATCGCAAGTGGAATCCCTTGACGCAAAATTAAATCCAGATGATTGGACTTGGCAAGCGAAACAATTTTCACCCGAGAATATGCGTCAAATATTTAATGAACATCCGCTGTATACCGACTTGCTAGTTAACCAAGCGATGAGCGCCACCGCCATCCAAATTGTATTTAAAAAGGATGAGCGCTTAAGTACCATTTACCAAGACATTACTCAGCTTCAAAAGAAAGTGCTCAGTGATGAATTGAGCGAAGACGATCAGCGAAAAATCGATGAGCTACGACAAGAAGCTGACCCTTTGGAGCAAAAGCTTAACAAGCAGCGCCAACAAGAAATTGCAGACATCTACAAAATTACTGAGCCATTCGAAAAGCAGGCTACTATCTATTTGGGTGGCGCCCAAGTTTTGGCCTTTCAATTGATTGATATTATTCAAAGCGACCTGGTGGTGTTTGGCAGTGCCATCGCTCTCATGATTTGTTTATTGCTATTTGTTATTTTTCAGCAACTACGCTGGGTGTTTATTCCGATAATTTGCTGTGCAATTAGTGTGGTTCTGACTATTGGCTTGTTTGGTTTATTGGATTTACGCACCACGGTTATCTCATCAAATTTTGTGGCCTTGCAGCTCATACTGACCCTTGCGATTGTTATCCATTTGCTGGTGGAGTACCGCCAGCAGGCAGAACAGCAACCAAAAGCCAGTCAACAGGAACTTGTGCAGCAAACGTTTATCAACAAATTGAGTCCATGCTTTTACGCTGGCCTAACAACTTGTGTTGGTTTTGGCTCTTTATTGTTCAGTGGAATTCAGCCTGTTGTGTCGTTTGGTTGGATGATGATAGTGGCGATGATAATTTCTATCTTAGTCAGTTTAATACTATTCCCCGCTATGGTGAGCTTGTTAAAACGTCAAGACAAAACGCAGTACCACCGACTTAGTCAATGGATAATCAATGGCCTGCAGCAAATCAGTATGGGCCATAGAACGCTCATTATGTTCATCAGTTTAGGTTTATTGATTGGCAGTGCGATAGGTCTAAGCAAGCTCAGTGTTGAAAACAGTTTTATTAACTATTTTGATAAATCGACAAGAGTGTTCAAAGAGTTATCGTTTATTGATCAGCAATTTGGAGGCTCAACTCAATTAGATGTTATTTACACCATCCCGCAACAACAACAAAAGAAGGACTTAGTGTTGAGTGCCGAGACCGTGCAGTCTTTGCAAAAAGTTCAATTTGTCATGAAGCAGTTTGAAGCCATGGGTAATGTCACGTCTATCGTTAACTTTACTGAGTTGGCGCAAATCATTAATCAGGGTAAACCTCTGACCGAATATGAATTAACAGTGATATATCGTTTAATTGATAAGTCACTGACTGAGCAGTTGCTTGGTTCGTATTTTTCGGTACAAACACAACAATTACGCATTAGCAGTCGCATCAAAGATACCACGGCAAACTTAAATCGCGCCGAATTTATTGAAACCTTAAAACAAGACATAGAAGGGGTATCAGTCGTTCCACACTCGTTTGTACTAGGCAATCTATTTGTCCTCTATCAAGACATATTACAGCGATTGTTCAGCTCGCAAATTTTGACTATGGGCATTGTCTATTCGGCTTTATTTGTGGTGCTTTTAGGTATTTTTCGCTCATTTAAAATAGCGCTAATAGCGATTATTCCCAATATATTGTCGACCATGTTAATTCTAGGAATTATGGGTTGGTTTAACATTCCATTGGATTTAATGACGATCACCATTGTTGCTATTGCAATGGGTATTGCAGTCGATGATACCATTCACTTTGTGCATCGATTTACCAAAGAGCTAAGGTCTAAATCAGCAGACGATGCCGTAGAAGCAACTTACGGCAGTATCGGCTTTGCTTTGTTGTACACCAGTTTTATCATCACCCTGGGCTTTTCCTTGTTAAGCTTTTCTGACTTTGTGCCCAGTGTGATGTTTGGCTTACTGACCGGTTTAGCCATGATGGTAGCCTTGCTGACCGATCTGACCTTATTGCCAGCTATGTTAAGTCGTTTTTGCAAAGGGGCTGAGCAAAAATAACCTTGCTTAATGCGCC
>NZ_JANQVQ010000296.1 GCF_030730205.1 Paraglaciecola sp.
TACCCCTGCGAAAAGGTGTTAATCGGTCTACCCCGGCGAAAAACGTCAAACCCGCGTAAATAAAGGCTTTCAGAGAAACTCGCTTCGAGACCATTTATCAACGATTAACACCGATGGTCACGGTCACGTCACGAAAACACTTAAAAACAGTGGTTAAATATAACGAATATAGACCCCTGCGAAAACGTTTGTTAGCTAAGTACTTTATATTTAAGAGTGACTTTTTATAAATTTTAGTACGTCGCTTGTTAACTTATAATTTATACGTTGCCTGTCGATTATTTCTTCCGGAGTGGCAATTTTCAGTAAGATATCCTGCAACAGATCCCGTTCTGCTTTTACTTTATTCAGTTCATTTTTTAAGCGCAAAAATTCAGCCACATCTACCGAATGATTTTCAACCTGTTGCAGGTTATTTAATTGTTTATACACACAACGGGATGAAACTTTAAGTCTGGCGGCCGTCTCTCGTATGGTCAAACCTTGCTCTACCACTAGTTCAAAGGCTTGAGTTTGCAATTGGTCGTGATTATCAGTTGATTTTTTCATGCTTGGCAGTAATTTTTGATATAAGCCTCATGCTGAGGCAAGGTTGTGGCTAAATGATTATTTTTTTGCTGTAACTGGGTTAACCATAGTTGCAGTTTTTCATTTGGTACTTTGTCGGTTTGCAGATTTTGTGCAGTGGGGATAAGGCCTTGCCCAAGTAGTACCTGCGACCAAGCATTGTCATCAAACAGGGCTTGAGTATGACGCGGCAGATAGGCACTAACACGAAACAACTCGAGGCGTTCTTGTAAAGTGTGAGGAATATGCATGGTTTGGCAATCTTGCCAGAATGCACTGTGTGAATTAGCCGTCACGTGATAATGGGCAATGATAAAATCCCTTACATCTTCCGCTTCGATTTGCGTTAAACGATTGTACTGTTCTATCTGATTTTTACTGGGCTTGGTGTTACTGAGCAAGGTTGCTAAACGAATTAAAGCCGATTGCACCATATGTAAACTAGTGGACTCCAGAGGCTCTAAAAATCCCCCTGACAAACCTAGGGCAATACAATTTTTAACCCAGCTATTAGTCCGACGACCTGGCGTAAAACGAATTAATTTTGGCTCGCTCACCGCAGGTGTTTGGTTATTGGCCAACAAGGTCTTTAGTGCGGCATCGTCGTTTTGATGAGCAGAGGAATAGACCAGACCTGCACCAACACGATGTTGTAAGGGGATTTTCCATTGCCAGCCTGCGGTCTGGGCGATGGCTCTGGTATATGGTAAAGCTGATTGTTCTGCCAATTGTACCGCTAGCGCCCGATCACAAGGTAACCAATGTTGCCAGGATTCATAAGGTACTTTTAATGCCTCGCCGATCAATAGCGCTCTTTGACCACTGCAATCAAGGTACAAGTCTGCAGTCAACTTTCCGTGTTCACGGCTATGCAGTGCTGCTATCTCCCCCGATTGAGTATCAAGACTAACCTGTGCAATGTGATCACTGAGGTAAGTCACGCCCATGGTAATGGCTTTGTCTTTAAGCAGGCGAGCGTAAGCTCCAGCATCAAAATGATAAGCATAAATTAAACGTTGTTGATGATTGCCCAGCGGCTCATGACTGAAATGTGCCTGACTCGCGGCATGATAATTTAAAGAAAACTGATTAAAGCTAGCTTCACTACCATGTTGCCTGGCTTTAAGCCAATAATGGTAAAAAGGCAGCATGCCCATTTGCTCACCACAAGGACCAAAAGCATGCATGTATTGTTCTGATCTATTACCCCAGCCTTCGAACTGAATGCCTAGTTTAAAAGTAGCGTGACACGCCGACATGAAGGATTTTTCGTCCACACCGAGCAACTGATTAAACAGTTGAATTGGCGGAATGGTGGCTTCACCGACACCAATGGTGGGAATATCAGGAGATTCAATGACAGTGATTGCTAACTGGCCAGCAAACACTTTAGCCAGAAAGGCCGCACTCATCCAACCGGCTGTTCCGCCACCAACAATAATCACTTTTTGCATACTTTGCTGCATAGAAAGTACCGCATCGTTTTTTCCAACCAACATAAACCGTGTAGGGTTACATTTTGGTTAAGATAAATTGCGGGCTTAACCTTTATGTAACTCCGTGGCTGTTAACGTTGCACTGTTAACTTACTTTAAAACGGAAAAACCATGAGAAAAGGCCTTTGTTTTCTTTATATTATCGTTTTGCTAATGTCTTTATCCAAGGCAGTGGCACACACTGCAGAGCCTAACGAGTCAGCAGAATTTGTGCCTGAATGGGCTAAACATGCCATTTGGTATCAGATATTCCCCGAGCGTTTTCGTAACGGTGATCCCAGCAATGATCCGACTATGGCTTCTATTGCCGGTGCCGACCCGGCTGAGCCTGCAACGTCATGGCGAGTGCATCCTTGGGGGAGTGATTGGTACGAACGACTTGATTATGAACAGCAAAACGGCGAGCCAGAATTATGGAAACATATGCTCAGACGTCGTTATGGTGGCGACCTACAGGGAATTATCGATCAACTAGATTATTTACAACAACTGGGCATTAACGCGATTTATTTAAATCCAGTGTTTCAGGCACCATCATTACACAAATACGACAGTAGCAGTTTGCATCACATTGATCCCTATTTTGGACCTGATCCACAAGGTGATTTAGCCTTAATTGCCACTGAAGATCCCCTTAAACCGCAAAATTGGGTGTGGACGGCCGCCGACAAACTAGCGTTAAAATTAATTAGCGAGGCTCATGCCAAAGGCATACGTATTATCTTTGATGGGGTATTTAACCACATGGGTATCACTAATTTTGCCTTTGTAGACCTGAAAAAACGCCAACAAGCGTCCCCTTTTAAAGACTGGTTTGATGTCATCAGTTTTGATGATGCTAAAGCCGGTACAAGTTTTGAATACAAAGGATGGTTTGGTGTGCAGTCTTTGCCTGAATTTAAAGAAGACGAATCAGGCTTAGTGAGTGGTCCGCGAGACTATGTATTTGCTGCCACCCAACGCTGGATGAATCCCATGGGCAAAGGCAAAGAATTTGGTATTGATGGTTGGCGTTTAGACGTGGCATTTTGCATTGCTCACCCGTTTTGGAAAGACTGGCGTAAGTTAGTAAAAAGCTTAAATCCACAAGCGTATTTGACCGCGGAAATCGTTGAAACGCCCAAAAACGTGTTGCCTTATTTACTAGGTGATGAGTTTGATGGTGAGATGAACTACAACTTTGCCTTTGCCGTTGCTGAGTTTTTGTTTAATCAGCCAGAGACTGCTATTACCGCCACGGAATTTGATAAAAAACTGGCGTATTTACGTAATATTTATCCAAAGGGTGTGCCTTACGTGGTGCAAAATTTATTTGATAGCCATGACTCAAATCGCTTGGCCTCCCACATAGTTAATCAAGGAAAAACGAACTTTCGAGATTGGCCCAACTACCACTTACAATCGCAGGTTTCTCAAAATCCAAATTATTTGGTCAGAAAACCCAATGAGCAAGAACGTCAGTTGCAAAAACTGTTTGTATTACTGCAAATGACTTATGTAGGCGCACCTATGATTTATTATGGAGATGAAGTAGGCATGTGGGGCGCAAATGATCCGGGCAATCGTAAGCCCATGCTGTGGTCTGATATTAAGTATCAAGATGAGCAGTACATGCCAGATGGGTCCAAGCGACCCGCCGACAAAGTGGCGGCTGACAAAACGCTACTGACTCATTATCAACAACTAATTGCCATTCGCCAAGCCAGCTCCGCGCTCCGTATTGGTAGCTATCAAACCTTGTTAGCTGACGATGACAGTGAAATTTTTGCTTTCGCCCGTCAGCACAATGACGAAACGGTGTGGGTTTTACTCAATAAAACCCAACAAGTAAAAACCGTCACTTTGCCAGCCGGCACTTGGCAACAAGCTCAGTCTTTATTAAACAGTGATGTTAGCCAAGTCAATAATGGAAAATTTAGGATAGAACTTCAACCACGTTCAGGTGAGATCTTAAATTTGTCGAGCGGACAATAAACTTAATCAAAACAATAACAACACTGGGGCTATTACTGCTAAACCTTGCTAGCCCTAGTTTTAGCCCACAAACAACACAACTCATTTACAAAAATTCAACATATCGCTGTTTCTGTAACCCATTTGTAACTGCCTATTCTCTAGATTGTATCTCAAACAACAACACTAGGTTTTATGGGACACAAGGAAAACACATGAAAAACTTCAAGCTCAATGCTTTTACGCTGGCAATTGTTACGGCCGGCTTTTTTACCAGCCAAAGCTATGCACAAGAACAAGATACTGCAATCAATGAAGATAGCGTTGAAGTTATCAACGTTAAGGGTATTCGCGGCAGTTTAATCAAAGCACAAGCGGTTAAAATGGACAGTGGTTCAATAGTTGAGGCGATTACTGCTGAAGATATCGGCAAACTGCCTGATCCCAGCATAGCCGAAACCCTAGCTCGTTTACCTGGGCTTGCAGCAAGGCGAGTTGATGGCCGCGCCAGTGCTATCTCTATTCGTGGATTAAATGAAGACTTCAGCACTACCACTTTTAATGGCCGTGAACAGGTATCATTAAACGACAGTCGTGGTGTCGATTTTTACTTATATCCTGCCGAAATTATGAGTGGTGTAGTGGTTTACAAATCACCCCAATCTATTTTGACTTCCCAAGGCATTGCGGGCGTGGTGGACTTGCAATCCATTAAACCGCTGTCCCATGGCGAACAAACAATTCAAGTCGGTGGTTTATACGAAAAAAACAGCCTAGGTAAGTTAAATCCTGATGCCAAAGACGATGGCCATCGTTTATCCGGCACCTACATCGATCAGTTTGCTGACGATACATTTGGTATCGCTGTATCCGTAAACAGTATGTCATCACCCAATCAAGAGGAACGTTGGAACGCTTGGGGTGGTACAGAATGGCCTAGCGACGCCGACGGAAATATTATTTTAGGTGGCGCTAAACCATACGTGCGTTCATCCACTCAAAAACGCGATACTGTGATGATTGTAGGTCAGTATCAACCCAACAGTAAGCTGGAAATAACAGCAGATGCGTTATACATCGACTATTCGGACGAAAGTATTTTACGCGGTATTGAAATTCCTTCAGTGTGGGGCGCAGACGTTGCATCCGTGGAATCGCTGGTAGTAGAGGATGGTTTTGTTACTGAAGGCATTATTCGTGGCGTGCGCTCTGTGATGCGCAATGATTACAGTCTCGGTGAAGCTGATTTTATGGCCATGGGTTTTAATCTTGAGTACGCGCTGACCGACAGCACTAAAGTTGAGTTTGATCTGAGCCGTTCAGATGTAGAGCGAGATTCATGGTTAATGGAATCCTATGCAGGCACTGGTCGTGGTGACGGCGTAGGTACAGCTGATGATATCGGTTTTAGCATGAATAAAGGTAACTATGGTGTGACCTTTAATCCTATGCACGACTACAGCGATCCGGCTTTATACCAGATGGGTGGCGCGCTAAGTTGGGGTGGTGGTAATACCTTATATGCCGCTGCAGATGATCAGGATGGTTTTATTTCCACTGTGGATCTAAACGATACTTTGACCACCGCCAAATTTGAAGTACGCCACGTAGTAGATAGTTGGATAACCCAAGTAACTGGCGGTTTGTATTACAGCGACCGCGAAAAAAGCAAAGTCGATTCAGGTACTTTTTTGACCTTGCCCAGTTACCCCAATATGCAGCCAGTGCCGGAAAAATATCGCTTATCACCAGTATCTTTGGATTTTATCGGCATGGGAAATATGTTGGCCTATGACGCTTTCCGTTTTTACCAAGATGGCAATTACATCGAAACCAAAGAAGATCTTACTGCGACATTTCGTGCCACCAATTCGTGGGTGGTCAGTGAAGAAGTATTAACCGGCTATGTGCAAGCAGATTTTGAAGGTGAGCTTGCCGATGACATTTACCTTAATGGTAATCTAGGCATGCAAGTCGTACATACCAAACAATCATCTGATGGTAATGCTGCCACTAATGATAGTGCAGGTTTGGTTGTTATTACTCCCGTCAGTGATGGTGATAGCTATACCGAGTATTTGCCGGCTTTAAACCTCAGCCTTAACTTATATGAAAACCATTATCTGCGCTTTGCTGCCGCAAAAACCCTGTCACGTTCGCGTATGGATAGGATGAATGCCAGTCTGAGTTATGGCTTTAACGAAGTACTCAATACCGACGACGCTACCATTGAAGTATCACCTTGGAGTGCCAACGGTGGTAATCCTAAGTTGCGGCCACAAATAGCCAACACCTATGATTTATCTTACGAATATTATTTTGCGGAAGATGGTTATATTGCTCTTGCAGCGTTTTATAAAGATCTAAAATCGTGGCAGATCAGTAGCCGTACTGATTATGATTTCTCGCAAATTACTCCGCCTAATAATCAAGTTGCGCTGTTTAACCAAGGTTATTACTGGCAATGGGAAAATGCCGAAGGTGGTTCGTTAAATGGACAAGAAATCACCCTCTCACTACCTGGCAGATTAATCTCTGACTACCTTGATGGCTTTGGATTAATTGCCAGTGCGTCTTTTGTAGACTCCAGTGTGGAAGTTGAAGGTAATCAAGCTAATATTCCTGGCTTGTCTGACTCGGTTTACAACCTCACCGCTTTTTATGAAAAAAATGGCTGGCAGTTAAGAGCCAGTGTCAGAAAACGTGATGATTTCCCTGCTGAGTTGGGTTACAACGCCGATCCCGTTGTGATTGCCGGCAGTGAAGTGATTGATGCACAAATCGGTTATGATTTCTCAGAATCGG
The DNA here is from genome assembly GCF_030730205.1 of Paraglaciecola sp. Taxonomy (GTDB): domain Bacteria; phylum Pseudomonadota; class Gammaproteobacteria; order Enterobacterales; family Alteromonadaceae; genus Paraglaciecola. Next base: position 6,822 of record NZ_JANQVQ010000296.1, read on the forward strand.
ATTTCACTGAGTTACATGGTTTGTCGGTATCCTTGCAAATTTATAATCTTACCGACGAATCATTTTCGGCCTTTGCCAGTGGTGATCCTCGTTTAGTTAGAGATTATCAGGTGTATGGCACCAACTATTTGTTGGCCGCCAGTTACCGCTTCTAAAAAAAGCTAAAACCGGCTTGTATTACACAAGCCGGTTTATTTATTGGTAAATGGATTATTTCGAATAATAAGGTTTACTTTCTGCCAACCTTTCTTAGTGATATTCAATATACATCAGGGCTGTAGGGTGAAACTGTTCCGATGTTATTTTAACTTTAACATTGATATAACGAGCCTTGCTTTCATTTGGTAGTTCAAAATACATATCGCGAGAATCGACATAATGGCGCAAATGCAAAATGCTTCCTTCTTGGCTAATACCAAACTTTGATTGTTCATTGGTTACTTGAGAAGGCGCTAAACCAAACTCATTTTCCCAATCGATGCTGGCGATTTTAAAGCGCGCTCCCCAATCATCAATTTGCGCTGTGCTGATATCGATATTGGAGATTTGGTAAGTATTAGACTGGGCATTAAATTGCATACGATTGTCAACATTAGGTGTCCAACTGCCAAAAGAATTGGGTAAATATAAGTCGTAACCAAGCCTGAATCCCCTTGTTTGCTGAAATTGATCAAGCGAACTCTGTACAGGACTAGTGGGTTTGATTTGCCAAATATGCTGCCAAGCAGATGAAGTAAGCCAATATGCCAAACACAACAGTAGCAAACCGAAACTCAACAATAATGAGGTTTTTGATTGTAAAAATAGTTTCATAACCAACAAAACGTTAACCGGATTTTAACTTTATTTACCATACAATAATGTGGCGCTCGATTGAAATTGAATACGATTGCAGCATGCAAGCAGTGCTTATAAAAAAGTAAATAAGGCCCGATGCCAAAATGAAAAAACGCGTACTTTTAATTGAAGATGATCGTAAGTTAGCTGAGTCGGTTATGCACTTTCTCGAACTCAACGATACTTATTGTGACTATTGTTGTGATGGTCGCCAAGCTATCGCTTTGGTGGCTGCCAATGTTTATGACGTTATTGTCAGCGACGTCAATATGCCAGTAATGGACGGATTAAGCCTATGCAAGGCTCTGCGCGAATTAGGCTGTGAACTACCGATTCTTTTACTGACGGCCAATGACGACATTGAAGACAAACTTCAAGGTTTTGCGAGTGGTGCCGACGACTATTTAACTAAACCATTTCAACTAAGAGAACTTACTGCTCGCATTAATGCTTTGGCATTTCGTTCGAGTGGTAAATCCAAGCGTTTACGCATCGATGAACTAAAACTGGAATTACAGCTTAATGAACATCGCGCCTTTCGTGAAAATATCGAACTAAATCTTAGCCCCTCTAGCTGGACCATATTGGAAAAACTGACCCGGGCTTATCCTGATGCAGTCAGTAAAAATGAGCTGGAATTTGCCGTTTGGGGAGAGCAACTGCCCGATAGTAATGCCTTAAAAGTCCACGTGCACAGGCTTAGAAATAAATTAGATAAGCCTTTTTCTCACAATATATTGCAAGCCCGCAATGGCTTTGGATTTCAGTTACGTCAGGCATAAATGGATTCTTTCAGTTTCAAGCACTTTAGACAGACTATTGCACTAACGTGCGGCGTGATGCTGTTCATCTTTGCTTATTTCATCTATTCAACGGTGAGTTATCACCACAGTCTTATACAGCAAAAAAGTCGCTTTTTATCTGACTTTACTGAGCGAGTTGTTACCCGTGTAAAGACCAATAAAGACTGGTATTTGTCTGAACAGGCTAAGGTTATTGGCGATAAAAAAATGCGCCTAGTGACTGGACTTGACGAGCTAAGCCGGCTCATTGATTTTTCACCTAAATTTACGCCAAGCCAAATAGGTAAAATTAGTTTATTTATTACCCAATTCCGTGGACTATTTTCTATTTCTGACTTTGTCCTAGTTTATCCCTTTGAATTGGATGGCAAGCTAATCTACACGTATTTTTCACTAACGCCTGAAATGCTTGACGAGGATCTCAACACCCACTTAAAAGACAAACTTCAGCCAGCGGTGTTTGTTGCCGTAGTGCTGGTAAGCATGTTATTTGTCTTTCAGCTTATTCAAATCAATAAAGTAGGACGACTTGTGAATGAGCTTGCGTTATGGGCTGATGAACTTCCCAAAAACCGTATGGCTCCCCCACCTAAGGTGCAAGACAAAAGTTTGAATTATCTGACGCATACCATGAATGCCAGTTTGACGGCCTTTGGAAATATTCTAGAAAAAGAATATTCCTTTGCTCGTTTTAGTTCTCATGAATTACGCGGGCAACTGGCAACCTTGTCGGCCAACATGGAATTGCTCGAACTGATCATGCAAGACTTGTCGGCGGATGAAAAGAAGGTACTTGGCCGCATGTTTGTTGCCGTAGAAGACATGAAATACCAGACCGAAGCCCTATTATGGCTCAGCAAAGAAAGTGAAGCAGAATTGGCCCATAGCCAATTCAATATCATCGAAATTATTGACAAAGCGCTGGCAGAAAATGCCATGGTACTGGAACCTAAAGAAGTCAACGTAGTAAAAACCGGCGAAAACATCTGCCTCAACAGTAATCGGGTATTGTTACAAATCATGCTGAACAATCTGGTTAGAAATGCCTTTCAAAATACCAGTTCGGGTTTAGTTTACTTGGCCATTTCTGCTGGTAGTCTAACCATAGTTAATACCAATTCGAGTCTTACGAGCACAAAAGTAAACCGCGATGGTTTTGGCATTGGTTTGATCCTGGTAGAACGTATAAGCGAAAAATTGGGTATCACTTATCGAGTGGATGAACTAGCCAATGGCAGGTTGGTAGAACTAATCTTTCCTAAGGTGATGTTAACTTTGTCTAGCACACTTAAATAAAAGACAAATCATGACAGTTAATATTTGCTAGAATAAAAAAGCTAGTCATGTAGCCATTAGCTGAATAAATAACTCAATTAGTCGCCTATATTGCCTTGTTTAAATGTATTGTATATCTTAATCCAGATGACCAAGCTTAAATTCAAGTTGATAAAATATGACGGTAATATTGAGTTAAGCACCGATATGAAATTCGACATCCCAAGAGTTTAATTTATGAATTTACGTCTCCTTTTTGTAGAAGATGATAACAACCTCGCTACCTCCATCATTCACTATTTAGAGCTAAACAAAATTACCTGCGATTATTGCAGTAATGGCAAATTGGCCCTTAACCTACTTAAGGATAACCAATACGACGTGATTATTAGTGATGTAAACATGCCTAACATGGACGGTTATACCTTTTGTTCAAAAATACGTGAACAAGGCTGCGATACGCCACTTATTATGTTAACCGCATTAAGCGAGATTGATGATAAGTTGACGGGTTTTAACTGTGGCGCTGATGATTATTTAACTAAACCCTTTGAAATGAAAGAACTGCTGGCCCGTGTATGTTCATTAGCCAAACGTCGCAGCGGTAATATGAAATTACTCAAAATTGAAGAGTTAAAATTAGAACTTAATATAGATAAACATTTGGCTTTTCGGGATAACGTAAAATTAAACTTGCCACCATCCAGTTGGAAAATATTAGAAACCTTAGTCCGCGCTTATCCCAATCCGGTGAAAAAAAGCGATATCGAATTTGCCATTTGGGGTGATGAACTGCCTGATAGTAATAGTCTAAAAGTCCATATTCATTCTTTACGGCAAAACCTCGACAAACCTTTTGCCAGCCCAATATTGCATATTATTAATGGCTTTGGTTTTGAGCTCAGAGCCGCCACTCAGGCATAATTACAGCATGATTGGTTAATCGCTCGAACGCGTGAGCAAAATAACTAAAAAGGGCGGCCCTTAACAGCGCCGCCCTTGGTTTTTAATAAGACCTTGAGACTGAGTTTTACTCGGTAACCACAGCTTGTACGGCTATTTCTCCTTGATTACTGACATCATCAATGACGTGGTAAATAATACGTAGTTGAGTTTCAGCTGCAAGATCCAAGGTAATGGCATCGTCTACGGTTTGTGTGGGCACAAAACCGCCATCTAATATGACACTGGCGCCTCCAGAGTTGGGATTACTCCACGCTTCTGAGGCGATTTTGAAATATTTATTAAAACTCAAATCTTCGTTCTGGCTAGCCAGAATATCAATGCCGTAATAACCGTCACCAAAATAAACCAGAGGCCGTGTGGCATCCCACACCGAGTCAAAGCCTCTTAAGTACAATGGTATTCCTGCATAGGGTGCCACGTCATGACTAATAGTAATAACAGGTGCTTCTGGGTTACTGGCATTGATGGTAAACAAATACAAGCCAGTTTGGGTAATTTGCAAGGTGGGCGCAGGATCGTAGGCATCGGTTAATATGCTCATTGGTGTTGGTACATTAAGGCCGGTAATGCCTTCAGCGCCAATTCTAAAGTTCCATGCCGCGTTAGCAAATTTGAAATAGAAGTTACCCGTTTCAGTGATGTTTGCAGTACCAACGTAGGTATTGTTGCCCACATAAATCATAGGGTTGCCTTCTGACCAACCATTAAAATCACCCCGTATCAGTAATTCGGTACTGCCGTAAGTGGGCAGTAATGAACCACCTTTGACCACTAAGGATGGCATGTCAGGTGTTAGCGCATTTAATGTAAATGTGTAGGTCCCGCTGGCGCTTATTTCTATGGTATTGGCCATACTTGATTGACCTATTACCTGCTCAGTATCGAGCTCAATAGTATTGCCACCACCCACATTAAAATCATTCTGATCAAGGTCGCCAATAGTAAAGTCATAACTGCCGCTGGTGAGCGATACACTTACTTCGTATATACCGTCACCTAAATATTCAAATGCCAGCGCATCAGCACCGTCACCACGGTCAGTGTGCAAATAAATTGTTTGATTGTTATAGGGTGTGACAGCAGGTTGACCCACGCTGGCATAGGCATTGATGCCTTGGCCTTGTGCAGCTAACTGAGGTTTAACAAAAACCGCTGTAGTTAAGGCTGGAACCACAAAACGACCACCAAAATTGGTAGCTTCGTAATAGGCCGAGCGAGTAGCGGCATCATAAGAACTTTGTTGAGTGCTATGTAATTCAAAACCAGTAATATTGGTCATACTAAATGACTGCTGTGCTTGAGCTCCATTCACCACAACTAATACTGCGTCAATATTGGGATCTAAGTCAGGGCGTTGCTCGTCGGCATCACAGCTACCTTGATAGTTTAGCTTGCTGTTAATACAACCGGCACCATCATCAATACTCATCACCAGCATATTGTGCAATTTGTCTTGGCCAGTATTGTGAAAACCCACGCGATCAATGATGTCATCGCCGGTGTGTAATCTAAATAACGGGCTGCTACGACGTATTTGTAAAAACTCTTTGAACAATTCCGCACTGCTGGCAATGTTGTCTGGGTAAACTTGAATAGCCGAGTCCATCAATAGTTGCTGGGCTTTGTCTGCATCGCGCAATGAAGTGGGTAGGGCTACGTTCCAGTTATTAGATTGCTGAGTGAAATCAACGCGGTTAATCCAATCACCGTCACTTTTACTGTTATTTGACATCGATTTTGAGCGCAATAAATCACTGCCCATTTGGATTGCTGGAATACCCTGACTTAATAATGGTATGGATAAAGAAACCTGCTGAGCACGAACACGCTGTTCTGGTAAAAATGTACTTGGCAAGTTGTATTGCATGGCATCAAACAGAGTTTCCGTATCTGGGCTGGCCACCGAATTGATTACCTCGGCCGGATCTTGTGTAACACTGCCAAAAGCAAAATCTTTGGCTTGCGTAATATTGCCCATTTGATCTTGTAAAGCATAGTTTGCAATGCCCGCCACCATGGAGATACGCAGCTTATCTAGGTCATCAATAAACTGCGATGAATTAAAAAAGGCGGCACTGCTCAGTGCATCACGCATAGTATTGCTGACAGTCCCCACTTGGGTTGATGTTAGGTTAGCCGCATTGGCTGGGGTGAAAAAGTCGATGGCGGTTTGCCACTGCGTACCATAAAAATAGGTATCACTATTAAGCTGTTGCACTGCGTCTCTGATGGCCAACAAATTATCTCGTGGCAAGTTATTAATTGCGGTTATATGAAATGCATCAATATTAAATTGTTGGCTATAGGTGACTAAAGTATCGGTGATTAATTTTGTCATCATGGCGTTTTCAGGGGCGGTATCTTCGCAGCACGAACTATCTAATACCCGCCCTGTTGAGGCATCTCTGCGCTGAAAATAGCCCGGAACCACTTGGTCTAATACTGAGGTTTCAGACAAACCAGAGCCATTGGTGTGGCTAAAATCAACATCCAGTGCCACCTTTAAACCTTGGTTATGTAAGGCTTGTACCATGGCGCGCAGCTCTGAGATGCGCGAGGTATCTTCTGGCTTAGTGGCGTAGCTACCTTCTGCGGTATTAAACAAATAAGCGTTATAACCCCAATCGTAAGAATCGATATTCGCCAGTTCAGCTAGAATTTGACGCGACTCAGGAGAGTAAGCATCTAAACCTGCCAATATGTCGCCTATCACCTCAGAACTGTCATCACCATAGGTTTGGCAAATAACGGCGCCTGGGCTCTTATTGCATAATTCGTCTACCGTGTTACCAAGATTAACGGCTGCGCTGGGTCTTTCTGGCAAAATCGCATTATCGTTAATGGGCATTAATTGTACGTGAGTCACACCGGCTTCAGCTAAGGCTTGTAGATGTTGAACCGGTGCACTGGTGGCATCGGTAAAGGCTAAAAACTTACCACGATGCTCTGGGGTAGTTGACTCATCCAATACACTAAAATCACGAATATGACCTGCATAAATCACATAGTCTTCGGGTTGGCTATTATTGCCACTTACCATTGGCGCCCAATCAGCAGGTTTTAAGCTGGCATCATCTAAATTTACGTATCTTGAATATTGGGTATCGGTAGTGACACTCACCGAATAAGGATCGACCACCTCAAGGGTTTCGAATTTACCCGTTTGATAATGGAAGACCTGCACTTCATATTTAAATAATTTTTGGTCTAAGTCTGCTTCTGGTGCTTCATAATTCCAAGTACCCGTATTGCTATCAAAGCTCATTTCTTCGGTGCTTAACAGGGCATATACCCCATTTACGTCAGCAGCGTCATAGAGTTTTACGCTGACTTTTTCGGCGGTAGGAGCCCACAGCACATTTTTGATCATGCCGTTTTGATAAATAACCCCCAAGTCTGCTTCATTTGCATCGTTTTCACCTTGAGTATACAGGGCATCAATAACACGGGCTTGCTGCACGCCAGTGGCGGCGACCATTTCACCATCGCTATTATAAGCCACTACGGCTAGGGAGCCTTGCAACATGGTTTTTGCTAATTCAGCGGGTATTTCTGCATTACTACTAAAAGCCGAAAAGCCTTTAGCGGCATGGGCCGATGCGCTTTGTTCAGGATTTAAGCCGGAGACGTTGCGGCTAAATTCGACATAATCCACACCACGATAGCCTTCGTCTGGGAAAAAGCGCATATCACCCGCGCCATGATAGAGTCGAATGCTGTTAATAATTAAACCATCGGTGTTGGTCATCAAGGCATCATCTAGCACGATTGTGCTCTGATCTATCCAATGTGCATAAGGTTTAGCATCGACCTTACGTACGCTGGTGGCCACTTCGCCGGGCGGAGTATAATAAGGATTAATACTGGCCCCGGTTAAAGGCGTGGTCAGTTCGTTGTGGATATACAACATATTGTCGGGGTTATACAGACGTACAGCGGGATCATTACCAATGGCGCCTTGAATATCACCACTGTGGCCACGCAAGGATTCAATGCGCTCATACACGATAAAATTAACACAATTGGTGCGACGAGCATTACCCGCGTCGTCCACGTCGGTGACTAATTTAAATTTCCAATACAAACCATAATTGGGATCAAAACCATCAGGTTTTAAACCTATGCCCCACACCGTATCCCAAAACACTGGCTGGTCGTAATCATTGTGTACCCCGGGCTCTTGATAGTCAGGATCATAGGCATTACAAATACTTTCGTTCCAAGCGTGGGCGACCCACGTTGCTTCGCCTGCAGCGGGAGAGACTAATTTTTGCGGATCTAGCTCAGCAAATTCATCACGCCAATAAAAAATAGTGGCCCAGTCACCATCGGGCGGAATAGCATCGGCCACTTCAAGGGGAGCTAAGGGATGACGAGCTTTAGGTAAACAAGAATGGGAAGCCGCGTCATAGCTTGCATTTTCACAAGCAAGTTCAACCCTTTCGCAACTTTTTAAGTTATTTTCGTCTAATATGGGCACACCAAAACTATCAGCCTTGATGGTGTCGGGAAAACGACAAGTCAAAGGTGTTTGTATGGTGGTTTGAATATCGCTTGGTAAGCCTTCTTCATTAGAAGTATTACAGCCACCTAATATCAATACGGCACTACTCATTATACAAGTGACGAATATTCTACTTTTTATTCGTATATTCTTATTCATTGTCATCTCACACTCAGCTTTATATAGGCTAGGAAAATTAATCATCCTTACAACTTATTGCTTGCAAGGTTAAGGTAGGGTTAAGACAATAAATTTATGCCAAAAAAATTAATAACTTTGAAACATAAGCACGAGATAAGCTAACAAATATTTAACCTTAACCATTCCTTAACCGCGCGCTGTTTATCCTCCAAATTAGTAGCTTACATACCCGTTTATTTAGGCTCTTATTTAGCTATGCCAATTTAAGTGCAATGTAAGGGCTACTTGGAGTTGTTCATATAAAACTTGTTAAACAAGGTATGTAGATTCTTAGAGATGACGGGTAAACACCATAAATCAATGCAAGATAAGCGATGTTTAGGAATGATTCACATGCACAATTTTAAGCTTAACCACCTGACTGTGTCTTTAATGCTAGCCGGCATGAGTTTTAATGCGTTATCGGCAGCTGATGTTAATGACGAGACTAAAAAAAGTACCACCAGCATAAGCCAAATGGCTGTGGTCAGTGACAGCAACATTAACAGTGAGGCCAACGTCGATACACAAGCCGATACTGATGCCGAGAGTGAAATGGAAGTCATTAATATCACGGGTTTTCGCCGCAGTATGATCGAGTCATTGGACGTGAAACGTTACTCAGACACCATAGTTGACGTAGTAACGTCTGATGACTTAGGCGCGCTACCTGACTTATCAATTGCCGACGCATTAACCCGTTTACCCGGTGTTACGGCGGTACGTACTGGCGGCCAATCGAGCGAGTTGAATATTCGTGGTTTATCCGGCAATTATGTATTTGCCACCATGAATGGCCGTGAACAAGTGTCGTCTTCAGGTGGACGTTCGGTTGAGTTTTCGCAGTTTCCATCAGAGTTAATCAGCAGTGCTATGGTTTACAAATCGCAAAAAGCCTCGTTAATTGAGGGCGGTGTAGCGGGTACGATTGAGTTGGGTACTGCAAACCCCTTAAATATGAAAAATGACCAACAGTTTCATATCAATGCCCAGCTCACTGGCAACTCTCGTTCTGATGAACATCCTGATGCAGCATCAACTGGCCACAGGATAAGTTTGTCGTATCAGGGTAAATTTTTAGATGAGACATTAGGGCTAAGTTTTGGTGTTGCCAGTCTGTTTGCGCCAACCGTATCCAACCAGTTTTTGAGTTACCCCTTTATCTATGACCGTGTGCGTTTAGATGGCATTGGCGGTTTAGATGACTGTTTGGCTGAAGGCGAAAATACCAGCCCCAGCTATGAAAATGTTGATTGTGTGGCCCATAACAGTGGTTTTGAAATGATGACCCGTGGTGGTGAGGATACCCGCAATGGCGTGATGAGTTCGATTGTATGGCAACCCAGTGATCGGTTCAGCTTAAAGGCCGACGTTTTTTATTCTAAGTTTGATTCAAAAACATGGGACAAGGGTCTGGTAGTTAATGGGCTTGCATCTATCAGCTCAACGGATCATTTAAATTCAGTGGATTTACTTAACCCTGTGGTGGTGGGTGATGACGACAGCGGCTATTCCATAATTGGCGGTGAATATCACAATGCCTATTACAGTCCTTTTGCCACTTATGAGCCGGGAACGTGTAACGAACTCACTCCGGGTAAAGTGGTGGTGCCCTGTGTCAGAGATAATCGCTTTTTTGGGGTAAACCCCCTTAACATTCGTACCTCGGCGGATAACAGTAGCCATTTTAGCGACACTTTTACCGCAGGTTTAAACGCGACCTGGCACTTTGACGCCTTATCGGTCTCAGTGGATGTCTCTCACTCTAAAGCCTCAGAAGAATTCATCGATCAGGAGATGAGTTTAATGATGTTTGATGATGCCCATGCTGCCACCCCAAAAGTTGAGACGGACTTAGTTTTAAGTTATCAAATGGACGGCTTAAAAGTACCGCAACTAAGCATTACTAATGAAGCGGGGGAAACTGTTGATTTTACTGATCTTGATAAGATGATGGTGGTCAACAATACCAAGTTTCCGTGGTATGAAGAAAACCAAGCCGATGCCTTAAAAATAGACTTTGATTATCGACTTGAATCGGATTTTTTTAGCTCAGTGGAAGCGGGTATTCGTGTCTCCAAACGCAAGCATACTAACCTCCGATCCATGTGGTCCTACGGCGGGCCAGGCCATTTTGAAAATGGCCAGCATTTAAATTACCGCACCGAAAACGATATGCGTTTGGGCAGCTACATTGAATACGCCAATGGCGTCGAAGTCGCGCGTTTTCAGCCTTATGCTTTGTCATCAGGCGAAGTTGAAGTGGTGCAATTGGGCGGCGAATTTTCTTCCTTACCCGGTTTTTTATCTATAGATACCAGCGACATTAGTGGCAAGTGGGCACTTGACGCAGATGGCAATCCTCTTGCCACCGACGGTGTTGATATTTGGGAAGGTGCTGCCTGGACAGTCGGTGCTGACCGACATATCCAGGAAGATGTAAAAGCAGCCTATTTGCTGGTTAATCTCGATCTTGAGCTGGCTGGCCATCCCATTACCGGTAACGTGGGTGTACGTTTTATTAACACCAAACAAACCGCAAACGGCATCACTGCTGCACCTACTTCACGTCGCACCAAGTTGGATGATAATGGCCAGCCAGTGCTCGACCGTTTTGGTGATATCGTGCTCGAAGTTGTCGGTACAGGTGATGAAATATTTGATGATTTAGGTTTTTCGAATACTGATAACCTGTATCGTACTCTCGAACATTCTTATACTAATGTCCTGCCCTCAGTTAACTTAACTTTTGGTATTACTGAAAATCAGTACCTCAAATTTGCCGCAGCCAAAGTAATGGCTCGTCCCGTTATGGCCGACATGGCTGTCAGTGGAAACTTTTGGTATCAATATGATCGTCCGCGCGATGGTAAAGACGTGGTAAATATGGACATCAGCACCAGTCCTTTTATCGAACCGTTTTTAGCCACCCAGTTCGATTTGTCTTATGAATATTATTTCAGTGAAACGGCGGGTAATGTCTTTGTAGCCTTATTCAACAAAGATATAGAGTCGTTTAAAGAAACTATTATCATCGAAAATTATAACTTTGCCGCTAACAATATCTCCATCCCTGAGTTTTCAGATAACGGTCGCCCCGTTGAACCAGGTGATGTGAGTATGACGGTAAATAATGACAAAGGCGGTTACATTCGTGGGGCTGAGATTGGTTACACTCAGGTATTCTCTATGTTGCCTGGTGCATGGTCTGGCCTTGGTTTCACCGGTAGTTTTTCCTATACCCAAAGTGAAATCACCCGTGATTTAGATATTGGTAATGGCCGTGGTAATGTGAATGTACCACTCGAAGGACTTTCACCACGAGTGTATGCCACCACCCTTTTTTATGATTATAAAAAGTTTGATACCAGAATAAGTGCGCGCTATCGCTCTTCTTATTTGGGTAGCGTGAGTGGCTCGAGCAGCAATAAAGCCTTTGTAACTGACGAAATGATCGTTGATTATCAGGCTTCATATGATATTACCGATAATTTAAATGTACTCATTTCTGTTAATAATTTAACCGATGAAGCCAGTCGCTCTTATTACGGTGATCAATCAAAAACCGGTAATATCCAGTATTTTGGACGCAACTACTTCATGGGTATTGATTACACCTTTTAGTCTTAAAACCTGTAGCAAAAATTACTTAAGCAGCAGTTTATTGCTGCTTTTTTCTAGTTAGAATTTGCTGCATAGAAGGATAAGATAAGGTCATCGCCAACTGATTGTTCCAGTGTTTTCAGTTGAATACTCGGTGTGATTCTTTAGTTAAGAGCCTATAATTAAAAATTAATAGTATTAGCCTTGGATTATTGATGCAACATCATGGTGAAGCGACACTTCTCTGGGAAGAAAGTATTTTAATAGTCGAAGCTCGTGGGCCCTTTAATGAAGAAGGCATGTATCATGTCTTTGAGAATATTAAAAAAGCTGTTTTGAATAAAAAATTAGACAGGTGGCAGAAACTTAGCATTTGTGACAAAGAAACCTTAGGGTCACCTTCAACATTAAAATTACTCAACGAGATAAATGTATGGTGCACAGAGCAGGGCTGCGAAAAAATGGCTGTGGTAATTTGTACTAGCTTGCAACACTTTATTGCAGAACATCAACTTAAGAGCGCTTCAAAAATTTTTTTTGAAAAAGAAGAGGCAAAACAATGGCTGATTGAACAACCAATCAGCAATTTATCTTAAGCGTAGCCACAACCAAATGAACTCTGAAAACCAAGCTGCATTGATCAGCACACCGCCTATCTTATTTACATTTAAATTTACCTAATGAGTGGGCTGCTAGCTAATAAATTATTCTAATTTTTCTGTAGTCCGAAGTCTGTAATGGAGCTTAAACAGACGGATTGAATTCCTTAACATTAAAGCCAGATATCTAAATCCTGTCCTCCAATTATTGCCATTATATCCACCCACTCGTTATTGATGCGATAATAAATGACATCGGAACGGTGTGGGCAACGTTTGTAACCGATTCTTATGTGGTCAATTGACTGATAGATTGCTGGTGATTGCGAAATTCTGTCAAAGACCTCAAAAAAACTATAAAAATACTCGTCTGCTTGAGCGACGCCAAATTCAACGACTCCGTATTCGTAGATTCGACGTAAATCCTCTTTTGCTTCTTCGCTTAATCTATATTTTTTTTGCATCTACTTATTTATGCTCGACTTAAATTCCGCAAGTATTTCATCTGATGTTTGATCAACAAAGTGACTGTTTTCTGCTTTTTCTAGCTTTTGATTTATAGCCTCAGCTCTTCTGGCTCGCCTAATGAGGTCGTTAATTAATTCACTTTTATTAGAATAATCGCCTACCGATTCAACGTGATAATTTAGCCAAGTATTATTACTTTCTGTCAAAGTGACGCTCTGCCTAGACATATGCCTTCTCCTAATCTCATCTGGTGCAATATTACACCAGAAAGATGCATTGGACAATTATACGTCTATGTTTGGAGGAATAAGCCTAGAATAGAGTATGCCCGTTGTTTGTTATTCGACAACAGACGTAATTAGCAAAACATATGCCTTACGCCTGCTGAGAGTTGTGCTCTTAAAAAACAAAAAACCTCAGATGTGAAGATCTGAGGTTTCTATGTTATTAATGCTTGAAGTGACTAAGGCAGCGGTAGTGAAAGTACACTTACCTCGCCCAAATTAGCGCTGTCGTCGCTTGCATAATAAATAATACGCAATTGCGTTTCTGCGCTTAATGCCAGACTTATTGCATCGTCAACCTGTTGCACGCTTACGTAGTCTCCATCGAGAATAACAGCAGCTCCACCTGAGTTTGGATTACTCCAAGACGCCGAGGCGATTTTAAAGTACTTATTAAAGCTTAAGTCTTCATTTTGACTGGCTAGGATATCAAAGGCGTAATAACCAGAGCCGTAATATGTCATAGGCCGCGACTCATCCCAGATACCATCAAATCCACGTAAAAATAAAGTCACGCCAGGATAAGTCGGTTGTTCTTTGGTGATAGTTAATATTGGTGCGTTTGGATCTTGAGTATTAAGAGTAAACACGTACCAACCGGTATCGTCTATTTGTATGGTAGGCGCTGGATCATAAGCATCGGTTAATAACGACAAAGGAATGGCTTGGTCAAGCCCAACAAGTCCTTCGGTACCGATTCTGAAATTCCACTCAGCATTGGCAAACTTAAAGTAAAAGTTACCCGTGCTGGTGACATTCGCCGCGCCGATGTAAGTGTTATCACCCACGTAAATCATCGGGTTATCCAACGACCAACCATTAAAATCACTGCGTAAATATAGTTGGGTATCGCCGTAGGCAGGACCCGTGGCGACGTAGTCTTGGCTTAACAAGAGATATTCAAAAGGCGCTAAGACATAGCTACTGCCTAAACTCACGGTTTCTCCGCTTAGCGCGTTGTGGTACTCGCCTTGTAACGCTTCAGGTACCGCGTAGTTATTTGGTGTTTTGAGGACATTGCTCAACATAACAAAACGTTGTTCTTGATACACTTTTTGAAATGCCACGACAGTGTCATTGGGGTAAGGTTTTTCGCTGCCTTTTTTGACTAAATCAGAGCCACTAAAAAAGGTCATTAATGCTTGATATTGTTGCAATATGTCGGCATTTTTAGTCCAGTCGATAAGGTCATCAACATAAAAGCTGGTATTTTTATCTTCTCCTACTTCCTGTCCACTGTAAATCAGTGGCACATCACCGTATAACAGGTTTAAAGCAAATTGTGCCAATCCACCCTGTTGTGCCAATTCGCTATACGCCGCACAATCTTCGGCAATTTGTACACAGGCGATTTGAATGGGGTTTTCTTCCCAAGCAGTTAAATCGTGGTTAGTTGAATAACGCAAAAGGTGAGTGTTTTCCGGCAAATTATACGTGCTGTTTTGCAATTCTTGTTGGGTCACCACAAGGCTCGCATCGGCTTCTTCAATCGCGTGTTTAACACTGGTGTTGGCATCCCATGAAAAGGTCAGGTCAAAACCCAGGCTCAGATGTTTGACACTGCCTTCTGCCAACATCAAGGCGTCAGGTTTAATCTGTCTAATTTGGGTGATGGCTGCTTGCCAAAAGTCATCAGGTACACCATCGGCATAATCGCACCTAAAACCATCAACGCCTTGTTCAATCCAATACATCATGCTGTCTATCATCGCAGCACGCATGGCCATGTTGTCGTAGTTTAAATCGGCCACATCGAACCAGGGCTGCTCTTGTGGGTTGACAACTATCCCGTCAACCTGGGTGTACCACGCCTTGTTTAACAACCAAGGATGATTCCAACCGGTATGGTTAGCGACCCAATCTAAAATGACTGAAATACCGCGTTTATGTGCTTCGTTGATAAGCATGCGTAAGTCATTCATGTCGCCTAAATTTTGGTCAATACTTAAATAATCTGCCACTGCATAAGGGCTCAAGCCATATTCGCGAGCTGGCAGCAAGTAATTGATATTAAAACTCACTTGCTCTGAACTACCCCGCGGATGTAAGGGCATTAACCACAGGGTATTGACCTTCAAGCTTTGTAGATGATCGAGTTGTGTGACGACTTTTTGCAACGCATCTTCGCGCCCAAGAGTGCTGTAATTCATTTCATAAAGTACGCGATCTTGGTTTTCAATGGTTTCAGTTAAGGGGGTAACTTCGCATTCAAATACTCCCTCTTGTGGCTTACCATTGTCACACGATACAGTTGGCCCGACAGCAATAAACTCTAACCAATTCAAACTTAAACCGGCTTCGTCGGTTACGACCTGCAAGGTATAGTCGCCTTGTTCAAGGCTGAATTTGCCCAGACGGCGAGTACTCCAGCTATAGGCGTCTCCTGTAGGCAGTGTGACTTTATCGGCAACAATTAGCTGGTCATTTAAATAGATGCTGTAACCACCCGTTCCGTTCTCAGACGCAATGCGACTATGTATTTCGTAATAACCACCCGGTAAACTCAGATTATAACTTTGCCATTCAGAGACTTGATTAGCGCCAACGGCGTGGCCGCCATCAACATCACGGGCGCGGTAAATATCCACATCACCACTTTTGTAAGCTTGACCTGCATTACCCTCAGTCAAATCAAAGGCATCAATATAATCTTCGGCTTCTATGTGGAGGGCTTTAAAACAGCCCATGGTATCCACTTGATTACCACTCGCGGTCTGTGGGCAATTATCTTGACTGTCGG
This sequence comes from Paraglaciecola sp., assembly GCF_030730205.1. Lineage (GTDB taxonomy): Bacteria > Pseudomonadota > Gammaproteobacteria > Enterobacterales > Alteromonadaceae > Paraglaciecola. Next base: position 23,081 of record NZ_JANQVQ010000296.1, read on the forward strand.
CGATACCGTCTTGGTCAGTATCCATAAAACGCTCGTCGTCGCTAGGGCTAACAGGAGGCGTTACAGGTAATGTGGGAGTTGTTGGCGGTACTTGCGGTTCGGTACTGCCATTGTCTGAGCTAGAACCACCGAAGCAGCCACTGAGTAGTAGCGATATGCTCAGACCCAAAATCATTTGTTTATTCATGAACAAACCCTTAATTGTAATTTCTGCAAACTTGGTCATTAAGTTGACTTAGTGTTTATAAATGGACACCAATGGATACAAACGAATGGCATTATCTGACTGGCATTGAGATAAAAAACGGATCTGCATTGTATCAACCACTATTCATAAAAGAGGTTGTAACAATAGATGGTTAATGGTTAATTTTAGGTTAAGAGGCAAGTGTTAATTGTTGTTATTTTACCCTAGGTAAAAGTCCAATGTTTATAGCCCTTATCATTGGAATTGCACGACGGCGGAAAATGAGTGAGATCCCATGAGCTTAGTTCACTAACTGTTAAACAATTTACAAATCATGGCGAATGAGTGCAGCCAATAAACGTATAGTTGCAAGAAAGAAGGGTATAAAAGCCATGCAATGCCAATAACTTAGCACTGCATGGCGATGCACAGTTTATTTTTTAATGATACGGATGGCTTGACCACCACCCGCCGCCAACGCCATGGTGAGTGTGTCTTTGCGAGTCACCACACGAGTTTCAATTTGGTAAGCTTCCGGGTTAGTTTGAAAGTGGGCATCATCAGCATCACGATAAATTTGCGCAATAAAATCGCTATTTTCAGGTAAAAAATCGAGGGCTAAGTTTAAGGTTCTTGCGGTGTTATTGGTTGCACTAGCAATAAACCAAACATCATCGGCTTCGCGCACTACCGTTATGTATTCAGCTATTTTTGCCTCAACCACAAATGACGAATCAAAATCCACATTCAAGTCACGAATAAATTGAAAAGCGGGGTGCCCTTCATAGTTTTCAACCACATCTGAGGCCATTTGCAGTGGGCTATATAAAATTACCATATCGGCCAATTGGCGGGCCAATGTAGTGTGTACCCGATAATCGCCAGTTTGTGGTTCGCCATGCCAGTTATAGCGTTTACCAGCAAAATGACTGTAGTCAATGTCAAAAATACCCGGGGTATAATCCATTGGCCCACCTAACAAACGAGTAAAAGGTAGGATTAATAAATATTCAGCAGAATTACCTTCGCTCCAGGCATTCCATTCACCACCTCTGGCGCCTTCGCGGGTCATCATATTGGGCCACGTGCGGCGAATACCAGTGTCTTTAATTGGCTCATGGGCATTGATCATAATCTTGTGCTGAGCAGCTAACTCGACAATTTTACGGTAATGCCTAACGCCATATTGCCCCTGATGGTGTTCACCATTGATAAAACCTTTTTCCGCCACATAACCGGTTTTGACCGTGTTAATGCCTAAGTCAGAGTAAATATTAAATATTTCTTCAACGTGGGATTCGTAAGCTTCGATACGTCCTTCAGTTTCGTTGTGACCAATAATGTTAACGCCTTTTTGGCGCGCATAATCTGCAACTTTTTGTAAATCAAAATCGTCGGCAGGCACAACATAGGCTTCTCTTTTGCCCCATTCGCCCCAGCCCTTATTCCAACCTTCAAATAGCACGCCACCGACATTATTATCCGCAGCAAAATCGATATATTTCATCGCTCTTTCGGTGGTGGCGGCATGGCGCTCACCGGTGGTCCAAGTGCCCACTCCTAAATGAATTTCCCACCAAACGCCCATGTAGGTCATAGGTTTGACCCAGCTAGTGTCCGCCAGCTTGTTTGGTTCATTTAGATTTAGAATCAAATCAGAGTTGGCTAAGCCTGCCGCGTCTGGACTGATTTGTATGGTACGCCAAGGTGTATTTAAGGGCAGTGTGGCTTTTACTTTTGAGCCGTCTTGCCAAGGAACCAGTTTAGCTTTTAAGCTGTTTGGCCCCGTAGAAACTAAAGTCATGCTGGCGTAATCGGTTAAAGCGGCTTCATGAAGGCTGATATGTAGGCCATTTTTAGCCACCATTGTTAAGGGAGTATTCGCGTGTTTAACCTGTGACAAAGGCGTGTGTTGGTAAGGTTTTTCATAGGAGTCGTAGTCTGCCTCTATCCACCACGTGTCGTTATCTTCAGGTAATACAAAAGTCGTTTTTTCATCCATGATCACCACATCAGTGATGTTATTTTGCAGTGGAAATTCATAACGAAAACCAATGCCATCATTAAAAACCCGCAGACGTAAATTAACTAACCTATCGCCGTCTTTTTCTTTTAATTCAACCAATAACTCATTGTGCTCATCTTGGTGATGTTTGTTTTGTCCCCAAGGTGAAGTCCATTCAGTTTTAGTAAATTTTTGCTGCGTTTTAACTATGTCGAATTTATCCAAAGGTGGCATATTTTTAAAGGTAAAACCAAGTTGGGAGGCATCAACCACCGTTTTTTCATCACGTGTTACATGGTAGCTAGTCTCCCCATTGTTTTGCTGAACTAACACTACAGTTGAGTGATTGTCAGGAGAATTAATGGATAGATTGAATGTTTGGTTAGTGGCTATAGGAGAGCAAGCCGTGGAGAGTAAAATCATTAAAGTGACAAGAATTTTTTTCATAGTGTTCTCTGTTTACGATGACATTATTAGTGCTGGGCGAATAGGCAATAATTTAAGTTAAGCCAGTGTAGTAAACACAGAGTTAAAAAAGGGTTAACAAATCTAGGACACTGTAGGTTATTAATCGAAGGGGAGCTTGTAGCTCATTTTTGGCGTTGCTAAGCGTTGTTTTCTGAATTTATCTCGAGCATGGAATTAGATAGTGAAAGTTCGACTGAACGACCATTTTCAAAATTTTCGACTTTATAAATGAAGTTTATTTTCTCTACAATGCGCTGCACCAAAACCAAGCCGATTCCAAAACCTTCTAAATTTTTGGGCTGTTCGGCCGAAGCTACATTGGTATTCACTATAGAAAAACTACTGCGCGCCACGGCAATATGCACTAAGCCTTCAGTGGTGTTTTGAAAGGCATTTCGAATCAAGTTATTCACTGCAATTTGTAATAATGATTTATGACTAAGTAGGGTTAAATCACCACCGGTGAATATAATTTTCACCTCTTTGTTTGCAAGAATTTGTTTATTGAGTTGAATGGCTTTATTTAAGATATCCTCAATACTGCATTCACTAAATTCCAGTTCATGCTCTGTGGCTTTACTTAACCATAACAAAGCCTCGGTTTGATATTTCATGTCTTCAATTGCAATCAACATGCGATTTAACACCTTACGCTCTTCAGGTGATAAGTCTTTCATAATGACTTCGAGTATTTCCATGTTAACCGACAACACAGCCACTTGTGTGCGTAATTCATGGCTACTAAAACGGGCAAAAGCATGCTCTTTTTCGAGTATTTCACTGAAGGTATTTAAGCTGTTACTCATGGTGTGTGCGAGAAAATTAATGCCACCTGCGGCTAATTTGGGTGGAGGTTGAAACTTTTTCGTGGTGGATAATACGTCTGCCCAATTCGCTAATTCGTTGACCACTTTTCCTACGTTATTAATTTGCATCAGTTGCACGATTAACAAAATAGAAACGAGCACTATGGCTAACAAAACAGCAGGCTGTAAACCTTCACTAAGATGGGTATTGAGTAATTCGTCATTGACTAAGGAGTTGGAATAAGCAAAGGCATAATACTGTGCACCGTTGATCATTACGGGATAAATCAGCACCACATCAGATACCGAAAAAAAGCCTTTAAACTCTAGAATAATGACGTTTACTTGCTCAAATATCAGATCATTTTCGCCAATATCGTAAGGTAATATTTTTGCCAACTGCTTAAAATCTGTGATCAATTTCATGCGTTGGGTACCGAGTACTTCTTTATTTTCACCTAAAAATCGACTGGGATTGGCATTGATCCTTGAAACTGAACGACTGGTGAAATCCATCAATTCTTCACTTTGCTGATGAATATATTGACGTTGAAACTGCCAACTGGAATAGGCCAAATATACAAATATAAAAACGATAGCTGATAAGGTAACAACAAAGGTTGTTTTAAATTGAGCTAATTTAAAATTGATCATACTAAGGCTACCTGAGTGTACATTTGAAGCCTTTAATCACAGGGATTAAGGGTGGTTATTAGGTTAGTTTAATTTTTATTTGGGTATTTATATCTAGCTTAAATCGGCTTGAAAAATCCCCCCATATCGCTCCCAACACTTTTTATAGCCTACCCCATTAGAGTTTTGAGGTATAAGTTTTTTCTAAAACAAAGCCATTAATTTAGTTTTTTAAGCAAAGTTGGCAGGGAGAATTAGAGGCGGCGCGATAAAAATAATGACCTCAGTAGCTTAATCGATAGGCTAAAAAGCGAGGTTTTTGAGTTGTAAGTCTCAGATTAAATTAACCATTAATTATGTTAATATAATCAAGCATATGCACAATTAGTCATGCATTCGTATGCAGGCTATATTTCTCAAAATGCAATTACGTTATTATATTGTTAAATATTGAATATCTCTTCACTTTCGTTAGCGGTAGGTAATAAAGGTTTGAAATGTTCACATTTCCACACAACATCAAATCAGGGTTTTTAGTTGTCAGTAGTTGCAGTTGGCTTTTATGCGGCTGCGATAATAATTACGTCCTTGAAAATAATGTATCGGTGCCGCTGACAGAGCAAAAATTCTACCAAACGCCAGGTTTTCGGTTGGATTACGATATCTATCTACCCAACTCGTACACAGGCTGGGAGCCTGCCCGAGATAACAAATTTATCTATGATCCAGAACATCAGATTTATGCATTGAATAATTTGAATATTTCTCAGCCACCCATCGATAATGTGGGTGACCGCTTTAAAATTACCAGTATTGACTGGCAACACGAATTTGGCTTCACCAATACTAATTCCTACATCGAAGAGTCGAAAATTGGATTAGTAAAAAACACAGAATTAATCTTTAACATTAAATATTTTTCTGTACTGGCAGACTCAAAAGATATGTTTTTTGAATTACCGCTAGATGCAAACCCTGCCTCATTAGATGTCAAAGTAAAAATCATCTCTGAAAAACCGCCAGCCAAAGCTTGGATGATGGTGAGTTATACTGAAAAATAATTCGCTAGGAGTGCCGCGCTTCTCGGTCATTTTGCAGAGAAAAACTAGCCGCTTCCACCTTGCCTACTATTTGCCTAGAGCTAAAATATTTTGCTTTTACTATTCACCTTAACCTTTTTATAACCCTGTGACATTTAAGCTGATGTTCTAATAAATTGCCCCCAGCGGTTTCTGCCTTTTTAGGCTTTCATACGCTAACAAAGCAGAGATATAAATGACTAATTTAAAAAACTGGCTCACATTGTTTGTGATGCTTAATGTGTTAGTAGCGTGTAGTTCAAACATAAATAAATCGATTGAATCCACTAGCTTAAGTTCGATAAATACAACGCCAGCTATTATGCCATTTACCGTTGTGCCCGATCCTAGAGACGCCGTCATTTACCAAGTTAATATTCGGACTTTTAGCCAACAAGGCAACTTTAAAGGGGTGGAGGCGCGTTTAGATAACATAAAAGCCCTTGGCGTCAATGTGATTTATTTGATGCCGATTTACCCTATCGGTAAGTTAAAGGGCATTAACTCACCTTATTCGATTACAGATTATCAAGGCATTAATCCCGAATTTGGCTCACTTGCCGATTTGCGGTCGTTAGTTCAAAGCGCCCATGAGCGTAAACTCGCGGTGATTATGGATTTTATCCCTAATCATACTGCTTGGGATCATCCTTGGGTAACAAACTATCCCGCCTGGTATGTTAAAACTGATCAAGGAAAACTGGTCAATCCACATGGATGGGGTGATGTGGTGCAACTTGATTTTACTCATCAGGCAATGCGCCAAAGTTTGATCGATGCCATGAAATATTGGGTATTCAATGCCAATATTGATGGTTTTAGATTTGACTATTCCGATGGTCCCACCGTCGATTTTTGGTATCAAGCTGTGGCCGAACTCAGGGCCATCAACAATCACAAACTGTTATTATTGGCAGAAGGCTCGCGCAACGAAAACTTTCAGGCAGGTGTGGATTATAATTTTGGCTTCGGCTTTTTTGACCGTCTAAAAGAGGTCTTTCACGGTGAGCCAGCCAGCATTATTGATACATGGCAGGCCCAAGAAAATGCCTTAAGTAAAGATAATCAGCGGGTAATAAGATATACAACTAATCATGATGTTAACGGAGCAGAAGGTACGCCAGAACAGGTTTTTGGTAATCATCAAGCAGCAATGACGGCGTTTGTGATTGCCGCTTATATTCGCTCCACCCCCATGATTTATAATGGCCAAGAGATCGCTTTAGCCTATTCGCTAAAGTTTCCCTTCACTAACGAAGATATCAATTGGCAAGCTAATGACACTGTACTTTCTGAGTACACCAAGTTAATCGCATTATTCAATCAACATGAAGCCTTAAGACGCGGCTCTTTGGTTACTTACAGTAGTGTTGACGCAGTGGCATTTACCCGTGAAACGGCAGACGAAACCATTATGGTTTTAGCCAATCCAAGAGCGCACAGTGTTGATTATGAGCTAGCTGACAATATAAAAAATACTCAATGGCAAGACTTAATACACAAGCAAAAAATCAATTTAGCTTCAAAAATAAAGTTAATGCCTCACAGTTATCGAGTGTTAGTAAAAACGCTATAACTGTGTAGTTAGCTGACAAAATGCGTTTTACTCGATAAGTCGCTTTAACTGTTTGTGTTCATGGAAGGAGGCAGGAAAGCGGATGCTTTGAGCGGCTTTAATTAGGTAATTCAAGTGACTTTTCAGGTGGCAATGCGAGAAACAGATTTTTTTCGTATTCTGTTAATTTCCTTGCCATACATTATTTAATTATTTAAGACACTAGTGCAAAACCATCTGTCATTCGTTATTTATCAATCGTTGGATAAATTTCATTTGTCCTTGCTGAGTTTTTGACAATTAATGTGGGTAATTAAATGAAAGTTGTGTGTATTGTTTTCATGTTGTTGGTGAGTAATGTGTTGGTTGCACAGGATATTAGCAGTCAGATTTTGATTAAGACTGCAGGCAATCCTTCACAGACTTATGACTTAAGCTGGCAGTCTATTGGTCAGCAAAAATGGCAGCTAAACAATCCAGAATTAAGCGATCTCAGTATCTCTGTTAAGCAACAAGGTGAACACTATCAGTTCTACATCCACAGCAGTAAAGAACTGTATTTTAATCTGCAAAATCTCCTTCAAACGCAATTTGATTATGAGCAAAGTGAGTTTTTGCTACCAGTTCTCGCAAACAGCCAAAGGTGCACAGTCAAGTGCCGTGCTGTATTCGATAGTG
>NZ_JANQVQ010000297.1 GCF_030730205.1 Paraglaciecola sp.
ATAACATGACTTCGCCAGGTTTAGGTTCGTACATAGGCGTGTCTTTAGCATCAAAGAAACTAACGGCTTGAGAACCATTGGCGCTGAGCATATCGCCTACTTGTTCGGCGTATTTAGCTGGACTACTAATTTTTAACTGGATCCATGGCATGGCAAAATTTCACTGACTGGCAAAGGGCGTATTATATCAGGTCAAATTTAAAAATGGTTTTAAAGAAAGGGAAATACTGAATTGAGTTAGGGGGATAGGCAAAAACGCTAGGTAAAATAGGATTATGGTGCGTCAACACCATAATCCTCATTTTATTTAGTGACCACCCATACCGAGTTTTTTCTCAAGATAATGGATGTTAGCGCCACCTTTGGCGAAGGCTTCATCAGCCATTATTTTTTTCTGCAGTGGGATGTTGGTTTTTATGCCAGTGATGATTAATTCATCAAGAGCATGACGCATTCTAGCAATTGCCACTTCACGAGTTTCACCGTAGGTGATCAGCTTACCTATCATCGAATCATAATAGGGAGGGACTTTGTAATCCGCATAAATATGCGAATCCCACCGTACGCCTAAACCACCAGGTGAGTGGAATTGGTTAATTTTGCCTGGACTTGGTATAAAGGTTTCTGGATCTTCAGCGTTAATACGACATTCAATAGCATGGCCGCGGATCTGAACCTGTGACTGATCAATTGACAGTTTATTTCCAGCAGCAATACTTAATTGTTCTTTAATTAAATCAATGCCGGTTATCATTTCAGAAACGGGGTGTTCAACCTGAATACGTGTATTCATTTCAATAAAATAGAACTCACCATTTTCGAATAAAAACTCAAAGGTACCCGCGCCACGATAACCAATTTCAACACAAGCTTGGCAACATCTTGCGCCAATTTTTGCTCGCATTTCAGGGGTAATGCCTGGCGCTGGCGCCTCTTCTACCACTTTTTGATGACGACGTTGCATAGAGCAATCGCGCTCACCTAAATGGATAGCGCCACCTTGGCCATCAGCCAATATTTGTATTTCTACGTGGCGTGGGTTTTCTAAAAACTTTTCCATGTAGACAATGTCATTGCCAAAGGCTGCGCCAGCTTCAGCTTGCGTGGTTGCTATTGCGCTAATCAGCTCAGACTCGCTGCGTACAACACGCATACCTCGACCACCGCCACCGCCAGCTGCCTTAACGATAATGGGGTAACCAATACGCGCTGCAGTTGCTTTGTTGACGGCTTCGTCACTGCCTAGTGGGCCATCAGAGCCAGGAACGCAAGGTACGCCTGCCGCTTTCATTGATTTGATTGCAGATACTTTATCGCCCATAAGGTTAATGGTATCGGCTTTAGGACCAATAAAAATAAAGCCACTTTTTTCTACTGCGTCAGCAAATGCTGCATTTTCAGCCAAAAAGCCATAACCAGGGTGAATGGCATCTGCGTCAGTGATTTCAGCAGCGGCAATAATGCGGGGAATATTTAAGTAACTTTCGGTGGCCGAAGCTTTACCGATACAAATCGTTTCGTCGGCTAACAGTACGTGCTTGAGTGATTCATCCGCGGTTGAATGCACAGCAACTGTTTTTATGCCTAACTCTTTGCAAGCGCGAAGAATGCGCAAGGCAATTTCTCCACGGTTGGCAATAAGAACTTTTTTAAGCATGCTAATCTGCCTTTATTCAATCACAAACATGGGTTGATCAAATTCAACCGGGTCTTGGTTATCCACTAAAATCTGTTTAATCACACCAGCTTTATCTGATTCGATTTGATTCATCATTTTCATGGCTTCGATAATACATAGCGTATCACCCACGTTTACTTTCTGGCCCACTTCAACAAATGCTTTAACGCCTGGTGATGATGAACGGTAAAACGTTCCTACCATAGGAGAGCGTAATATATGGCCAGAGGGGGCTGCCGCTGCTGCGGTTTCAGCTGGTGCAGCAGGGGCGGCTGGAGCAGGTGCGGCAGAATATTGGGGCTGTGGTGCATACTGCACAGGTGCGTACTGAACGCCAGTAGACTGTCCGCGATGAATTCTTACTGACTCTTCACCTTCAGTGATTTCTAGTTCAGATATGCCTGATTCTTCAACCAGTTCTATCAATTTTTTAATTTTACGTATATCCATGATAATTCTCTCTGTTCAATTTGTATTTGTAATTGGTCTTGGTAGATCGTTATTTGTTCTTAAGGTACTGCTGCGCTGCTAATAAGCCAAATTCGTAGCCTTGAGTGCCAAAACCACACATGACCCCTTGGGCAACGTCACTTAAATAAGAATGGTGTCTGAACGATTCGCGAGCGTGAACATTAGAAAGGTGTATTTCGCTAAAAGGGATATTGACACTCAACAAGGCATCTCGTAGTGCAATACTGCTATGCGTGAAGGCGCCAGGATTAATTAATATATAATCAACCTTGTTAAACGCAGCATGAATAGCATTGATAAGTTCATGTTCAGCATTTGACTGGACATGCTCAAGTTCAATACTAAGCTCAGTTGCTCGACGCTTTAGCCTAAGGACAATTTCATCTAAGCTCTCTGCACCGTAAATATGAGGCTCTCGCTTCCCGAGCATATTTAGATTGGGTCCGTTTATGAGTAATACTTTCACGCTGTTGTCACTTAATTAGATATCCTATTTTGTAATCAAAATAGCTGCTTGAACGTTCAAAGAGCAGCTATTATAGGGAGCATTTAGAATATAGCAGCAAAATACTGGTCTTATCAGCGAAGTTTACCGCAAAGTTTTAATTTTTTATCGTCAAATAGAGTACATTTTGAATTATATAGCACACATACATATCGCCAATCATACGCAAACCAGTTTGCTTGGTAATTTCCTTGGCGATTTTGTTAAAGGCTCGTCTTTGATTCATTTGCCTAAAGAGCTCGCTATTGGTGTGCAACTCCACCGTAAGGTCGATTCATTCACCGATAACCATGAGTTAGTCAAAAATTTGCGTAAAATGTTCCCTCGCGAACTGCGCCGAGTCGCGGGGATTATCATTGATATCACCTTTGACTATCTCTTGATGCAGCAATGGGACGGTTTAACCTTGCAAACAAAAGAACAGGTGTTAACGCGTTTTTATCATCAACTGAGCGTCTTCGATGGGATTGATACCCATCACTTTAAGCGCTTGTCTCATAGCTTAGTGACTGACCGCTGGTTGTTGGAATATCAGCAAGCTGATACTTGTTTGCGTGCTATGAAAAGTATTGAGCGAAGACTAAACAATAAGATAATTTTTGCTGATACCGCCTACGTTTTTTTCCTAGCAAATTTGCCAGAATTTGAAACGACTTTCACCGCTTTTTATCCAGAATTACTTATTCATGGAGTACACTACAGTCAGCAATTACGTTCTATTTAATTTAAACGAGTATTAACCATGGCTATAAAAGAAATCAATCATCCCTTAGTGCAACATAAACTTGGTCTTATGCGAGAAGCGGGCATAAGTAGTAAAGATTTTCGCGAATTGGCCAGTGAGGTGGGCAATCTACTTACTTATGAAGCAACCCGAAATCTAGAAACAGAGCTAGTCAGTATTAAAGGGTGGAATGATGAGACAATTGAAACGCGCAAAATAAAAGGAAAAAAAATAACCGTTGTGCCAATTTTACGTGCTGGTTTGGGCATGTTAGATGGTGTGATGAAGTTAATACCTAACGCTAAAATCAGTGTAGTGGGTTTATATCGTGACGAGGAAACTTTACAGCCGGTCGCTTATTTTGACAAAGTCGTCAAAGATATCGCCCAGCGCACCGCCTTGATTGTTGATCCAATGTTAGCCACTGGAGGCACACTGATTGCTACAATTGACTTGTTAAAACAAAAAGGCTGTACTGACATTATGGGTTTGTTTCTTGTGGCAGCGCCTGAGGGAATAGCGGCAGTGCAAGAAAAACATCCAGATGTAGATATTTATACCGCGGCCATTGATTTAAAGTTAAATGAGCAAGGCTATATCCTGCCTGGCTTAGGTGATGCGGGTGACAAACTATTCGGTACTCGCTAGCTTAACGTTGAGTTAGGCGAGGCGGGAAACCAAGGCGAATGATTGCCAAAGGCTGTTGCTGTAATGATTAGAATACGTGACATTTTTAGCCTAGTGGATTTTACTATTACAGGTTGAGTTATTAACTAAAACGAGAGTTATTAGAATTGATGGCAGCAAAACATCTGCGGTATCTACAATCCATAAAGCGGATTCGTTTTCTTCGTTACATTAAAAGTCCAGCCCCGAATTTTTTAGTGGCACTGTTATGTCTGGTTTTTAGTGCCTTTGCGCAGGCTAATCCTTTACTTTCTGAACCGACATTTCTTCGGGTATCTACTGAGCAGGGTTTATCTCAAGACACTGTTAATACCTTATTAATCGATCAAAATGGCTTTTTATGGATTGGTACTTACGACGGGCTAAACCGTTACGATGGATATAGAGTAGAGTCAATTGCGGGTAATAATAACGAGTTACTCAATGTGCCAATCAACAGTTTATTCCAAGATTCACAGGGAAATCTATGGATAGGCTCTGAAGATAGGGGGGTCTTTCAGTTAAATTTACAGACCGGTAAAAACCAAAAAGTGGTCGATTTACAGAGCCTTTCAGATCCCAATTTTCAGCAAGTCAATTATCAAATTTTTGAAGATAAACAAGGTGATATTTGGTTTGTAATGGAACAAATGGTGGTCAAATATTCTTATCAAACTCAGTCTCTAACGACTGTGTATCAAATGAATGATAAAGATATTGAGGCTTACGATATTTTTCGATGGGCTTTATTGCAAGATACCACCTTATTTTTAGCCACAGCATCTAAATTATTAGCTGTGGATAGTGAAACGGGCAAAGCGGTCAATGTTGACTATCTGCAGCAAGTCGCTCCTAGCTTAGATCAGTTAAACAGTAAATTTTTATACACAGACAAGCACCGTTTGTGGATAGGCACGGTGGAGGGGCTCTATAGCTTACCCTTAACAGAGACTCTGGCTTATGTGCATGGTAAAAGCGCTTTGCCACTTTCGACTCGTCATATTGAGCATCGCAATATTTGGCGTTTCGCACAAGCGTCAAACGGACTCTTTTATATCGCCACCGATCAAGGATTATATAGCTACAACCAACAAACGTCGCAGTTACAACATTTGTTTTTACCCACCGACAGTCGTGAAAGTCTGGCCTCGGATGTACTACTGGATATTCTTATTGATAAAAAACAAAACCTGTGGCTTGGTTCGGAAGCAGATGGCGCTCTTTATTGGTCACCTAAAACGACCTTATTTACTAATGTATTTAATGCTCGAGGGGGACGTGATAACAAAATACTTAGTAATAACAATGTTTTAAGTGTTTATTCAGACAACAATGATGAGTTATGGATAGGCACACGAAATGGTCTTAATGTTTACAATCTAAATGAGGGTGAATCACAAAGTTTTCTCAGTACCTCTGATGAAAAGTCCCAATATTCTTCAGCAACTATCAGTCGTATTTTTAAAGACAAAGAGCAAAACTTATGGCTTTTTGCTGGTGCTTCAATTGTTCATTTTGATGCTAAAGCTAAGCGTACTATCCCCTTAAATGTTAAGAATCCTGCGGATCAAAAGTTACTTAATGAGGGCGTGTATGGTATGCGTTTGCTACCAGATGGTGACATCCTATTTTTCACCGTAAACAGTCTTTATCGCTATAAACCCAAAACTGGAGAAGTACGGCCATTAGAAACACCCAGTGCAGTCAATATTGCTCAAGCGTACGCGCTTTTGCCGCCGTTAGCTGATAGGCCCAATACGACCTTATTGAGTTTACTTGGCCAGTTATGGGAATTTGATAATCAAACCAGCCAGTTCAATTTGTTACACAGTTTAAAGGCAAAGCAGCATCGTGCAAATATATACCCTGATAGCGCCGTGTTAGATGAGCAAGGCATAGTATGGATTGCCTATACTGGCTATGGCTTAGTGGGTATAGATAACAAAACGCATGAACAAAAGTTTTTTTATGACAAGGACAACTTGCTACCGACAAATTCTATTTATGGTTTGCAGTTGGATGAGTTAGGCAATATTTGGATGAGCTCTCATGCAGGTATTTTGAAATTTAATCCTGTGACTCAGTACTTACAGAAATTTGGTGTGGCACAAGGCTTAAAAAATCTAGAATTTAATCAGTTTACTAATACCACCCTGCTTGACGGCAAAATGGTATATGGCTCGCCTAAAGGACTCACTATATTTGCTCCTAAAAAATTAACTGAATCGAGTTCAGACACTATTCAAAATCAAGTACGCATTACCAATGTTGAATTATCTACCCGATTACTGAGTATGCCAAAAACCAGTCTTAATGGTCAGCATATTGAGCTAAACCATCAGGACGTGGGCTTAAAAATCTATTTTTCGACCCTGCAATACGAAAATCAAACGAGCACTCGCTACGGTTATCGTCTCTCAGGAGCCAGCGAAATTGCGTTTACCGAAACGCGAGTGCCAGAGGTCTTGTTTCCTACACTGCGTCCTGGTGAGTATACCTTTGCCGTAGTGGCTTTTGATTCTGGAACAGGGCTTAAAGGAGAAGAAGCTTTTATTACTATTCATGTTGGCTATGCACCTTGGCTGTCACCGTGGGCCATCGCCTCTTATGTTTTGGTTCTAAGTTCGTTTTTATTGCTACTTGCATGGCGCAAACGTAAAAATGATCTCGCTTTGCGCGCGGCCCACAATGAAGTGGTTGAAAGTAAAAATAAGCTCACCCTTGCTCTGACTGCCAGTAATAGTGGAATCTGGGAGTTTGATGTGACCAAGCAGTTATTTTTTACTCCAAGACTGACGGATGAGTTGGGGCACAGTAGTGCGTCTGAAAAAGTAAAATTCCAAGAACACCTTGCTCTTATTCATCCTATAGACAGCGGCTATTATCAAAACCAATGGCAACGATTTTTTAGAGGGACAGATTCAGAGCTCGACGTGACATTTAGAATGCATGCCGCCGATGGAAGTTGGATTTGGTATCGAGACTTGGGCAGCATAGTGCAGTCAGATGCACAGGGTTTACCCTTAGTGGTTACTGGAACCTACACTAACGTAACAGACAATCTAGCCAACCAAGAAAATTCCAGACTGTTTGCTGAGGCCTTTAAACATACTCATGATTGGGTATTGATATACGACAGCCAGCAATTACCTATCGCCGCCAACGACGCTTTTAAGTCTGTATTTAATATTCCGAGTGATAATGCATTGCAGGCATCTTTGGCAAAAATTCGTGATGTTCAATCACCTGAGTCAATTAAGTTTTGGGATAAACTGCAACATTTAAAAGCAAACAAATACTGGAAAGGTGAAGACAAAATTGTCTTTTTAGACGGCTCGGTTTGCGACGTACTAATTCATATTAATGCCATAGCAAGCAGTCATGATGCCAGTCGCATTGAATACTATTTGCTGATTGTTTCAGATATTAGTGAACAGAAGAAAGCCGAAGAAAAACTCAGACGTTTGGCTAACTTCGATTCATTAACAGGTTTACCTAATCGAGCTTTATTGCTTGATCGTGTTGAACGCGGCTTAGAACACGCCAATCGACACCACCAAAGCATGGCTTTATTTTTTATTGATTTAGACCGCTTTAAGCAAGTGAACGACAGCTTAGGCCACAAAGCAGGCGATGAATTACTGAAAATTGTGTCTGACCGATTAATCAATAAATTACGCAAAGAAGACACTGTCGCGCGCTTAGGTGGTGATGAATTTGTCATCATGATTGAAGAGGTCAGCTCAGCTGAAGCGATCAGTGCCTTAGTGGTAGAAATAAGTGCATTAATAGACCTACCTATTGTAATCATGAACCAAACCGTGAGTGTGTCATCGAGTATCGGTATTGCCATGTATCCGGGTGATGGAGCAACGGCAGAAGAGTTGCTCAAAAATGCTGATATTGCGATGTACCATGCCAAGGAACAGGGAAGGAGTAATTTTCAATTCTTTACCGAACGCATGGATGCCATTGTTAAAGAACGCATGGCTTTGGAAAATAAATTAAAAGCCGCACACAAACAAAAGCGTTTCCAAAATTACTATCAGGCCATCGTCAATGTTGACTCGGGTCGGGTTGAAGGTTTTGAGATCTTAATGCGCTGGCCGACTCGCAACGGCATGGTGCCACCAGACAAGTTTATTCCAATCTCCGAAGAACTGGGCTTAATTGAGTACATGACCTTAGATGCTTTTGAGCGCGCGATGCCGGTGTTGAAAAAATTAAACAACCAAGGCTTTGACGGCTATTTATCGGTTAACTTGTCAGCGCGGCATTTTGAAACTCAGTCTTCTATTGACCGCATTATGTTCCTATTGGAAGCGCACGAGATCCCGATATCGTCTATTCGTTTTGAGATCACTGAAAGTGCCTTGATGAGAGACTACGAAAAAGCCCTCGACTACATGATGC
This sequence comes from Paraglaciecola sp., assembly GCF_030730205.1. Classification (GTDB taxonomy): domain Bacteria; phylum Pseudomonadota; class Gammaproteobacteria; order Enterobacterales; family Alteromonadaceae; genus Paraglaciecola. The sequence goes on from NZ_JANQVQ010000297.1 coordinate 8,458, forward strand.
AAATAAAACAAAAGGGCTTTTTGATTGCATTGGACGACTTTGGCACGGGCTTCTCTTCACTAAAATACTTGAAAGAATTCCCTATCGACGTCATCAAGGTGGATAAAAGTTTTGTTGACGATATTGGCAAAAATAAAAATAACGAAGCGATTATTTTAACCACCTTGAGTATGGCAAAACAGCTAAGTATGTCCTGCGTAGCAGAGGGAATAGAAGAGCAACAGCAAGTAGACTTTTTCAAACAACATGGCTGCTATAACTTACAGGGTTATTTTTTCTCCAGACCTGTTCCTGCAGAAGAATTGGAACAAGTGTTAGAAAAACGGTGGTAGACACGCCAGATAGTGCACACCCGCTCTTTATTAGTCACTGCAAATAAGCAAACAAGCAGACTCATGGCTTAGAGTCTGCTTATTACTTGTACTAGTTGAATATCTGATTAACGTGAGCTGCAAAGGGCTGGGCTTTCATAAAACCCGTGACGCGAGCTGATTCGACTTCTTCGCCCTGTTCATTAAAAAATAGTATGGTAGGTAATCCTAAGACTGAAAAATACTCCTGAAATTGTAAGTTAAGCGGCGTATTGTCAGTTAGGTCAATTTGCATCCAAACACTATTACTTAGGGCTTCAACTACTGGTGGGGCGGGAAAGGTAAATTTTTCGAATTCTTTACAAGCCACACACCAATCAGCGTACAAATCTAACATCACGGTTTTGCCCTGTGCATTGGCAGCAGCGACTTTAGCCTTAAAGTCTTCGAGGTCTTTCACTAAGATGAAATCGGGGTGTTGTACTGGTGCCTGTTGAGATTGAACAGAGTTTGACAAAGTTTGATGACTAAAAATAGGCGCAATAGTGAGGTAGGCGTATAAACCTGATGCCATCAGCCCGACAAAAATAAATAAAGCCCGTAATCCTTTAAAGAAGGATAATTTGCTTTCTTGGTTCATTACAAAAAAGTAACTAAAACTGGCGAGCCCAAGCACCGCCCAAGCGAGATCAATCGCAACTTGTGGAACATAACTTTGTAAACGTTCAACAAAGATTAACGCCACGGCTAACATCATAAAACCAAAGGTCACCTTGACAATATTCATCCAGTTACCCGCTTTAGGTAAGAGTTTACCGCCTGTAATGCCAAATAATATGAGCGGAATGCCCATGCCTAAACTCAGCGCGTACAGGGCGCTAAAGCCAAGAACTAAATTACCACTTTGGGCGATATACAACAAAATGCCAGTAAGCGGAGCGGTGGTGCAAGGGGATGCAACTAAGCCAGAGATGGCACCCATAACAAACACCCCAATGTAGCTGCCACTTTTTTGTTTGTTACTCATGGCATTGAGTTTTTCTTGCCAGCTTGAGGGCATTTGCAACTCGTAAGCGCCGAACATTACAATGGCCAACAAGACAAAAATCACGATTAAACTGATTAATATAGCTGGGTGCTGCAAAGTTGCTTGAAACTGTACGCCAGCTGAAGCCACCACTAAACCCAATATGGAATAGGTCAGCGCCATACCTTGCACATATATAAACGACAAACTAAATGCCTTTGAGGTACTAATTCCCTTACCTTGTCCTATTACAATCCCGGACAAAATGGGGTACATCGGAAACACACAAGGGGTAAATGCTAAGCCAATACCCAACAAAAAAAACAAAAATAAACTCCAAGACATGCTTTTATCGCTGGCGAGTAAATCAGCAAGCTCGAACTGTTGAGATACAGGTGCGCTATCTTGGCTGTTGGTCGCGGGTGTTGATTTGGGTGTAGAATTTTCAGCCGAGCTGCTGGTTTGGGTTAAAAGGGCAGGCCCATCGACTGCATCTAAATAAACCACCTTTATGGTGGGTGGATAACATAAACCGGCATCGGCACAGCCTTGGTATTGAATTTTTACTACGCCATCTTGAACAGACTGGACGATGGGGTAAGTGATATTTAATTGGTGACGAAAAACCTCTGATACACCAAAAAATTCATCTTCAATTTGTTCAGATTGAGGAAATTGAGGATCGGCTAATTCAGCATTTTTAACCACGGTTTTAAACTGCTTCTTATAAAGATAGTAACCATCGGCGACCGTCCAACTCAATACGAGTTGCTTATCCGTTTGAGTAAATTCAAACTGAAACGCCTCATCTACGGGCAAAAACTCAGGCTCTTCAGTGAACAAATCAGCAAAGGCATCCGACTGCTGAGCGTTAAGGGGAAGAGCTAAAAATAGGTAGGCCAAACAGGCTAATAACCAGTAACTTTTTGTGTTTAACATTGTTTTATTCATTTCCGTCATTAAATAGTTTCGCGTTTAAAAAATGAAAGTGCTGAGCTGACGTTTATATAGCCCCAATACCTTTAACGGCCTTAGTCTACTCTTTGATTACTTAACACAAAATTAAATGTGCGTAATTTAAAGTCTCACCGCATTATCATCTACGTTTGTCTGTAACTTTTTCTTTTCAGACCAAGGTGACCCGCTTAAACGCATTGAACTTTCATCTTATTTTAGGCTCTCTTGTATGTTACCTTCTTAACAAAGCGCTTTTGCTTTTTTGTTTAATTCACTTTAGCTAAATTGAGACCGCCGTGGGCAAATTATTCCTGTTATTCGCCATCCTTCCAATATTAGAAATTACCTTACTTATTCATGTAGGCGAAATCATTGGCGGGTGGAACACCGTTGCTATCGTTATTATTACCGCCTTTTTAGGTGCGCATTTAGTCAGGCAGCAAGGCTTGCATACCCTAATGACTGCCCAACAAAAAATGCAGGGTGGTACATTGCCCGGTCAAGAAATGGCGGAAGGGCTATTATTGGTTATCGCCGGCGTGATGTTGGTTACCCCAGGATTTATTACTGATATTTTTGGTATCGTACTGTGCTTGCCCTTAACGCGTCCTTTGATTGCTAAAGCCATGTTAACGCGCTTAGTCGTCAGGGTGGTCCAAAACGGTTCCGCTCAAACAAATTACAGTCACTCGCAAACTGAATATACCAGCAGGTCTTCGAATGGGGGTGACATCATTGAAGGTGAGTATGAAACAAAGGACGAGTCGATTAAGCAAGGCTTAAGAAAACCAGACTAATCTATACCCCTGTTTAGTGATTGGGGTGGTCGTTGATTATGTTGTGCCGCGTATGTTTGATGTGTCTATTCATGGCGCAGAGCCTTAGTGTTTGGGCCCATGACGAGGCGGTGTCTGCATTGTATGAAAACTGGCAGAATTCTACTGTTTTTAATTCCCAAGAGCTTGATAAAGGGCTGTTGCAACAGTTTGTCAAAGACGCACAAATTTTAACTAAGCAAAACCCCAACGACCCCCGAGCCTCAGCTATCAGTGGTTTAATAAAAGCATTTTACGCCAGTCAATTTCCCGGTATCGAGGGGCTAAAGCTCGCTAAACAGGCCCGCGATGAATTGCAGCATGCTCTACGTTTAGATCCCCTAGTGTTTGCCGAGTTAACCTATGCCGAATTGGGCCATTTATACCACAATACTCCAGGGTGGCCGTTCTCTTTCGGCAGCCAGCCTATGGCAGAAAAATTGTTAGAAAAAGCCTTGGAAGTGGATCCTCAAGGGATCATGAGTAATTTACGAATAGGTGAGTATTGGTTCGATCATAAAGCGTATCCTCAAGCGCAAAAATACTTGCAAACAGCGATAAATATAGCGGATCAGAACCCCCACATCAGTTGGATTGACTTTGAATTACTTCGTGCTAAACAAATGTTGGCAAAAATTCACAAGTAATTGACCTCATTTTTTGCACTATCCTGTTAATATTGTTCAAATTTAAAGAAATAACGACGTAAGAGAACAGCATGCGAATACTGTTAGTGGAAGATGACGTGCAATTAGCCAGAGGCTTACATCAATCATTACGTGCGGAAGGATTTACCGCTAATCATGTTAATAATGCTAAATCTGCTTGGCTGACGGTACAAACCAACGAATGCGACATGTTGGTATTGGATCTGGGTTTGCCTGATATGGATGGTTTGAGTCTGTTAAAAAAAATTCGTCAGCACAATAACCGAATGCCCGTGTTAATACTGACCGCCCGGGATTCCATAGAAGACAAAATTAAAGGCTTGGATCAAGGCGCTGACGATTACTTAAGTAAGCCTTTCGATGTGGCTGAGCTCATCGCACGCCTGCGTGTTATCGAACGTCGTCTGGGTACAGCGGTCAGTAGCATTATAAAAATAAAAGACGTGAGTCTTGATTCAGCCTCTCATGTGGTGAACATTGCTGACACCACGTTAGAACTTCCCCGTAAAGAGTTTATGGTGTTAAAAATTCTCATGGAGCAAGCAGGGCGCATTCAATCTCGTGAGCAATTAGAGTCTAAGTTGTACGAATGGGGTGAAGAAGTCGCCAGTAACGCCATTGAGGTCCACATCCATCACTTACGTAAAAAACTACCTGATGGGTTTATCAAGACCATACGTGGGGTGGGGTATAGTGTGGCTAAGGGCAACTAGACTTTGTCAATTCGCCGCTATCTCACCTTAATACTGATTTCAGTGATTACCCTGGTGACCTTTGCGTCAGCAATTCAAGGGTATCGCAGTAGTATGTTAAAAGCGGCGTCAGTGTTTGATGACGAGCTGAAGTCTTTGGCCTTGATTTTGGCATCTACCTCTTTGCACTCTTCAAGCAAGATTGACCTGGACCAAAGTGCTTTTACTTTTCAGATTTGGCAAGATAATCATGTATTGGTTTCATCTAATCAGCAGCTCACATCAGCAATAGGTAATTTTTCGGAGGGCTTTGGCGAAAATAATTTTTTAGCCCAGCGCTGGCGTACTTACAGTCATTGGCTTGCTGAGCAAAATCAATGGATTATCGTGGCTCAGCCACTGAGTTACCGTTTTGAATTAGCAGAAAACGTGATTTTGGCTGCAGTAACCCCTTTGGTTATTTCCATTGCTATTTTGGCGGCATTGACCTTTCTAATTATTAGCCGAGGGTTATTGCCACTTAATTTATTGTCTGAAGCCTTAAAAATTAAAAAAGCTGATGATCTTCGTCCTTTATCTGCCATTCCTCAAGCCGCCGAGTTAGTGCCAGTCGTAAATACCTTAAACCAATTGTTTGAACGTTTAGAATCGGCTTTTGTGCGTGAAAAACGTTTTGCCTCTGATGCAGCTCACGAGCTGCGTACGCCCTTAAGTGTTTTGAAAATAAACGCACATAATCTGGCCATTGAATTACAAGCCCAGCAACAACCAATGACTAATATGACATTTTTACAGCAAGGGATAGAGCGTATGAGTCATGTGGTTGAGCAAATATTATTACTGAATCGCACCAATCCCGAACAGTACAGAGGCAAATTTGTCAGGTTGGATTTAACAACCTTGTGCCAAAATGTGATTGCTACGGTGTACCCGCAAATCGCGCAAAAGCAACAAGAGATTGAGTTATTGGGTGAATGTGGTCATGTGGTGGGTGATGAATTTGCGCTAGAAATTTTACTGCAAAACTTAATTTCAAATGCCAGTAAATACACGCCCGATTTTGGACAAATTCGGGTCACCTTACGTCAACTCAAAGGTGAAATCGTGGTTAACGTGGAAGATTCAGGCCCTGGTATGGCCCCATCCGAATACGCCCTTGTTTTTGAACGTTTTTATCGCATCGGTGGGGACAGACACGCGAGCAATGTGCCCGGCTGTGGCCTAGGTTTAGCGATTGCAAAACACATTGCTCAATTACATCATGCTACACTTTCTCTCAGTCATTCAGAGACATTAGGCGGCTTAGCTGTTGATCTTAGGTTTTCACAAAAAGGAGCCGAGCTTGTTTAAGTTGAGTCGCTACTTTTTATTGCTACTGATGGTATTCAGCTCGTCCTTACTGGCAGTCACTGAATATGAATTAGTGCTAAAAGACCATTTGTTTTTTCCTTCTCGGATTACCATTCCTGCAGGCAAAAAAGTCAAACTGATTATTCACAATCAAGACGATACCCCTGAAGAATTCGATAGTTTCTCTTTGAACCGACAAAAGGTCATTTTTGCCAAACGTAAAACCTATATCTTCATTGGGCCATTACAGCCTGGAGAGTACGATTTTGTCGGTGAATACAATCCTAATTCTGCCAGAGGTACGGTGGTTGTTGTAAAAGAAGCGGGAGGCGGTGATGTTAATTAATACCGTTATCTTATTTTTACGGGACGCCTTACCCATATTTGTATTGATTGGTTTATTACTGGGTCAAGTTCAATTGTCTAAACGGGTTTTTATTGGATCCTTGTTTGCAGGGTTAGCTTGCTCACTTTTTTTTATTCAACAAGTGGATGTGCTCGGTGAAATGTTTGCAGGCACGGGCTTAGAAATCACCTTATGGTGTTTACACTTTTTTATATATTGTTTAGTGGTTTTGTTAGGGTTTTCACCCCTTCTTTTTTCCAGCCATGATATTTCTCGTGTCAATCAAATTATGGCTTGTGGTTTATTGGTGCTTATTATTGTAGCCAAGGGTACAAACTTTCTATTGTATTTTAATGGTTATTTAAATCAGCAAAATGCCCTGCAGTCGATGTTGATTGGGACGCTTTTAGGCTTAGGAATTTGCTTGAGTTTGGCGATTTTGTTGTATTTCTTTACGCATTGGTTAAACCGCAAAAACGGCTTTTTTGCACCTTGGCTGGTATTGCTTGTTTTTGCTACAGGGCAGCTAGTGAACGCCATCAATTTACTGGTGCAAGTGGATGTTATCAGTGATGCAGCACCGATATGGAACACACAATGGCTGGTGGATAATGAGTCAGAGTATGGCTATTTATTAAATGTACTCATTGGCTATGCCGCCACCCCTACAACGCTGCAAATTGGCTTGTATTTGCCGCTCATTATATTCCCGATCATTGCTCGGTACTGGTGGAATCGAATCGCCACCCAAACACATAGAGGTGAAAGCCAGTGAAAACCAAGTCAAAAATAATGTGCTTAGTGATGAGCATCTGGGGGGGAATTACGCAGGTTTGGGCTGACGGAAATCCGGTAGACAAGGTATATCATCCTTTAGTGATAGCCAATGAACGTAAATTTGAGTGGCGTTTTACCTCTCGTCAAACTGATGATAAAAATGTCTTGGCCCAACGTTTTGCCTATGGACAAGCTGTGTCAGAGTACCTGATCATCGAAGCGTATATTAGCGGGCAGCGCGATGAGTCTGATGATTACGGTTTACAGGGGATAGAACTAGAAGCGCGTTACATGTTAACTGATCAAGGCCAATATTGGGCAGATTGGGGCTTATTGTTTGAGTTTGAAAAACAGCACGATGATAATAATTTTGAATTTACCACTGGTGTATTGTTTGAAAAAGAATTTGTCCGTACCAGCTTAACATTAAATGCACTGCTTATTTATGAGTGGGGTGAAAATGTACCCAATGAATTCGAAACCGAATTTAGGTTGCAGTATCGTTATCGGTTTATGCCCGAAGTACAACCCGCTATCGAAATCTACACCGGTGAAGATTTTGTGGGTATAGGCCCTGCGTTTATGGGCGTTCATCGCTACAGTGGTATTAAACAATTAAAGTGGGAACTTGCCGCTATTGCAGGCTTTAATGGCAATAGTAAAGACAGGACACTGCGTTTTGCAATTGAATACGAGTTTTAACTAGGCATTTTAAATTAACCTCGATTCAACAAGGAATCTGATTTGGAAACGGCTGTCATCATTTTAATCACTGTGTTGTTGCTTATTTTGATCAGCGCCCCTGCGTGGTTAATGTGGTACGCAGCAGAGTCTTTACTGCCACGAGCATACTGTTTTTCATCGGCGTGGATGACGGTGATTACGCTAGTATTAGCGCTTATTACCAGTGCAATCATGAGCACATCAGCGGCGATACAAGCCGCTGAAGGCTTAATGAGCGTGCTGGTCTATTCTATTATTTGGTCATCTGCGCTCATTCCGCTGGTAAGTTTGAGCTTATTTCTATTTAAAAGACAAAGTGATATTTGAGTATAAACATTGTTTTTGAACTTCTGCTGTGTTTAAACATAGCGTCTATTCAATCAACTAAAAAGTAATCACCATTATGAAAGCCTGTGCCTGCCACATATTAGTAAAAACCGAAGCTGAAGCGCTCAAGATTAAAGCCCTATTAGACAAAGGTGGTCATTTTCAGCAGTTAGCCAAAAAACATTCTTTGTGTCCCTCTGGCAAAAAAGGCGGCGATTTAGGTGAGTTTCGACCGGGCCAAATGGTCAAGGCATTCGATAATGTGGTGTTTAAAAAAGCAATTTTAGAAGTGCATGGTCCAGTAAAAACCCAATTTGGCTATCATTTAATAAAAACGCTATATCGCAATTAAAAAAACGAAATATTACATGGCTCACATATCTTATTTACAATCTAATAACATCCTGTTTGTTTATTGATGTCATTTGCGTAAAAAGGGGTGTGAAATGAAGCTGTGTTATTTAGGGTGTGTAGTTTGGCTGTTGTTAGTTGCCTGTGGTAGTTCGGGGGACGGAAATACCCCTACCGTAACCGCCCCTCCGCCAATTGCACCGCCGTTAACACCACCACCTCCAGCAACTGTTAACATCCCTGCGGGTGGTGAGTTGCTCATCTCCAGTAGCGAGGCTTTACAGCCAATATCTTATTTAGGTGATGCTGCTAATCCCGTGGCTAAACTGAACGTAGTGGACGCCACTCACGCTAATTTTAACCAAGCCTTGAAAATAGAAGTGCTAAAACCAGAAGGTGATTATTGGAATGGTCAGATCCTGATCCCCTTGAACAAAGCGGTCACTAAAGATGATGTTATGTTGGTTCATTTGTATTTTCGAACCACTTTTACTACCTCAGAAAGTGGTAGTGGCTTTGTTACCGTATTTATGGAGAGTCCGGCTCCTGACTACACTAAATATGTGGAGAGGGAAATAACCAGTGACAGTGAGTGGCAAGAATATTTAATACCGGTTCAAATTGCACAGGACTTTGCCAAAGGGGAGCTCCAGCTAAAATTTGGCGTAGGTGCAGGGAATAAAGCGCAAACTTACGAAATTGGTGGTATTGCTTTATACAATTATGGTCAGTCAGTGAGTCTAGAAAGTTTGCCAAAAACGGAGTTGAGTTATGGTGGCAGAGCGTCCGATGCAGCTTGGCGACAAGCAGCAGAGGAGCGCATTGAGGCCGTTCGTAAAGGTGACTTTAGCTTGACCATCAAAGACGGTGCTGGCAATGCGCTTACTAATACAAACCTACAAATCAATTTTTTACGCCATGCTTATCACTTCGGCTCTGTGGTAGCGGCAGACATGCTGATGCAGCAATCCTCTGATGGCGACAAATACCGAGAAACGTTGCTGGCAAACTTTAATCAGTCAGGCACCGAAAACGATTTGAAATGGGCGCCGTGGGCAGGAGAGTGGGGCGAAAGCTTTAATCAACAGCAAACAATTGCTGCACTCAATTGGCTAAAAACGAACAAGGTTTATACACGAGGACACGTTCTGGTATGGCCCTCAAAACGCAATTTGCCTCTTCTTGTTCAGTCCTATTTACCCGAAGATCCTAGTCAAGCCGATCCAGCAGTGAAGCAAGTGGTTTTAGATCATATTGATGACATTACGCAAGCGACTAAAGCTTATGTAGATGAATGGGACGTGCTAAATGAGCCTTTTGACAATCACTATTTAATGGATGCTTTTGGCAATAATGTCATGCTCGATTGGTTTAACCAAGCAAGACTCAACTTGCCCGAGCAAGCACTGTATATTAATGATTACTCAATTTTATCTGGCGGCGGGCGTAATAGTGCTCACCAACAACATTATCAAGACACCATTGAATATCTTAAAACCAACAATGCTCCTATCACGGGCATTGGTTTGCAAAGTCACTTTAGTGAAAACCTCACGGCTATTACGGCAATTTATGACTTAATTGAACGCTACCATCGCGCCTTTCCAGAATTGGCTATCCGCGCTACAGAATTTGACGTCAATACAGCAGACACTTCGCTACAAGCAGACTTCACTCGCGACTTTTTAACTATCTTTTTTAGTCATCCAGCCACAGTTGGCGTGCAAGCCTGGGGGTTTTGGGCTGGACGTCATTGGCTACCGAAGGGGGCCATGTATTCGCAAAATTGGCAAATTAAGCCCAATGGCGAGGCGTGGCAAAATCTCATATATAAAACGTGGTGGAACAACTTCAGTGGTCAAACCAACGAAGCGGGTGTGTTTCAGCAACGTGGTTTTTACGGCGACTATGAAGTAAGCGTTACTGTTGCTGGAGTGGTACATACTTTTGACTTTAGTATTGGGGCTGACAGCAATAATAACCTTGAATTTGTTATACCCTAGTTATCGATAACACCAAAATTGTACGTTTTGACTTTGTAAAAATGACTCAGCAGCAGGGCCTTGTAACAATGCTAAAGTAGCAAGTAGTCCTGCTTGTATACAATGTGACGCGACAACCGTGACTGAGCGCGGTGCATCCTCAATGGGGTAACCCGTTAAAGGATTCAAAATGTGGCTGTACCGTTTGCCATTTTTTAGCAAAAACCGCCGAGAATCCCCGCTAGTTGCTAAACCACCACTCTTTATTTTCAGCAGTTTGGCCGCTGCGCCGTCGTCAGTAATGCTCTCAATACCAATGTGCCAATACTGCTCGTTTACGCGTGCTTGGGTAACTTGGATGTCGCCACCAAAGTTAACCACCACAGATACACCTGCTGCTTCTTGTGTGCACTGTTTTGCAACACTATCGACAGCATATTCTTTGCCAATTCCCCCTAAGTCGAGTTCCATTCCTATGGGTAGCTGAATATGCTTAGTTGAAAGTTTCACTTTAGACCAACCAATCAAGGGCAATAACTGATTAACGGTATCGGCGCTGGGGACACGGTCTGAGCCATCAAACTGCCAGGCTTTGCGCAACACACCAGAACTTAAATCAAACATACCATCACTCAGGTGATAACAGGTATCGGCAAATTTAAGCAGGCGGTGGGTTTCGTCATCTATTGCTACTTCAAGACCAGCCGCATGATTGATTTGATGTAGTAAATTGTCAGCCTTATAACGACTAAACTTCTGCTCGATGCGCTTGCTTTCATCATAGGCCAGTGATGTTAGATGATGAGCGAGTTGCTCGTCGATCGAATCAATTAATAATTCACAAGGGCTGCCCATGGCAAAAAAGCGACCACAAAAGTGGTCGCTTTTTCTTTCAATGGTATAGCCGTGTTGAGTTGATTTCGTGCTCAATGTCTTGCCTGTCAGTTATCACTGCAATGATAGCTTAAAACCGATAGCTCACTTGGGCAATCACCGCTTTCAAACTGGGATATAAGTCAACATCTTGTAACGCGCCTGGTTCATTAAAACCGGCATTTTTAGGCGTTTGTTGATAATATTCTAGTCTAAAGGCTAATTCATCACCATTGTCCAATTCCATGCCGTATTTTAAACCCACCGTATAGGCGGTCATCTCACCTAAGCGATAGTCAGCACTGGCAAATTCAGGCACGTTATCTCCTTCCATTAAGAAGGGACGGTAAAATTCTGCTGCGCCTTGTTGATAGTAGCGAAAGTGCGGTTGTAGGTAACTGGTGTCAGACAAGTTAATACGCAGACGTGAGTCAATCGTGTGCGAGTCAATTTTCCAATCATCGGTGGCAAAACGATAAGAGATATCAGCAACACCAAAGTCCAAGGCGTATTTTGTTTGCCAATAAAAACTGTTGCGCGTGCGGGTATCGGGCCGGTTTTCATATAACAAATCTTGAGTAAGCCCTTGCTCGTTCACCACCGACAATATTTTAAAAGGATCAGTGGTATAGCCATCTACCAGCGACAAGCCATAATTAAACTGCATGATCATGCGTCGATTAATCACTTGGGTCAGCCCTAACATTAAGTCTATGGTATTTTTGTTATCTGAATCGTCAACGCGGGTACGGTTAAAGTCGTCTTCATATTCGTTTTCATTTTCTTGCTCATTTTCACTGTCATCGCTATAGGGCTTAATCGCTACTGATGAAAACGCTAATGGAATCCCACCCTCTGGTTTAATTGTGTCAAAGGCGTAAGATAAGCCAAGAGATAGAGTTGTATTCTTTTGATTTAAGTCATAAGCCACAGAGCCATTCACGGCAAACGACATATAATCGTATTCATTTGAAAAATTGACCCCGCCACTGGCGCGCATATTCTCGGCAATTGGTTGAGTCCATTGGGCAGTTAATTGCACGCGAGTATCATGAAAGGTATCATCTAAAGGCGTTTCACCTGCGCCTGTTACATAATTGCCGTCACCTGAAGGGCGGGTAAAGGTTTGTGCAACAGGCTGCGCTACCGCACCAGTGGCAGAGGCACCAGTTAGGCCATCGATAGTCACCTTACCGCTAAAAATGTGCTCGTCACCAAAATCTTTAGTGGCACCTATAATGGCCTCTACTGCGGTAACACGGTCGACTTCACCGTAGTACATTAACGCGGTATCAAACTTCCAAAGCTCATCAGTGTCTGCCGCATTGGCATTAGGCGCACCCAAAAGTGCACATGTGGCTGCCGCTAACGCGCTGCTGATATTGATTGGTTTATTCATTAGTTGCATCCACAACCTCCACCGGCAAAGGCTCTACCGCCGCTAGTGGCTTCTTTACTAAAATAAATATGGTCGTCAAGAGCAAGGTCGACACCTTCAGCGTCAAGGGCCATTTCGTCTTTTGCTAATAGATCTCTTTCCCAGGGTTGAACACCAAGACTGGCGCAGCCCGCAAGCTGGACTAATAATAAAAGTGAGCTAATTTTTAGAACCTTATGACGCATTGGGTCTACTCCTGTTCGTTGATTAAAGTGGTAATTTCATGTTCATACAGGGCTTTTTTCTCAGTGAAAAAGCCCTTATGTGCTAAGCGTAAGTTGCCCTTTTTATCTATTAGATAACTGCTTGGCATACCTAAAAGCTGATAGGCTGAAGCGATTTCGCCTTGAGGGTCATAGACAATGGGCATGGTGGCCGGTACGTTATCTAAAAACGCGGCGGCCAATTCGGGTTCGGCATCTAAGTTTATCGCTATGATTTGTAACTTTTCTGGGTACTTGGCTTGCATTTCGTTCATCCAAGGAAACGATTTACGGCAGGGTTTACACCAGCTTGCCCAAAAATCAACATAAACGACCTTGCCTTTAAGGTCTGTCAAGGAGCCAGAAAGTTGCTCAGTTTGAATAGTAAAGTTAGGCGCAGTTTGGGCCTTTTGAGGTAAATCTTGAGCAGCAGATGTTGTGGCCATAGAAAACCCAAGGCTACAAATAACAAGGGCAGATTTAATAAACTTCAAGGGGATGTTCCTAAGTATCACGTATAGGAAACACAATAGGGGCTGAAACTTAAACCAAGCTTAACAAAGAAAATTAGGCAATAAAAAAGCAGCCAAAGCTGCTTTTAAACAAACATAACGTGGCTGTTTGCTTATGCGTCTACCGAACCACAAAAACGATAGCCTTCACCATGAATGGTGACAATCAAATCATCTGCATTAATTTCTGATTCAAAATGCTTACGTATACGACGTATTGTGACATCTACGGTACGGTCATTCGGACGTAATTCACGACCAGTCATTTCTAATATTAATTGTTCACGAGTAAGAATTTTGCCTGGGTTGCTTAAAAACAAATGTAAGGCACGGAATTCACTGCGTGGTAAGCGGAATTCTTTACTGCTTGGAGAAATCAAACTACGGCTATCGCCGTCCAATACCCATCCATTAAAGTTTACACGACTGGGTAAGTCATCATCTTCATTAGTATTGCTGGTACGGGCTAATAAATTACGTGCCCTGATAGTTAGTTCACGAGGATTAAAGGGTTTCGTTAAATAATCGTCTGCACCGATTTCTAAACCAAGTATACGGTCAACATCGTTATCACGGCCAGTAAGGAAAATAAGGCCGATATTTTTACGACCGCGCACTTCACGAGCTAAGATTAAGCCGTTTTTACCCGGTAAATTAATATCCATAATAACGAGGTTAATGTTATTGTTTTCAAAAAAGTCATGCATTTGCTCGCCATTTTCAGCTTCAAATACGTTATAACCTTCCGCTTCAAACAAACTTTTTAGCGTCGTGCGGGTAACGACTTCATCTTCAACAATTAAAATATTAGGAGTCTGCATAATTTAACGCCATGTTAATAAATTTGGTTAAAAGTTTATCAGAAAATATCTAAAAATCAGGGTTTTATCTAGATAAAATTTATAAAAACACGAGATTATTACGCATATTTAGCGCAAATTCGTATTATTCGGTAAATTTCATCCTTGATTACGCCCCATCCCTTGTTTTAAAACAAGGCGCTGCGAGGCATTTCTGACGGATCCACCCGTTTGACAGGGAAAATTATTTTAAATTCAACACCCTTGTCATTTTCACTTTGCACAGAAATTGAACCATTCAGTGCTTGTGTCACGAGGTTATAGACCAAATGCATACCCAAGCCACTGCCACCTTGTCCTCGTTTGGTGGTGACGAAGGGATCAAAAATACGTTTACGTAATGGCTCTGGTATACCTTTGCCATTATCCTTGAACGTAATACATATTTTTTTCTCATCTTGCATCTCGATGTTGATATCGATAATGCCATGTTCGATAAATTCAAAGCCGTGAATAATGGAGTTCATGATTAAATTGATCATGATTTGGTTAATAGGGCCGGCCTTTGATTCTATGTACAAACTGTCATCACAATGGATCTTTATTTCATGCTCTACGCGTTTTAACTTAGGCCGCATTGACATTAAAATTTCGTCCATCAACTTACTGAAACAAAAAATGCGATTATTTTCAGAGGTTTGATCAACCGCCACTTGTTTAAAACTCGAGATGAGTTCGGCAGCACGATTTAGGTTTCGATAGATAATATTTAGATTTTCTTCACTTTCAGCAATAAATTTAGCAAGAGAGCTGGCTTTGAGCGTTTTATCTTCAAAGGCCTTACGCAGGTCTACTAGCCTGTCTAACATCATAGTAGAGGCTGTTACGCCAAGACCAATAGGCGTATTAACTTCGTGTGCGACACCTGCCACCATATCGCCCAAAGATGCCATTTTTTCGTTCTGAACCATTTGGCGCTGAAATTGATGGAGCTTTTCTAAGGTTTGAATGAGTTCAGCATTTGCTTCTTTTAAGGCTAAGGTACGATGATTGACTTTTTCTTCTAAACTGACATTGAGGGTGCGGTATTCATTTTCTGCGTCAGCTTGGCGCTGAATATGACCTTGAGTTCTTTCTAACATACCATTAAAGGCTTCAATCAGAATATCTAACTCTTTTATACCGTTAAGTTCGGCTCGATTTGAAAAGTCTTTTTGCCGGGTAATACGTTGCACCAATACGACCAAATTTTTGATAGGGTGAGTGATGGCTCGTTGCAATCTAAGGGTGAGGATAAAACACACCACAACACAGGCGATTAGCACAAACAAGGTTTGTATGATTGACTCACTGATGTGCTCTTCAACTTCTTCAGCAGAGGCTCTGAGGTAAATATAACCAATGAGTTTGCCTGTTTCATTTTCATAAATTGGTTTAATTACCTCAGCAAGGTTGCCAGTTATGATGACGTCTGCTAGCTCTTCACTTTGCTCTGCGCGCGACTTTACTGGCGCAATACCTGTCTTGTTATAGCTGGCAAAAAAAGCGGGCTCGCCGTTTTCCAGCAGTCTATAAATATGAGCATTTTCAATAAAGTTGACTGCGGCAAGTACCTGCAATTGTGATTCTAATGCGTCGCCGGCGTCGTTTTGTATATCGGCAACTGAGGCATTAGAGATCAAGGCCGCCATCACTTGGATGTCGCTAATTAAGGTTTCTTTGTATGAATTGATTTGCGAATAAAGATTAATACTCGATGCGACAATAAGTGATAGGGTGGTGATAGCCATCACAACCCAAATGATCAGGCTTTTAATTGATAAAAACTTTGTTTTATTGGTCATACCTGAACTAGTCATCACTCTCTTTTTTGCTGTTGTTACATTTCAAGCAATTGCAGGCTCTGTCTTTTCACTCTTGCATACAATGACTGTATACAAATAATGATAATTGGACAAATTCAATCTCTGATTAACGCTAAAATTTCGTCTTTATTCAGCTGATAACGCTCAGTTAAGGCTTGCCAGGTTAACTCGTGGTCAATTTTTTCAGTGGCACTTGGATTAGGCTTAATTAAAGGTTTAATGTCAGTCAAGCATATACACAAGATGTCATTGGCGTTTAACGCAAGGCTAGGAATAGCGATTTTGGTTTTTTTATATAATAGCTGAGGGCATGCTGTTGTGCGACTCGGCGATTGTAAACACAATTCTGGGAGTGCCAGAGCGAGGAAGCTAAATGTCCCTAAGATACTGACTAACACTAACCTGTTAAGCAAGCGATGCAAATTAATATAAGGCCTCAAGATAGAGCTTTTCATATTCTTGCGCAGCCGTTTGCCAAGTAAAACGGGTATGCATGGCACGCTTTTGCGTGGCAACAAAATTTTCTGGGTATTCATGATAAAACAACAGTGCTCTTTGAACGCAAGCTAACAAGCTGGCACTATCTGGTTGCTCAAAAATAAAGCCCGTTGCCGCAGTTGGGTGTTCAGCAAGATCCACTACCGTATCTTTCAATCCTCCCACCGCCCTAACAATAGGCAAGGTGCCAAAGGCTAAGCTATACATTTGATTTAAACCACAGGGCTCAAATAAAGATGGCATCAAGAAAAAGTCACTGCCTGCTTCGATCATATGAGCTTTACGGACACTAAAGTCTTCATGAAACGCTAACTTGGCGGGATGTCGTTGTGCAACCTCGGTTAAAAATCGACAAATATCGGGATCGCCCGTACCGACAATCACTAACTGCACCTCGTGTTGCATTAGCTTTTCAAGCATGGGCAAAATAAAACTGAAGCCTTTTTGTTCAGTTAAGCGGCACACCATACCAATAAGTGGAATATTCTTTTCGTTTGGTAACTGCATTTCCCGTTGCAAATCGGCTTTACAAATTGCTTTACCGTGAAAGCTATCAACGTCATAACGTTCAACGATGTGGGGATCATTGATAGGGTCCCATTGCGAATAATCACAGCCATTTAAAATGCCTGATACATCTTGGCGGCGTTGAGTAAATTCATTAAACAAATGATGAGAGCCTAATGGCGTAAGCAGCTCTTGGGCGTAATTAGGGCTCACCGCATTGATCTTGTTAGCATAACGGATACCCATCCGGACAAAGTTGAGGGCGTCACCATCAAGTTGATGTTGTAACTGATAATGAGGTCTCAAGTAGGGGATATCGTCAAAGCGATGTGTACCCTGATAAGCGCCATTATGAATGGTAAAAACAGAACGTGATTGCTTAAAAAAGCCGGAATCGTCAATGCTTAAGAAATAAGGCGTGAGCGCCGTATGCCAATCATTGCAGTGCACAATATCAGGCTGAAAATTTATCGCTTGCGCTGTTTTTAAAGCAGCATGAGCAAAAAAAGCAAAACGTTCTGCGTTATCAGCATAGGCGTGATAGTCGTCAGAATATAAGCCCTTACGCGCAAAAAAGGGCGGATAATCCACACAAAGCACGCGTAAGTGTGCTAAATGTAGTTCGCGAATCGCAAATTCGTAAGCGCGTTGCTCAGCAAACAAGGTTTGTTTGGCTGCGCATTCAGAGGCATTAAATCTGTCAGCTAGTGTTTGGTAGTAAGGCATGACAATTGTGACCTCATGGCCCAATTGATTCAGAGCAAGTGGCAAAGATTTAGCAACATCTGCCAGACCACCTGTTTTTACTAAATCTTCAACTTCTGACACAACAAACAATATTTTCATTA
Organism: Paraglaciecola sp.; assembly: GCF_030730205.1. GTDB lineage: Bacteria > Pseudomonadota > Gammaproteobacteria > Enterobacterales > Alteromonadaceae > Paraglaciecola. The sequence goes on from NZ_JANQVQ010000297.1 coordinate 26,328, forward strand.
GCATCCTATTAATCGGCCCTGGGCCACCATATTGCAGAAACAGCTCTAAACTTATGTCATCGCAAAGCCCAGTTTTGTTGCCCTGGGATTTACACTATTGTGTCGCTTACGCTTTGAATAGTTTTTATATCAACGGGCACGTAAACATGAATAGACACTAAACTTGGTTGTTTGTTGAACTAAGGTAACGTTTTTAAATTGTTTTTCCAATAACTCTGCGTAACGCAAAAATTGATTTGCCACTAAAATTAACGCGCCTTCTGACGTTAAGTAGTTTTTACAATCGCTAATAAATGTTTCAGTGACAGAATAATCGGTTTGGATGCCGGTATGAAACGGTGGATTAGTAATAATAGTCGTAAATTTAGCGCTCAAAGCTTTCAAGCCGTTTGAGGGCTGGACATCAACATTCAGTTTATTTAGCAAGGCGCTTTGTTCTGAACAATAGACAGCGAGGGCGCTGACATCAGCCATGACCACTTTACTTGTAGGCTGGGACAAAGCCACAAAGCAACCAATGATGCCGGCACCACAACCAAAATCTAATACTCGTCCAGAATGATATCGAGGTAAATTTTCTAATAAAACGCGTGTGCCAATATCAACTTCACCATGGCTAAACACGCCAGGCAAAGAACATATCTGATAGCTTAAACCTGCGACATCAATAGTTTGCACAGTTTGCCAGGCGATAATGTCAAAGGGCTTAGCCGTTTGAGTAAGCTCGCCACCAAAGAGCGCACAGTGCCGCGCGGAGTCAATTTTGTTAACCTGTTTGCAGTAGGGCTCAAGTAACTTGGCCGCACTTTTAACGCCACTCTTGTTCTCGCCAACTAGCATTAATTGTGCGCCGGGTTTTAAGCAGGCAGCCACATTGGCCAATAGCATTTTTGCGTGCTCCTTGGCTTTAGGCATGTAAATAACGGCCCCATCAAACAGCTCGTCAGAGGTATAGCTAGCTCCAAAGCGATGTTTGGCAGCTTCACCTAAGCGCTGGCTTTGTTGGTAAATATCAAAAAATTGATGAAAGACTGAAACGTCTGAATCACTAAGGTCCTGACAAATATGCGCGTCAGCTGGATTAACAAGTAACCATCTTCCCGACGTAAAAATTTCGCTATTTCTGAGCAATACCTGACTGGTTGGCGCTAACATTAATTTACCTTCTCAAACATTAAATCCCACACACCGTGGCCCAAACGATGGCCTCGTTGCTCAAATTTGGTTAGCGGCCTTTGGTCGGGACGGGGCACATAGTCACCACTTTCTGACTGATTAACAAAACCGGGCGCAGCAGACATCACTTCTAACATGTGCTGTGCATAATTTTCCCAGTCTGTGGCCATATGAAAAACGCCGCCAAGAGCTAACTTGGTTCTTAAATTTTGTACAAATTCTGCTTGCACGATACGTCTTTTATGGTGTTTCTTTTTATGCCAAGGATCAGGAAAAAATAACTGCACTCTGGCTAAGCTGGCATCTGCTATACAGTCGGCTAATACAGCGACCGCATCGTATTCGTAAACACGTAAATTAGTCACTTGATGCTCGGCCGCCTCGGCTAAACAAGCTCCCACACCTGGCCGGTGTACTTCAATACCAATGAAGTCTTTGTCAGGCTCATTCTTGGCCATTTCAACCAAAGATTTGCCCATGCCAAATCCAATTTCCAGCACAAGCGGAGCTTGGCGACCGAAAGTGTACTCAGTGTCGAGTTTGCCATCTGTGTGCAATAAACCCATTCTAGGCCAATATTGTTCGAGTGCTTTGGCTTGGCCACTTGTGAGGCGTCCTTCACGTTTTACAAAGCTTTGAATTTTACGAATGTAGACACCGGACTCTGCGGCTTCTTGTTCAGATTTAAACTGACTCATGTTACTTACTCTTAAGGACTGATTTGATCATATTATCTTTTAAGCGCGCATTATCCGGCGCATATCCTTGATTGCAAGGACTTCATTGGTTTAACGTCTTGGCTAAGTGGTCTGCAAGTAACTTTGGTTGCTCTAAAGGTAGCATATGCCCCGCAGCGACAATAATCTCTAATGTGCTGTCTGGTATTTGCTGTTGAGTCGCTTTTAATTGGCTCGGGCTCGCTAATTGATCATGCTCGCCAGCAACAAAATGACAGGTAAAGGTACTCTTGGCGAGTTGTGGTATCAGGTTTTTTCGTTGGTTGGTCGCCTTCATCTGACTGGCTAATGTAGCTATGCCTAAGTCTTGCTCCATTTCTCGGATAATACCTATGATGGCTGCTCTATCAGTGTTTTGTTCATGCAGCATCGTCAAAATTTGCGCATCACTCATGCCTTTATACTGACCTTGCTGTAAGGCTTGTAATAGATTTTTTCGCTCGATTAATTTTGCATCAGGTAAGGCTTGGCAGGTGTTGCCAATTAAGGTCAAAGAAGCAATTTTGATAGGGTTTTGCACGGCAAGTAAGGCGGCAATATAGCCGCCCATCGAGAAACCAACTACATGCACCGGCTGGTCAAAATAATCGAGTCTGTCAGCGCCTAAGGCTAACATTTGAGAAAGATCTTCAGCCCACTGCAATGGAACATACGCTTGATAGGGTATATCGAGGTATTGCCAACAGGGCATGAAAACACGCTCGTCGCAGAGCGTACCCGGTAAAAAAACCACGGGTTGAACAATCTTATGTATGGGGTAAGAAGAAATCACTGGATGCAAACTAAACCAAATCGTCAGGGATAGGGTATTATCCCGCATATCTGTTCAGAAGCAAAATAAGCATCATTGTGACCTTAAATAAAAATTCAGACCTAGCTACTTTCGCCCAACGTATTCTCTCTTGGTTCGATAAATATGGACGAAAAGATTTACCGTGGCAGCGAGCTAAAACGGCTTACTCCGTTTGGATTTCAGAAATAATGTTGCAACAAACGCAGGTCACGACCGTTATTCCTTATTACCAGCGCTTTATGCAACGCTTTCCTGATGTGCTGAGTTTGGCTGAAGCTACAGAAGATGATGTGTTGCATCATTGGACTGGCTTAGGTTATTACGCCCGAGCAAGAAATTTGCATCAGGCAGCAAAAAATATTGTCGAACTTCATGCAGGCACGTTTCCGAACACACTTGAGCTAGTCATGGCTCTGCCTGGCATTGGTCGTTCAACGGCCTCTGCAATATTGTCTTTGGCGCAAGGCCAGCATCACAGCATATTAGATGGCAATGTCAAACGGGTATTAGGGCGCTATGCGGCAATTGAAGGTTGGCCTGGCAATAAACAAATCGAGACGCAGATGTGGTTGTTGGCGGATAAATTAACTCCTGCACAGCGCACTGCTGATTACAATCAAGCCATGATGGACATGGGCGCAACACTTTGCACTCGCAGCTCGCCTGCGTGCAGTCGATGTCCAGTGTCACAAGATTGCCAAGCTACTATGCTGGGAAGGCCAACAGATTTCCCCGGTAAAAAGCCTAAAAAAACGACACCGGTTCGGTCAACCTTGATGGTAATACCTCTTTGGCAGAACTCGGCCTTGATTTATAAAAGACCGTCTTCTGGTATTTGGGGCGGTTTATGGGGCTTTTATCAGATTGATTCTTTGGACCAACTAGAGCAGCAAGCCCTCACTCTGGGTTTAGAGAATTTTAGCGTAAAATTCTTGCTGCCTTTTCGCCATACCTTTAGTCATTTTCATCTTGATATTCAGCCGATTGTATTGCTGCTCAGCACTGCGCCCAAAGCACAAGGGGTTCGTGAAAATCAAGACCTTTGGTATGACTTAGGCAATCCGCCTGCTCTAGGATTAGCCGCACCTACTCAGCAACTCTTAACTACACTACGAGAAGAGCCGTTTAATTAACCTCAACTCGGTTTAAGCGGTGCCTCCCACTGGCGCTATTTTTGCGCCTATCGTCGTTGGTTTTCCTACCAATA
>NZ_JANQVQ010000298.1 GCF_030730205.1 Paraglaciecola sp.
CAGAGTGGCGATTCAGCCATAGAAAGCTTAGATATTACTCGTCAATTACTACTCGTTAAAAATGATGGACGGTAGCAGTTTGGGTATATCCCGCCAATGTTTAAATGTAAAATAGTCAGTTGCTTCAGCCTTTGCAATTGCATCAGAGTTAAGTAAGTGGCTACCGCCCGTATAACGACAAACTGTCATCCCTGCGGCTTTTGCAGCTTGAATACCCGATAAAGAGTCTTCAAAAACTAAACACTTTTCAGGTGCTACGCCCATAGATTTTGCGGCATGTAAAAAAAGATCGGGGGCAGGTTTACCGTTTTTCACCTCAGATGTTGTAAAAACATTGGTGTTAAAATACCTATCCAATGAGGTAATACTGAGTGCTTTTACTGTTCGGGGTCGACTACTACTCGTAGCTAAGCAAAAATTGACTTTCAGGTGTTCTAAAAGCCAAATAATATCAGGTGTGGTAACCAGGTCTCGCTCAAAATCTTGCAACAAAATATCGCGATAAGTTATTTCAAAGTCGTTTGGCAAAGCGATCTGGAAATCAGCAAAGAGTTTTTCCTTTACGTGAGAAAAACTCCGTCCTAAAAAGTGTTGCATAAAGTAAGTGTCGTCAATATTGATACCTAGCTTGGGCAATTCGATTTGCAGTGTTTTTTTACTCATAATCTCGCTGTCGATGAGCACACCATCACAATCAAAAATAATAAGGTCTATTGATGTCATATCACATAAATCTCGCACTACTTACTTTACTCAAGGACTTAAAAGCGTATTAGAAGAAGAGGGCAAAGAGGATTGCCTATTACAAAAAAACCACATTCCAAGGTGAAGTTCACTAAATGATCAAGTAAAGGATACCTGAGAATACACCATAAAGCTGCTTTATGAGCAAACGAAAATCCGGAGAAAGCCACCACTATTTTTGCTAATTAGCGGGTTAATAGACGCAGATTATCTGATGCAAAACCTTACTGTAAACAACATGCTTAAGTTTCAACTTGCTTAAAATACTCAACCAAACGGTCGAGTAACTTTCTGATGGCGATAGATTGATGTTTTCGCGAGCGGTATATCGCGTAAATACCTAATGAGGCCGGTTCATAATTAGGTAGTACGTGCACCAGCTTTCTCTCTTTGATTAACGGCTGCACTGCATAGTGGGGTTGTAACGAAATGCCCCTCCCTTTGAGAACAGAGTGCAACAATAACATGGATTCATTTGCGCTGTAATTACCGGACACGGCTGCCACAACAGCTTGTTCATCTTTGGTAAAATGCCACAAGCTTTTGCCAAAATTGGAATAAATGAGACAGTTATGCTTAACGAGATCATCTGGGTACACGGGATGCCCATTTTGTTTTAAATACTCCTCAGTGGCACACAATATCGAGCGGCAGCGTCCTAAATGCCGTGCAATAATATTAGGGTCAAGATCATTGGTTATCCGTATCGCCAAATCTATTCGATCTTCAACCAAATTAGTCACCTGATTGCTGACATGAATATCTATGTGCACTTTTTGGTAGTCATCTAAAAAGCGGTCCACCACGCGAGGAAGCAATTCACCAGCAACAAACTGTGAACAGGCAATGCGAATAGTTCCCTCGGGCTGGGCCTCATAATCTTGCTCAATTGGCATTGATACCTCTTGGGCAAAACTCAATAAGGAGCGACAAGTAACAAAGGCTTTTTCTCCTGCCGCGGTAAGGGTAAGTTTTCGCGTAGAACGGTGTAAGAGTTGTGCATCAGCCCAGTTTTCCATCTCATTGAGATAGCGAGTTACCATTGAGCGGGACATATCCAACGCTTGAGCGGCCCCTACCATACTGCCTTGCTCTACTATGCTAACAAAGACCTGCGCCGCGGTAATTCTGTCCATTATTCACCCTATATGTTCGATATATGCAACTAACCATTAACCAAACTAGGGTTTATTGCAAGGTTTTTGCAATTTAGACTTAACTCATCATTTAAAGCAGAGCGTAAACAGGAAGGAAAAATGAAGACCTTACACTTTATTTTGGATCCACAATGCGGATGGTGTTACGCCGCCGCCCCATTAATTGATGCACTCATTGAGCGCTCAGATATCGACATTAACATGCATGGCGGTGGACTATTTTCAGGTACGAATAAACGCATATTATCGGCGGATTTTCATCAACAAATTATGGCGATGGACCAAAGGATCACAACGCTAACGGGCCAGATATTCAGTCAAACTTACTATGCCAACATACTGGCAGATAAGCACCGTATTGTTGATTCGGATATTCCGACTACCGCGCTATTAGCAGCCCGCTCAATTGGTATAAACCCAATAACGATGTTACATAAAATACAAATCGCCCAGTTTGTAAAGGGACGTTCTCAGTCTGACATCGGCAATTTGACTGCTATTGCCGCAGAGCTTGGCGCAAGCACCTCTGCATTTTTAAAGGCTTTCACAGACTTTAGTGGCACAAAAACAGCACAACATATTGCTCAATCTCGGCATATGCTGGAATTAGTTGCAGGAAACGGATTCCCAACACTGGCATTTGAGCACGCAGATGGTGCCTTTACTAAATTAGATCACAGCGCTTACTACGGTCAGCCCCAGCAATGGGTGAAATATGTTGAGCGCGTAATGAAGACCATTGCATAAAACTAATTTTTACAGTTACAAATAATTTTACGACACAAAGTGGAGAGTAACATGAACAGTAAAATAGAGAGCAAAGCACAAGCGCAGTTGTTTAGCGACGCACGCACATTTAATGCATTTTTAAACAAACCAGTGCCTGATGAACTCATTCAAGAGTTATATGACTTAATGAAATGGGCCCCCACATCGATGAATTGCCAGCCAGGCTATTACGTCGTGGTTAGGAGTACTGAGGCCAAAGAAAAGTTAAAGAAAGCTTTGGCACCGGGTAATCAAGAAAAAACCATGGCCGCGCCAGCGACGGTCATTATTGCCTCGGATACGCAGTTTTATAATAACTTGCCAAAGCTATTCCCTGCGAACCCAGGAGCCAAAGATATGTTTGCCAATAATGAAGTAATGCGCGAAGCCACTGCTTTTAGAAATTCCACCTTACAAGGTGCTTATTTTATCATGGCCGCCCGCAGTCTTGGTTTAGATTGCAGCCCCATGAGCGGCTTTGACAATAAGGTGCTTGATGACGCTTTCTTCGCAGATGGACGTTACAAGTCAAACTTTATTATCAATATTGGCTACGGTGACGCTTCAAAAAATTACCCACGAGGGCCTCGCCTCAGCTTTGAAGACGTGGTTAAGATTATTTAACCGAAACAACTTAACCGCCATAGGTATCAGCAGCCAGGGCGTGTTTGGTCTAACACTTATTTTTTCAAGCCCTAGCCGTTTTCTCACTAGGGCAACACCTTCAATCAACACGACAGAGATTAAGATGACATTTTTAGTAAAATTAATTCAGGCAGGAGCCCTATCTTCACTCCTACTTTCATCAGCTAACGCAGTAAGTGCAACACTTCAAACTACGGTATTTAATCCTCAAGAAAAAAGTACTTTCCCAGTCAGCTCCGTGCTGATAACTGGCCCTACTGAGGCCATCTTAGTTGACGCTCAATTTCAGCGAAATGATGCTCAAACCTTAGTCGACATGATTAAACAATCAGGCAAAAAGTTAACCACTATTTATATTAGCCATGGCGACCCCGACTTCTACTTTGGTTTGGATGTCATTACCACTGCCTACCCCAAAGCCAAAGTGCTGGCCTCAGCAAAGACTCAAGCCTATATCAAAGCGTCTATGGAGCCTAAAAAAGCCTATTGGAGTCCCATTTTAAAAGACAACGCGCCGCAAGCACTAGTTGTACCAGAGGTATTAAAGGGCGACACCTTAATGGTAGATGGTGAGGAAGTTAACATCCTAGGACTTGATGGACACGACCCCAAGCACACTTTCGTGTACATCCCTTCCACTCGAACAGTCTTGGGTGGCGTTGTTATATTCGGCAATATGCATGTTTTCTTGGCTGATTCACAAACACCAGATTCACGGCAACGTTGGTACAAAACCTTAGACGTGATCGAGCAACTCGAGCCAACAACAGTTATTCCTGGTCACTTTTTAGGCGATAAACCCATGACGATTCAATCAGCTCATTTTACCCGCCACTATATCCAAGATTTTGAAAAAGTCGCCAAAGTATCAAGCAACTCTGCCGAGTTAATCGCTAAGATGAAAGCACGGTACCCCGATGTGGGTAGCGACAGTATATTAACTTTAAGCGCAAAAGTGATAATGGGCGAAATGAAGTGGGGCCAATAACCAGCTGTTTAAAGTGATGCTGACGTTTCGAACTGTTTAGCTCGAAACGTTCTTCTACCCATCCGCTGTGGAGAAATTTAATGAAACCGCTACTGATTTTATCAAAGGCAGTAATTGTGCTTTGTTTACTGCAAGCATGCACAATTCAAGCAAATACAGAGGCTAATACCATGACTAATCTTGATATTGTAAAAAGCACTTATGAAGGAAGTACTTCAGAAGAAAATGGCAAGAATCTAAAGCGTTACATTACAAGTGAAACTCGCTGGACTGAAGCCGCCGGATTTCCTTATGCCGGAACCTATCAGGGTCTTGAACAGATTGAACGCAACGTATTTGCTCGTTTAGCCAGTGAATGGATTGACTACAACTTTGCAGTAGAAGACTACGTGGCTAACGGCGATAAAGTCGTTGCTTTTGGCACTTATAGCGGTACATATAAGGCCACAGGCATATCTTTCAAAGCCAGAGTCGCGCATTTGTGGCAACTTAAAGACAGTAAAATAGTCAGTTTTGAACAGTTTGTTGACAGTAAAACCGTGACCGATGCGATGTGACTGTCGTCTATCTATAGCAAAGCGGCTTCACACCTTCGCCGTTATTATTTCGTTATAACCATCATTGGTGTACTGACAGAATTTTGTTCCACAAGGTTTCAACTGAATCCAATTATCACTAGTCATAAATACTTGGCACAGCTATGACGACGCTAAGCCATGATGAACCTAACGTTTAAGTCCTAAATTAAAGGTTAATCAGAGAAAATTAGGCTAGCTAGACACAGCAATTGAGTGATTGTCGCGAGCTTTTAATTTTTCTAATCTTGTTTACTGTGGTTCTTATCGAAATAAAGGATAAAAATTTTAGGCTAAACTGAAACTAACAGGCTCAAGGCATCAAACCCCAATTTTTAATCACTAATCACTTCCCTAAATAGCGCAACAAGTCCAACTATTACGAAAGAAATTTTGAGAACAAACAGTCAACCACTAATTCAACAAACCTTGGAACGCTATACAGTGATAAAAATCTTGCTAACATCACACTCAGTCTTGTAAGAATCGGTGGTTAACATTTCAGTAAATATTTGCCTAACTTTCTTTTAGTAGAACAAACAGCGTTTTTTGATCGAGTAACTTATCACTAACTAAGTTATTTTTTTGCTTAAACTTGGTAATTGCTGCTACACATTCTGGACTAAATAATCCATCGATCTTACCTGAATAATAGCCTAGCTGAGTCAACTTCTGCTGTACCCTTTGCACTACAACAATATAGACCTGCTCTACACTATTCTTTTGTAAGCTATTTTTGTCAGGTACAAATTCTTTAATTCGATCCTTATAGAGTTCATTTACCAATTGCGTCACCGCTTGAAAATAACTCAACTGAGGGTTTTTATGGCAATGAGCTACCAAATATCCCGCTAGCGTTTCACTGGTTTCCCAGGAAACCACATCAAAATTATCGCTCAGATGTTGGTTATGAGCAGTGATGTAACCATTCATCCAACCTACAAACATAAACTTTTCATAACTATTTTCATTCTCAATTAACGCATTGAAACTCTTGCAGGAGACATTCCCAACGCCCTTAATTGCAAATTTTCCCTGTTTATCAAGAGCGAATGTTTGTGATGCAAACGCAATCATTAGAAAAACACTTAAAAATTTGAACATAATATTTTGATACTCCAAAAATAACTAAAAAATAGCTGCCGAGTGACAGCTATTTTTATTTATTATCAAGTTTAAAAACTATTGAGTTTTAACTGCGAAAAGTTTTTCGACGCACCATGAAGATGGCAAAACATCCTAAAAACATGACAGAAAGTGAAGCTGGAGCATTAACTGAACTAACATCGTCAACAAGCAAGGCACTCATCATCAATTCAACAGGGTCTCCAGACCACTCTAGGTATAAAGGAAAGGCTGTAGCAAAACCTGGGGCAGCTACATCTAATGTTTTACCAACAAAGAACAGTTCAAAAGTATCAGTATTGAGTGAAGTTAAATCAAACATTTCATCAGGTGCCAATGTCGCAACTAATACACCACCTACATAGATTTCAACATTTCCAAAACCAAATGTACTATCAGGTGTCATTATTTCACCAAACAATCCGCCACCTGTAAGTGAGTATTCAAATCCCTCTGCGTAAGGTGGATCATACCAAAGGCCAGATTCCGGAGAGGTAAACACAAATTCACCTGGCGCTGTTACAAAAGGTAGAACCGGGACGTCTGAAGTTGAACCAAGTTCAACACCACCCACACCACCGAAGGCGAAAAGAAACGTTCCAGGCGTACCATTATCTGGAGAACTACCTGCTGAATTTTGCCCTAAAGAATAAACATCAACGCCAAGCATATTAATGGCATCTACTGCTTCTGCTTCATCCGCTGTTGTTCCGTAGAAAATATTGAATGTACGGCTGTCACCCGCATCTAAACTACCAAACGCAAAATCAAAAACAGAGCCATGATCTGCTGCACCATTGTCGACAAAGTCGGTGTTTACTGTCTCAAAGTTTACCGAACTTGCCGCTGACCGAGGATCCCAAGAAGCAAAACCGTTATCACTGGCGTAACGTACATTTCCGCCATTGCTTTCTAGATTTTCTTCAACCCCTCCATGTGTAACGTATTCTGCAAACTCGGTTGGGGGTATATCCCAATCCATTGCCCTACGATAAACTAAATCTTCTACAGCAGAATCGGTATTATTGCTTATAGTAACAGATACTTGAAACACACCTTGGGCCAAGGATGGACCAAATGAATGCGTTACAGAAACATTTGCATCACTTAAATTAACTTCTGATGTAGCAGTACTTGTGGTCGAACCAAAAGTGCCACCTGTGATACCAAACGCCCCACCAAAGTTTTCATTTGCTCCACCAGCTATGCGAGAGGTATCTGGTAATGTTACTGCCACCCCCCACCCTTCGCACAAACAACCAGGGGAGGTTGAATCTCCTAAGCCATTACGCCAGAGTCCAAAAGGAATACTATCGGGGCTTTGACCATTAAACTGGCTACCAGGACCAGCTGGAGTGAAATAACCACCATCAATTAAGGCATTTGCTTGTTCAGTAGTAGGAACGTAATTGAGGTGGCCTTCGTTATTGATACCTAACAAGGTATCACCGTACACAATTATAGCACCTGCATGAACAACACTAGATGTTCCCAAAAAGGCCAACACTAAGGCTGTTGCTTTTAATTTTTTGCTTAACATACTAAATTTCCTTTTTTAAATGTTAGTACAGAACTTTTCTTTCAACTCGTAGGGTTAAAAGATCCAATAAAACTAAGCACAAAACACACCAATTCCATATAGCATTGTATTTTATCGTATTTTCAACTTAAAGGTAAAAAAAATGTAAAATATCTTGACGATCACTCAGCTATATTCATTTGGTTTCAATGGCTCGTAAATTTTGTGTTTACTTTCTTAGTAAACGAAGTAAGTCAATTTCATACTGGCACAAATAACCGACTGAGCCAGGTTAATTGTTTATATGATAAGTTTGTTGCCGAAGTCTTAACTCAAAAAATAG
>NZ_JANQVQ010000299.1 GCF_030730205.1 Paraglaciecola sp.
GTGCCAAAGGGCTACTGAAGCTGTTCCAAGTAGTAAACTTGCTGCTATTTGTTTGAAGCTAGGGGTGTTTGAGCCGTTTATTTGGCGAAGCAAATATTTGTCGACTTCTGAGCTAGAGGCCAAAAAGGCGTAAGCTTTGTAAAGCGAATGGGCCAAAAGATGCAAGATGGCTAGTTCGTAATACCCCAGCGCACATTCAAGCAGCATAAAGCCCATTTGCGCGCTGGTCGACCATGCCAGCTTTACTTTAATGCTTATTCGGGTTTGTACCACAAGTGCAGCAATAACCACGCTCAGTCCAGCCCAAATGAGCAGGGTCCAAATCGCCATTGGCGATAAGCTAATTAGCGGCGCAAATACGATAACTAAAAACCCGCCCAAATTCACAATGCCAGCGTGCAGTAAGGCTGAAACGGGCGTAGGGGATTCGACTACTTGGATCAACCAGCCGTGGATGGGTAACTGCGCGCATTTAATCATGGCAGTAATCACTACCAGTACGCTAGCGAAAACCAGTGGGCGGGGAAGGGCGTCTAATTGGCCGATATTCGCTGTCCACTGGCTGATCCACGGACTTTGCCAATGGGCATATAACAATAAAAAAGCAGTGAATAAGCTCAACTCGGCGATACGCGCAAAGATAAATTTTTTATGGGCAGCCAATGCGGCGCGCGGGCGCTCAGGAAACATCATCAGTAAACGGTGAAAACAAAAACTGATGGCTACCCAAGCGCTAATAAACACCGCCATATGATTACTGCTCAGTACCGTCCATACACTGAGTAAGCACAAGGCAAACCACTGTTGAAAATAATGAATTCGCGGCTGGCCTTCAAGATAGGTGCGTGCATAACGGGTTAAAACCAAAGCCAAAAACGACACGAGTGGGATTAACAGCGTCGTTATAATTGAAGGGTTAAACCATAAGAAAGGATGCTGCTGGCTGTAGAGGCTTATTCCAGCAAAGCTAATTGACAAAAGCAAAGCCAAGCCATACAACCACGTCATATTGCGCCATCGGCCTAGTATTTTAAAGTTAAAGCACGCGAGGGCAAAACAGCAACCTACTGCCAGTAAAAGTGCGGATAGGAGAATTTGCATACCGTTTGTTTCCATTTTTATAGATGGCGCTAGTATGCAAACGCAACAACATTCCGTAAAATAGATAAATATTAATTAAACGTTCTGTTTTAAAGAATTATGAATCGATTAAACTACCATCATTTATACTATTTTTGGCATGTAGCAAAAAGTGGCAACTTAACCCAATCAGCCCAAGAATTGCATACGTCTCAGTCTGCTTTATCATCACAAATCAAACAATTAGAACATACGATGGATGTGAATTTATTTGAGCGAAAAGGGCGTAGATTGATTCTCACGCAACAGGGGCAGCAAGCCCTTATTTTAGCCGACGATATTTTCAGCAAAGGCGAAGAGCTCGCGTCATTACTCAAGGGAAATTCGCAATCTGCCACACAACCACTGCGTATTGGTGTGATGTCGGTCATGTCGAGAAACTTTATTGAAGCCTTTATTTCCCCTTTATTGCAACGTCAGGATGTGCAATTTACCTTGTTATCTAAAGGCATTACCAATCTGTTAAATGAATTATCAAATCACAAATTAGATGTGGTGTTATCTAACGTCAATGTGGCAGTAGACGCAGGTAATTTATGGCAAGTCCAACTCTTAGGTCGTCAGCCCTTATCCATCGTTGGCCCACCTGATTTATTACCTAAGAGTGAATTTCCTCAAGGTTATAAGGATTTTCGTTGGGTTGTACCGGGTAAACAAAGTGAAATTCGCGCTAGTTTCGATGCATTTTGCAGCCATTTTCAATTTGAACCCAACATACAAACCCAAGTAGACGACATGGCAATGTTGCGACTACTGGCCCGTGATAGTGGCTCGCTAGCGGTCTTACCTAAAGTGGTTGTAAAAGATGAATTAAGCGCAGGCTCATTGATTGAATATTTAAGTTTACCCAAGGCCTTTGAACATTTTTATGCCATTACGGTTAAACGCAGTAAGCGTCCGCCCATTCTTGATGAACTGTTGGCAAAGTCTATCTTTCGTTAGATACGTCTTATTCCGCGCATCCACTTTGCATGTAGCCAAGCGTATCCTCATGTATAACCATCACACCCAAAGTGGCTTTGGTTAAGGTAACAAGCTGCGACAGGTGCCAGTTCTTTGTTGGCAGGACCTTAGCTTTCAACGCCCTAGCTGCAGATCTGTCATGCGTCGCAGGTGAATGTATTGCCCATCCACTATTACTCAATGCCTGCAGATATTCTTTTGCGACCGTGAGATCGTTGTGCCGCATTGCTCTGGGTGCTTCGCTGCAATACATTCCTTGGCTTCACCTAAGATACGAGCAAATTTTTCTAACAACTCTGCTACTTGTTGCTCATTGCCGCTAAGTAATTGCAGGTCAAATAAGCCCAATAATCAGTCAGGGAAATCGACTATGGCCGCCAAGCAAAAGTCAAATTGTGCAAACACTTTGAGCGTAAAGCGTGCGATAGCGTACCGACTATTGCGTGCACACCGCTTATAACTGCTGAGTTAGCCGACGAGCTATCGCCATACAGAGCGTTATAACGATGAAAAAATATCTGAATTTAGCCATTTTTGCGGTGTGTATCTCACTACCTGTATCAGCCAACACTGCAAAAAATGTTACCACTACTACCCACAGCAATACCGCACAAATGATGGAGCATCAAGCGATGATGCACCCGCAAGGTCACATGGCCATGCAAACTAAAATGCAAGAGATGTCTGCGCTGATGCAGCAAATTGTGCATGAAGACAGCCAAGAAAAACGTGAGGTGTTAATGGCTGAGCATATGCAAAAAATGCAGGAACACATAAACATGATGAATACCTCTGAGCAGCAAGTAGGCAGGCCCGACAAGATGAAAAATGAGCAAATGGTGCCGATGGGCCAGCGCATGGATCTGATGGAGGGACGCATGAACATGATGCGCGATTTGATGAATCAAATGATGGAACACAGTGCACAGCGAGAATTACGACCTAAGCAGGCACACAGAGTCGTGGATTGATTTGAGCGTAACATCACAAGTTACAAGACCACTCTTGAGCGATTGCTGACTCGTTTTGTGATGCTGCTCAACTACATACACCCAACCCTCTTTTTTGATGCTGCAGGATTTAGCTTTGTATGCAGTGCCCATGGGTACCAGGATTAGCGACACGCTGAGGGTACCTATTACTTTACTGAGTTGATACTAATGTTAACAATACCTCGTTCAATCCTTAGCGCTGCCCTTGTTGCTATGTTGCCCTTCGCTGTGGCTGTGCCAGCCCATGCTGCACCAATGACCAATCGTGATTGGTGGCCGGATAAACTGAATCTACAAGCGCTTCGTCAAAATGCTGCTGAGTCTAATCCGATGGGGCGCGATTACGATTATGCTGCCCAGTTTGCCTCACTCGATCTGAAAGCGGTTAAAAAAGATATAGAAACGCTTTTGACTCAATCGCAAGCATGGTGGCCTGCAGATTATGGTCACTATGGTCCATTTTTTATTCGAATGGCTTGGCACAGCGCAGGAACTTATCGTGTGGCTGACGGCAGGGGCGGAGCCGGAGGCGGACAGCAGCGATTCGAACCTCTAAATAGCTGGCCTGATAATGTCAGTTTAGATAAAGCACGCCGATTGTTGTGGCCCATTAAAAAGAAATATGGCAGTAAGCTTTCATGGGCAGATTTGATTGTATTGACAGGCAATGTCTCGCTTGAATCGATGGGCTTTACAACTATCGGTTTTGCCGGCGGGCGTAAAGATGATTGGGAGCCTGACTATGTATATTGGGGGCCAGAGTCAAAATTTTTAGGCGATGCGCGCTATACCGGCGATAGAAAACTAGAAAATCCATTAGCCGCGGTGCAAATGGGTTTAATTTATGTCAATCCCGAAGGGCCTAATGGTAATCCTGATCCATTGGCGGCGGCCATCGATATTCGAGAAACCTTTGCCCGAATGGCAATGAACGATGAAGAAACCGTAGCACTGATTGCTGGTGGCCATACCTTTGGTAAATCTCACGGCGCCCACGACCCCGCTAAATGTTTAGGCCCAGAGCCTGCCGCTGCTGGCGTCGAAGAACAGGGTTTAGGTTGGAAAAACACCTGCGGCAAAGGCAACGCCGAAGACACTATTACAAGTGGTTTAGAAGGGGCATGGTCTGGTAGCCCAACGGCTTGGACACAACTCTATTTAATTAATCTGTTTACCTTTGACTGGGAAAAAACCAAAAGTCCTGCTGGGGCTATTCAATGGATACCTGTTGATAATCAAGCAGCAAACCAGGTGCGCGATGCCCATCTTGTGGACGTAAGCCATGCGCCGATCATGTTTACGACTGACATCGCCCTTAAAGAAGATCCCATTTACCGGCCTATTGCGCAACGTTTTAAAGACCATCCACAAGAGTTTGAGCTGGCATTTGCAAAAGCATGGTTTAAGTTAACGCATCGGGATATGGGCCCGAAAGCCCGTTATGTTGGAGCTGACATCCCCAAAGATGACTTGTTGTGGCAAGATCCCATTCCTGTTCGTCATCATGGATTAATCAGTCAACAGGATATCACTAAGTTGAAAGCCGAGATCCTCACATCAGGTTTAACTCTTTCTCAATTGGTGGGTACTGCATGGGCGTCGGCGGCTTCATTTCGGGGCACTGACATGCGTGGAGGTGCCAATGGTGCGCGTTTACGGCTAGAGCCGCAAAAAAACTGGGAGGTCAATCAGCCCCTCGAACTGGCTAAGGTAATGGGCGTTTTAACCGGCATTCAGCAAAACTTTAATAAAGCCCAGTCTGGTGATAAACAGGTTTCCTTAGCAGATTTAATCGTGTTAGGCGGGGCAGCTGCTATTGAACAAGCGGCAGAAAAAGCCGGACAAGATATCACCGTAGCCTTTACTCCTGGTCGTATGGATGCCAATCAAAAACAAACCGATATTGAGTCGTTTGCTCAGCTTAAGCTTAATTCTGATGGCTTTCGCAATTACTTTAGTGCCGACAATCTCCAGTCTCCGGCTGAGTCCTTGATTGAACGCGCGACCTTATTGGGCCTAACGGTGCCTGAAATGACGGTATTAGTAGGCGGAATGCGCGCCTTAAATGTGCATACCGGTAAGGCCCAACATGGGGTATTTACTGATAAGCCAGGTGTCTTAACCAATGACTATTTTGTTAATTTATTGGATATGTCAACTATCTGGTCTAAATCTGCAAAAGAAGAGGGGGTGTACGAAGGGCGAGACCGTCAAAGTAATAAGTTGAAATGGACCGCTACCCCGGTTGATCTGATCTTTGGCTCGAATTCTGAATTGCGCGCTGTAGCCGAAGTGTACGCAGCAGATGATGGGCAGAAAAAGTTCCGTGATGATTTTGTGCTGGCTTGGGTAAAAGTCATGAACCTAGACCGCTTTTCTCCATCGTTTTAACACTACAGCGGCATTGATTGATTCAAATCAATGCCGCTTTGTGCTTATTCATTAGAGTATCAAAATGAACACTATCCAATTTGTCCGAATTTATCACGCTGCCCTCGCAGTCCTGGCTATCTTAGCCTATTTAAGCGCTGAGCTGGGCATAGTGCATGTATGGCTCGGTTATAGTGTTGCTTTAGTCATAATACTGCGCTTGATGTGGGTGCTCAGTGGTAATCCAAATGTTGGCTTAATGCGGTTTTATCCGTCTTTTGAAGGCTTAAAATTAGCGAATGCCTTTACTCATCCAGCTGTTACTAAGGTATTCATGTTAGGGATCGCCGTGAGCTTATTGGCCACTACTGCGACAGGTATTGCCATGGACAAGGGCAAGGCGATAGGTTTGACTCAGGTGTCTGTTGTTTCAGTGGCCTACGCCGATGACAGTCAAAAGGCAAACAAACACCAACAAAAAAATGAAGAAGGACTAAAAGACAGTCATGAGTTTTTTGCAAATTTACTGGTGTTTTTTGTCGGGTTGCATGTGTGCTATTTACTGGTATTTAAACGTCCATTGGCTAAGTTCATGGTATTTATGCCTAAAAAATCAGATAAAAATGCCTAATGTTGGAAAAGTACACAACAGTCAATTTTACTAACACCTAGATGATTGCAAGAGCCTAGGTGAAATCATAATCCCAAATGAGAAACCAATATGCTGTCTATTTTTACTGAGTTAGCTGATTGGTTTACCTATACGCTGCTGGGCTTAAGCGCTAATGATAAATTAAGTGATGCGCTGCACTTTTTTATCGAAGATACCAGCAAGATATTTTTTCTATTAGTGGTAATGATTTATTTAATCGCCCTTGTTCGTGCATCCTTAAATATTGAAAAAGTGCGAGACTATTTGGCAAGCAAAAATCGATTTGTAGGCTATTTTTTTGGCGCTATTTTTGGGGCGATCACACCGTTTTGCTCGTGTTCGAGTATTCCGGTTTTTCTGGGCTTTACCTCGGCAGGTATTCCTGTGGGGATCACCATGGCGTTTTTGCTAAGCTCGCCACTTATTAATGAAGTGGCAGTATTGTTGCTGCTGAGTTTAGTGGGCTGGAAACTTACCCTTATTTATATTCTAGTAGGCATGGCCGTCGGTATAGTGGGCGGCATATTGCTTGATTTGATCCATGCTGAAAAAATGTTACAGCCGTTTGCGCTCAAGGCCTATCACTCGGCAAACCCCGTTACCCGTATTGATAAACGTTGTACTGCAACCCTTACTTTTCGGCAGCGCCATGATTTTGCCAAACAAGAATTGTTAGATATTGTACGCCGTGTTTGGGTGTGGATATTTGTTGGCGTGGGCATAGGCGCAGGACTGCACGGGTTTGTACCCGTGGCTTGGGTAGAGTCAACACTTGGCGATGGGCAATGGTGGTCAGTACCTTTAGCAGTACTGCTTGGTATTCCTTTGTATTCCAATGCTACGGGAGTCATTCCGATAATGGAAACGCTCATTAATAAAGGCTTACCCCTTGGTACAACGCTTGCGTTTTGTATGAGCACAGTGGCCGCGAGCTTTCCAGAGTTTATTTTACTTAAACAAGTGATGACCTGGCGTTTGCTGGCCATCATTTTTACGCTCTTACTGGCCTCGTTTACCCTAATAGGCTGGGTTTTGAATGCAATTAGCTAAGACATTTGCGGGGATAAAACAATGAAAGAAATGATGGTGTTAGGAAGTGGTTGCAGCAAATGCACTAAAACCGCAGCGCTTATTCAAGCTATTGCTAAGCAAAACAGCATAGTGGTAAAGGTTGTCAAAGAAACCCGCCCAGAGATTATTTTGCAATTTGGGGTGATGCGCACCCCTGCGGTTGTAATAGACAATAAAGTAGTACACGCAGGCTCTATTCCACCTCAGATATTGGTAGAAAGTTGGTTAAAAAACACAAAATAATGACAACGCTAGCATCATCCAAGATTGAAAAGAGCGCAGAGCAAGTAAAAAAGACAGCTCCTCACAGGAATTAGGTGAACAGCATGAGGAGAATTAGTGTGATTACCAAGGAAACCTTACGGTAAAAGTACCAAGCGATTTTGAGGTAATCACACGAGCAGTATTTCACGCTTTTGGGCAAGTCTTGTTCATTTTAAGAGGCATCGTTGATAAGTCAGGCCTCATTCACTGTAGTTGTCCAGCGGCCTTTTTCGTCTAAAATTGGCTCTTCATCTTTCCTAAAGTAAGGACCAGAAGGCCACTTATCGAATCAAGCCAGAACAGTGTCGCTAAGTCTGCCCAGCTTACCACTTTTCGAAGAGCAGACGATTGGGTGAACACTTTGAACATCTTTACTCAACGAACCAATGACGCGTGCGGTTGGCAAACCA
>NZ_JANQVQ010000300.1 GCF_030730205.1 Paraglaciecola sp.
CAATGCCATTATTTTTTATTCTGAAATTTTTCAGCTAACCGCTCCTATTGCACGCAGTGCGGCCATTTTAGCTAGTCATGGTTTTGTCGTTTTAGTGCCTGAGATTTTTCATGAACTCAATCCCATTGGCACCGTCCTGGCGTATGATGATGCAGGAAAAGATAAAGGTAACGCAGACAAATTCGCTAAGCCTTTAGAACATCACGACAGTGATACTCAAGCCATGATTGACTATCTCGGTGCTCAATGCTTTTTTGCGAATAAAGTGTTTAGCATGGGGGTGTGTATTGGAGGCCACTTAGCGTTTAGGGCAGCATTGAATACCAGTATTAAAGGCGCATTTTGCCTCTACCCTACCGACATTCATTCCAATACTTTACCCTGTGCACCAAACAACGATAGTTTAAGTCGAAGTAAAGACATTTGCTGTCCTTTGGTACTTGTATTTGGCAAACAAGATCCTCACGTGCCGCCTGAAGGTAGACACTTGATCTACCGCACATTAAGTGAAAGTAAGCAAGATTTTAGCTGGCACGAATTTAACGCTCAGCATGCCTTTATGCGTGATGAAGGAGAACGATATGACGCTGCCTTAGCTCTGCGCTGCTATAGTATGGCAGTGGATTTTTTTCAGCAAATGACCTAGCTTTCTAGGACTATACAATTATGACACCATCGTTAAAATTGCATCTAGTTTGCTTTTTGTTAGCAGCTAGCTTCGTTTCAACGGTGCAAGCAAATCACGGTCAAGCAAGTAGTCCGCAACAATCTTCTGCGCCTTATAGAAAGCCACTGGCACATCAATTTCGAATCCATGGTTTAAACCGATTTTCGGGCCCACAAAAAGAACTGCTCCGTGAATGGCTAAAAATGGGCGTGGGCTATACAAGAAATACCCTAGGCGTCTATCCAAGGCGTCTCGAACTGTATGTTTACCCTAGACCATCAAACCAACCCGTGCCATGGGCGCACACGCGAAGAGATGCCCAAGAGAGTATTCATTTTTATGTCGATACACGTTTCGATTTAACTGACTTTATAAATGATTGGACCATATACCATGAGCTTGCTCACCTTTCTATACCTTACGTGGGTGAAAGCTATGCGTGGTTTTCAGAAGGGTTCGCCAGTTATATGCAATATCAGATTATGGCGCAAAATAAAGTGCTTAAAGACAGTTTAAAGCAAGCCTATAGCAATAAAATTGCGCCCCACTTAAGCCTTTTCGACGTCATTGACACACCTGCAAATGTGGCGAGTAAACTGATGGACAATAGAAACTTTCCTGCAGCGTATTGGGGCGGAGCTTACTTTTTTGTATTAGCTGAGCATCAGTTGCGAGCTAAGCATCAATTAACCTTAGTTGAACTTATCGCCAATTATCAAACTGCGGGCAGATTGACAGATGACAGCGTGCATGCACTCGTCAGGTCTTGGGATGAATTAATCAACGACACGTTGTTTGTCGATTTATTAAATCGCTTCACACAAGTTCCCGCTAGAGATATTTATCCAGCTCACTTTAATTAATTCAAACTCGATATTTGTATAAAGAACTGGGTGACTCATGCTTGGAGGAGCCTGTTGTTTGACTCGAACACTTAGCATATCGGCATCAAAACTACGTCTTAATTAGGCCAGTAAATTGATCGAAGTGATTGAAAACCCAATGAGCTAAATGGGCGTAATTGGGTACCTCGTTTGGCGCATAAAGCCCCGCAAACATATCCGCATTATTTGCAGCTTGAATGTCGTAGAGGTAATCACCAATATAGGCAACCTGCTGAACAGGCAATCCCCAGTCCTTCGCTATTTTTAATAAAGCATTAGGATTAGGTTTTGGTGGCGCGTCCTCTCGCGTGATAACAGTATCAACAACAAGCTTATTATTTTTTAACTTGTGCAATGTGGCTTGTTTACTGTTGCGGGTCACAATGGCGATAGGAATTTGTCTTTTTTTTAAGCTTGCTATTGCTTGCTCTGCACCGCTTATCCACATTGAGTCTTGGGCATCAGCCATTTCATGAGCGAGCACCACTTGATTCGCAACCTCTTGAGTCTGAGCGGGCAAGCCGGCAATAAAACTCAACACATCAAGATGCGAAGGACAGTGTATTTGTTCACGTATGACTTTAAAATCGAGGCTGGATGTTAATAAAGTGCCATCTAAGTCAAAAATAATACCTTTAATTACGTCCAGTGGTTGGTGAAACATCAAAACGCTCTCTGCTAGTTATAATTAATAGCCTCTTACGTAAGTCATGGAATAAAAGACGCATGTAAACCAAGTAAGCCTCGGAGTTGCTATTATTCACTGCTAATAAGATGAAATTGTTTTTGCCTACCGTGCAGGTATTCTACTTTCTCGCCATCAAAAAATGCCTCTTCTTCTAACATTATCCGAATTTCTTTTTGCCATTCAGGTATAAATGTCGCAGCGTTTAATTCGATAGAATACGCGGTGTTTGCATGTAAGGGATAATCACCTTCACCTGGCACACCACCTTGTGAGTCCCACATACCGAGGGTCGTGCCAGCAGCATGACCATGAAAACCAATAGGATGAGTATAGATTGCGGGCTTGATTCCTTGGTCGATAGCTTGACGGCGAGACATTGCTAACACTTCGTTTCCAGTGCGCCCCTCTTTAAAGTTGGCGATAAAAATATCCTGTAATTTATTACCGTTGGCTAAGGCTTTTTTTAAGTATTCTGGTGCATCTTTTTCGCCCTTTTTTAGCACATAAGCATGTTGCTGCTGATCAGTATTTAAACGTAAGTACGTGATACCAAAATCGAGATGTAGTAAATCGCCTGGCATAATGGTTTGTAATTCAGGGCGTTTACTAAACGCTTGTAACTGATCAAACTTTTCATCAGAAGCACGCTGAATCGACACGGTTGGATGAAACCAGGTTTGCAGTTTTAACGCTGCGACCTTTTCACGTAACCACCAAACTACGTCCTCTGTGGTGGTCAGCCCCGGCGTAATCACGTCATTTGAGAAAGCTTGCGCCACAATATTGTGACTTAACTTAACGATACTCGGGTAAACCTCCATTTCTTGCTCACTTCGGGTTTCTAACCAAGCAATCGCTAATGGCTCTGAGGATACTATTTTGCTTTGCAAGTTTGCGCCAAGTGCTGTTTTGAATTCTTCATATTCAGTTGCAGTTAAACCGTCCGCCAAGGCCACAGTTGTAGATTTATTCAAGGCTATCTTTTGCGGATTTTTTTGTTTGATCAATTCAACCAAACTATCCCATTGATTGGGCTGTTGTTCTTTATCCCACGATTTACGAAACATAGTATCAACATTATACCGAGCAACCGCTAAGCGCTCGATGGCTTGAAAATTACCCTCTTCATCCTTACCGGGGTCAAACAACACTAATATTGTCCGGCGTCTAGCTGATAACCAATTTGCAGGCAACATGGTTTTGAGTACAGGGTCTTCATTATATTCACGGGATATTAGGATCCACATATCAATGCCTTCTCGGCGCATTAATGTAGGAAGTAAGTTTTCTAGTCGATCATCCAAGTGAGTATCAATAACTTGAGCACGGTCTCGCAGACTAAGTATTCCATTATTGTCTTTGTCTGCAAATGCAGGTTGAAGCCAAATAAGCGAAAAAGTAACGAGTAGCTTTGTCCATTTTGTTGTCATTATTGTTTGCCTGTATTCAATTTTTTACTGTAAGTGCGTTTTATGTAAAAGCAAAACTTTGGCTTCAGATTAACACTCAGC
The DNA here is from genome assembly GCF_030730205.1 of Paraglaciecola sp. Taxonomy (GTDB): domain Bacteria; phylum Pseudomonadota; class Gammaproteobacteria; order Enterobacterales; family Alteromonadaceae; genus Paraglaciecola. Next base: position 3,751 of record NZ_JANQVQ010000300.1, read on the forward strand.
GTACAATAACTGAAACAGCAAAAGAACTAAGCATTATGAAAAAAACAATCTATGTGGCCTACACTGGTGGCACCATTGGCATGCGCCCCTCAGCTCAAGGATACGTGCCAGCGGCAGGTTTTTTATCAGCAACGCTGGCGAAAATGCCTGAGTTTCACCGCGCAGAAATGCCATCTTTCACTATTCATGAATATGATGAACTTATCGACTCCTCAGATATGGATCCAACTGACTGGCAGCAGATTGCCGATGATATAGCGCAGAACTATCATTTATATGATGGATTCATCATATTACATGGCACCGATACCATGGCTTATACCGCTTCAGCCCTATCATTTATGTTAGAGGATTTAGGTAAGCCAGTCATTGTAACGGGCTCACAAATACCTTTGGCAGAACTGCGCTCAGATGGACAAGTTAATTTACTTAACGCTCTGTACATTGCTGCTAACTTCCCTATTCCTGAAGTGACTTTATTTTTCAATAATCAATTATTTCGCGGAAATCGAAGTCGAAAAGTTGATGCGAATGGATTCAATGCCTTTGATTCACCCAATTTTCCAGCACTCCTCAAGGCAGGCATCAGTATTGATGTAGACGAACAACTTATAGGACTAAAACCTGAAAAGACCTTACGTGTCAGTCCAATGCGCTCTCAGCCAATTGGTGTTGTTACGCTTTACCCGGGTATTAGTGCTGATGTGTTGCGTAATACCCTACAACAACCAGTCAAAGCCTTAATATTATTAAGTTTCGGGGTCGGCAATGCCCCTAAAAATAAAGCGTTGCTTGATCAAATAAAAAACGCTGATACCCAAAAGATTATCGTTTTAAATTGCACGCAATGTATACGCGGCAAGGTTGATATGGGGGGCTATGCTAATGGCCATGCTCTTAAAGAAATTGGCGTCGTGTCAGGTACCGATATGACACCAGAAGCGGCCTTAGCTAAGCTGCATTACTTATTAAGTAAGAATTTACCTATCAATGAGATTAAACGTTTATTAATCGAAAATTTGCGGGGAGAGTTATCAAAATAATGCTCTACAAAAAACAAGGGCGCTAGGGTGTTCGTTTATAGCCAAAACAGACCTTAGTTCATTTTTTAACGGCGGTTCTGCGAGTTATCTTTGCACTTAATTTCAGACATAAAAAAAGCAAACCGAAGTTTGCTTTTTTTGGCAATACTTTAATTTAGTTAAAAATTAAAGAACTACGATATTCTCTGCTTGAGGACCTTTTTGGCCTTGAGTTACAGTGAACTCAACTTTTTGACCTTCAGTCAAAGTTTTGAAGCCAGTTCCAGTGATAGCACGGAAATGAGCGAAAACGTCAGGACCATTCTCTTGTTGAATGAAACCGAAACCTTTAGACTCGTTGAACCATTTAACTGTACCAGTAGTAGTAGACATAATTTTTCCTATAAATAAAAAGTAATTTTGCCTCAAAATGAGGCGATTTTGGTGCTGAAGCGTGTTGCAATTACTTATGATCTACAAGACGAGGTACTGCTATGGAACATCGAAACAATGTGCATAAATATCAAACTTACTTTCAAGCCTGGTTAGTATAGCCCTCCTACCACAGAGGTCAACTACTATTATTAGGTAAACTGGTCTAACAAGGCTAATTTCCCCCAACTATCTACCATTATAATCAGGGAAAGACGAGTAAAATAAGGCTTTGCACGATAAGCGCAGAATACCTAAATAGTCATTTGATTTTAAAGATTTTTTTTACAAACGTACCTCAAAAAAATAGCCAACAAACGCTATTTTAAGGTGCAAACAAATGGCGCTAAAGCGCACCATCCATGCGCTTGCGATTGATTGGTAGCAGACAAATCATAGCTAAAAATGCAGCAATAGAAGCCAATAAAAAAGTGAGCTCAGCTCCACTACCCTGATGCCAAAATTCACCTGCAGCATAACCTCCAACGGCGCCGCCAACTCCGAAAGCCAAGCTCATGTAAATTGCTTGTCCACGACTTTGAAATTTTTTGCCAAAATAATGATGAATAAAATAAATTGAGGCCGCATGAGCCATACCAAAGCTAAATGCATGTAACATCTGGCTAAATAACAACCAATAAAGGTGCTCAGCAAAAAACGCTAAAAGTCCCCATCTTACCGAGGTAAGTAACATACTTATGATTAATAAACGTTTAGCTCCAAATCGTTTAATTAGACCGCCAGCGATTACAAAGATCCCAACTTCGACCATAACCCCTGTTGCAATTAACCACCCTGTAGCTTGACCACTGTAGCCCAAGTCTTTCGCATACAATGCAAAAAAACTGTAATAAGGCCCAAAGCTCATTTGCAATAATATGCCCGATAAGATGAAGCCAATAAAGGTGGGAGTTTTCAATAATGGCCACACAGTCTGTGTAAGCTTTTTTGCCTTTCCACTTGACTGAGGCTCTGTCAGTAAGAAAGTGCTTAGAAATAACGTTAATAAAATCAACAATGTGATATAGACAGGCGCTTCAGTAGAGTAGCGATCAATCATGGCCCCTGTGGCCACGGTTAATAGAATGTAACCGATACTGCCCCATAGTCTAATCCGCCCATAACGATTCCCCTGCCCCTTTACACACGATAAGGTAATCACTTCAATTTGCGGCAAAATGGCGGTAACAAACATCATCATCAAACCAATCGCAATGCTCAAAGCCCAAAAGCTCTCTGACCAAAGTACTAAACTAAAACAGCATAAACTGAGAAAGCAACCGAGTTGCAGCATCCTAAGGTTTTTGCCAGAACTATCAGTAAATGACGACCATAGATGTGGTCCAACAATGCGTGTAAGTGTTATCAAGGCAGACAGTTGACCAATTTCAACTGATGAAAAACCCCTAGAATCCAAAAACACCCCTAAGTAGGGGACGATTGCTCCTACGTGCCCAAAATAACAAAAATAAGTAAAGGCAAGCAGAAATAGGTTTGTATTTGAAAAAGCGCGTTGTGACAAAATTGATTGTGACAGGCTAAATAGCCTGTCCAGGAATAATAGGGGTTGTATTAATCACGTCAGCGTTTTGTCCCCGATGACGTAACAAATGATCCATGATCACCAACGCCATCATGGCTTCAGCGATAGGTACGGCGCGAATTCCTACACATGGATCATGACGCCCTTTGGTAATAACTTCAGCACTTTGCCCATTAATATCGATCGTTTCGCCAGGAACACTAATGCTAGATGTTGGCTTAAGTGCCATATGCACCACCAAATCTTGTCCACTTGAGATCCCACCAAGCACGCCACCTGAGCGATTTGATTTGAAACCTTGAGGTGACATAACATCGCGATGTTCACTGCCTTTTTGCTCAACTACAGCAAAACCATCGCCAATTTCTACCCCTTTAACCGCATTTATCCCCATCATGGCATGAGCTAAGTCAGCATCAAGACGGTCAAAAATAGGTTCACCTAAACCAACAGGCATATTGGTCGCAATAACTGAGATCTTAGCGCCTATTGAATCACCTTCTTTTTTAAGGGTACGCATGTATTCATCTAAAGCCTCAAGTTTGCTGGCATCAGGACAAAAGAAAGCATTAGTATTAGTTGTACCATGATCAACGGTGTCTATTTTTATGGGGCCAAGTTGAGACAAATAGCCCAGTACTTCAATTCCTAATTTCTCTTTCAGGTATTTTTTAGCCACGCCACCAGCAGCAACACGAATAGCCGTTTCGCGCGCAGACGAACGGCCACCGCCACGGTAATCTCGTAAACCATATTTTTGTTGGTAAGTATAATCAGCGTGTCCCGGTCTGAAAGTGTCTTTGATTTTTGAATAGTCGTTACTGCGTTGATCAGTATTTTTTATCAGTAAGCCAATGCTGGTGCCAGTTGTTTTTCCCTCAAACACACCAGATAAAATTTGCACCTCATCCTCTTCGCGTCTGGCTGTAGTGTACCGTGACGTACCTGGCTTTCGTCGATCTAAGTCAACTTGTAAGTCACTTTCGTTAATCTCTAAACCTGGAGGGCAACCATCTATGATCCCACCAATTGCAATCCCATGACTTTCGCCAAAGGTGGTAACTGTAAACAGTTTGCCGAAAGTATTACCCGCCATTATCTATTTCCTATTCTTTCACTTTAAATTTATATCTGGCCAATGCATCTTGACTGGCTTTACGACTTGTAAAATTTATTCTTTAATTTCAATGTTGCACTGAATGCCAATATTCCACTAAATCGGTTTTGTTAATAGCAAAAATACCACTGCCACCATTTTCAAATTCTACCCAAGTAATGGGTAAATCAGGGTATTTAATTGGCATATGCACTTCACTATTTCCTACTTCCACAAATAACCAGCCCCCCTCTGCTAAAAATTCAGGCGCTTGACGAAGTATATTGTCAACCAAGTCCAAGCCATCTTCACCAGCAGCTAGTGCAAGTTCTGGCTCGTGATGATACTCATCGGGTAAATCATCCATATCTTCTGCATCAACATAGGGAGGATTGCAGACGATAAGATCGTAACTTTGACCTTTTAAAGCCGTCATCAAATCAGATTGAATTGGAAAGACTCTTTCAGCTAAACCGTGTTCATTAATATTTATTTCGGCAACATCAAGTGCTTCAGAGCTAATATCTACCGCATCAACTTGCGAGTTTTCAAAGGCATAGGCCAAAGCGATTGCAATACAACCCCCACCAGTGCACAAATCTAAAATGGTGACGGGTTCATACGTTAACCAGGCATCAAACTTATTTTTTATCAACTCAGCAAAGGGAGAACGTGGAATTAAAACCCGTTCATCGACGAAGAAAGGCAGATCACAAAACCACGCTTGGTTGGTTAAATAGGCGGCCGGTATTCTTTCATTTACTCGTCGCAATATCATCGCAATTACGTTAATTTTTTCAACTGACGTTAGGCGACTATGAAACAATTGATCTCCTGTTTGGAGCGGCAAATTCTGTGGTAAATGTAAAAGCTGCAAAACCAAGCTGACTGCTTCATCCCAAGGATTATCTGTACCATGACCATAATAAAGGCCCGCTTCATTAAAGCGACTTACTGACCAGCGCACCACGTCAAGAATGGTGTCTAATTCACTGACGGTTTGTTCGATATTAATTTGATGATTCATTTTGTAATGTTTACTTGTTTAATGTTTGGATTGGCTTATGCCTATGTGTCAAACTGCGCTTTCACGAATTTCATTTTAGATAAATTGCCAATACATAATTTTGATGAAAGATAAAATACTAAAACAAAGTGCTTTATTACCCTCTGCTGACAAAGAGCTATTTAATCAGGAGTTTGGGGATATTGTACCTATAATTCAGGACAAAGTACCGCCTCAACGCCGTTCCGGCAAGAACATTTGGGAAGGTAAAAGAAAAAATACTGCTAACAGCAAACAAATAAAACAAGCCTCAGCCAGTTTTGTTTTTTCTGATGGTTTTGAAGCTTATTTTAATCCCGATGAAAAAATTAAGTATGTAAAACCAGGCTCCGATACTCAAGCAATTAAGCGTTTGGCAAGGGGTGACTACGCGCCAGAATACCTGCTTGACTTACACGGTTTAAAGCAAGAAGAGGCAAAACTAGAAATAGCGGCTCTTTTATTTACTGCGCAGAAGCAACAGGCTAATTGCGTCAATATTATGCACGGTATCGGTAAACACATCCTGAAGAAAAGTGTGCCAAACTGGTTAATACAGCATCCTAACGTACTGGCGTTTCATCAAGCACCAAAAGAATGGGGCGGCAAGTCTGCCTTACTAGTGCTTTTAGACGTTCCTTCTGAATTCGATAAAAACTAACTCTTTTTCCTCAATTTCTCGATTCCCCTCTCATATATTGATAAAAACGCTATACCTTATTTACCACATTAAATACCTTGAGCTCCTGTGTAATTACAGAACTGCAGCATCAAACCACAAAAGTCATACTTGTCGCACTTGTCACAACAAAGCTTCAATGTTAGGATTCGGCTGTGATAAAAGAGGACAAACAGTGAAAAACACTAAATTTTTGACTACGGGCGAGATAGCTATCTATTGCGATGTAAATCTTCGCACCGTCATCCGTTGGATAGACAAAGGGAGTTTGAAAGGCTATAAATTACCTGGTGGTGGTAACAACAGGGTAAAAATGGAAGATTTTATTGATTTTTTACATAGCAACAATTTACCCATTCCTGATGAGTTAGCACCAAGCAAAACTAAGATACTTATTATTGATGACGAACCTGAAGTCGCCAAAGCAATAAAACGAGTAACCACGCGAGCAGGTTACGATGTAATAGTAGCCTGCGGTGGTTTTCAAGCAGGTACCATGCTGGCACTGCACAAGCCCGCTCTAATGACTCTTGATCTGAGTATGCCAGGATTAGATGGCTTTGATGTGATCCAATTTACAAAGCAAGAAAGCAGTATTGCGCATACCAAAATATTGGTCATCTCTGCTTTAAATCAAGAAAGTCTTGGTAAGGCCCTGCAAATGGGAGCTGATGCCGTGCTATCTAAGCCCTTTAGTCATGCAGAGCTGCTCGACAGTATCACGACACTTTTAGCTCACGAGGATTGATCACTGGGCAAGACACAGGGGACTAAAATGAAAACAATTTTTCTCGTTACCCAGTTATGGTTAAGTACCTTGGCTTATGCATTAAGCACTGAAGAATCAGACACGCTTTTATTCGCTATAGTACCGCAACAATCTGCCGAGAGACTGGTAGCCGGTTGGAGCCCTATACTGCAGTTATTAAGTAGTAAAACGGGGATAAACCTACAATTTGTTACCGCGCCCAATATCCCCCTATTTGAGCAACGCTTAGCGTCAGGTGATTATGATATCGCCTACATGAACCCTTACCATTTCGTTCATTTCAATCAGACATTAGGTTTTCAAGCACTAGCTCATCAAAAAGATAGAGGGATTACCGGTGTAATCGTTACACGAAAAGACTCATTGATTAATTCATTAAGTCAGTTGGCTGGGCAAACTATTGCATTTCCAGCCCCAGCTGCATTTGCCGCAACCTTATTACCTAGAGCTGAATTAAAAAAAGCCAATATTTTGTATACGGCTAGATATGTTTCATCTCACGATTCTGTTTACCTAGGGGTAGCAAAGGGCTTGTTTCCTGCAGGCGGTGGGGTTGAAACCACTTTGAACAACACACCAAAGGAAATTAGAGAGCAACTCACTATTTTGTGGCATACGGACACGTATACACCCCATGCCATTGCAACACACTCAAGAGTAACAGAAACGATACGAACCAAACTTCAACAAGCACTGTTTGAACTAGATCAGGATCCAGAAGGCAGACGTTTATTATCAGCACTTAATATTACCGGTTTTCAATCAGCAAGTAATGATTCATGGAATGATGTAAAAGCCCTTGAGCTAAACTTGTTAAGCCATCAGTGATGTAATAAAGCAGATGGACAAACTCAGACCATGAGGATCTCAATACGCAATAAAACCATCTTGGGTATTGCAGCAATTGAAGCAGTACTACTTATTATCATAGTGATTACAGTTGTACATTTTATGCACACCACAGCAAACGACAACTTAGTTAAAAGAGCTATCACCACGGCGACTTTATTTGCCACACTTAGCAAAAACGCAGTGCTGTCTTATGATATAGCGTCTATTTATGATTTTGTAGACGAAGTCCTCGAAAATCCAGATATTAAATATGCCAGAGTATTAGGGGTTAAGGGGGTATTATTTGCTGAAGATGGAGATAACCAACATTTAGGGCGGCCCTTCAAAGAAGATACGCAAGTTTCAGACGTAGATGACGACATATTTGATACCTACGCAGAGATAAGTGTCAATGGGGAAATTTATGGTAGAGTCGAAATTGGTATTAGTGTCAACAGCATTCAGCGTTCCATCGATAAAGTAACACAGTTGACAACCAGTTTGGCGATTGTCGAGATTATCTTGGTGGCACTGTTCTCATACATTCTCGGCAGCTATTTAACGCGCCAACTCAATATACTGCGACAATCAGCTACCGCTATTTCTAAAAGTGCCGTTGATGGTAAATTTAAGTTGATAGAAGTAAACCCAAGCACCAAAGATGAAATTACCGACGTTAATAAAGCCTTCAATCAGCTGATCCTTACCTTGCAAACAGAGTATTTTAAAAGAGAGCACTATCAACGTGAATTAGTAGATTTGAACGCTCAGCTTGAAACTAAAATAAAACGTCGTACAGAGCGCTTGAGTGAAAAAAATGAACAATTAGAAGAAAGCAATAAATTACTAAAAAGTGCTCAACAGCAATTGCTTCATGCCGAAAAGATGGCGTCAATTGGACAACTAGCAGCCGGCGTGGCACACGAGATCAATAACCCTATTGGCTTTGTTATCAGTAACATTAATACCCTTGAAGAATACGTTACCAGTTATATTACCTTATCTCAGTATGTCTTAAGTTGGCTCGCACAAAACCCAAATGTTGATGCTCACATAGCTTCAACATTAACATCCTTAGTTCAAGACAATGATTTTGAGTTTATTAACAGCGATGTGCTCAATTTACTGTCTGAGTCATCAGAGGGACTACAAAGGGTAAATGATATCGTCAAAGGATTGAGCCAGTTTGCTCGGATTGACAGTGAAACCAAGCAGCTTTTTGACATCAACAAGTGTATTCGCACTTCGTTAAGAATGCTTAACAATGAATTGAAATATCACTGTGAAGTTGAATTAGCCCTTACTGAGCTGCCTCTTATGCAAATGAATGTAGGAAAAATTACTCAGGTGTTAACTAATTTATTAGTCAATGCGAGTCACGCGATTGAAGATAAAGGCACCATCCGCGTGAGTAGCCAAATACTCGACAATACGGTAATCGTTACTGTGTGTGATACCGGCAAGGGCATCAAAACAGAACATTTAAGTAGCATTTTTAATCCTTTTTTTACCACCAAGCCTGAAGACAAAGGAACCGGTTTGGGTTTATCCATTTCTTATGATATTGCCAAAGAACATGGTGGGATGATAGCGGTTGAGAGTACGGAAGGAGAAGGCAGTTGCTTCTCTTTGCATCTCCCCTTATCAAGCATGGACTAAACTAACAAAATAAAGCAGTTCAACCTTTTTAGATGTATTGGGAGTTAGAAATGGCCGACGTATTACAACCCTCCAAAGCGAACATGACGGTGTTATGTGTTGATGATGAAGCTAATATCCTCAGCTCAATGAAACGACTTTTACACAAGCAACCCTACAAGGTACTGCTAGCGGATAGTGGCGCAAAAGCGATTGAATTAATAAAAACAGAAAAAATTCATCTGATTATTTCTGATATGAAAATGCCCGCTATGTCTGGCGCTCAGCTACTTGAAAAAATAGCATCAGCAATGCCCGACTGTTATCGCATTCTATTAACTGGCTTTGCTGATATGGCATCGGTTATAGAAGCCGTTAACAAAGGTAAAATCCATCGCTATTTACAAAAGCCATGGGACAATGACGAATTAATCGCCTCGATAGATGAAGGCTTAAACCTAGTGAGTTTGAAAGAAGAAAATCACCGTTTAACCCACCTCATTAGCAAGCAGAACAAACAACTAAAGTTATTAAACCAAAGTTTGGACGAAAAGGTCCAGTTGCGCACAAAACAAATTCGAATAGCCCTGAAACGAATAGAAAAGAACACCTTTGAAACACATAAAGTGTTATACAACCTTATTGGTATTAATCCCCATCTCGATGGTGGTTTTGCCCACTGTGTTAGCGAATTAGCGACTAAGGTTGCCTTAGAGCTGAAGCTCAGCCAAGAACAAATTACCGATATTAAACTCGCTGGTTTGTTGTGTGAAATCGGCCTACTAGGTCTTGATACCGCGGTCTATAGTCGTCCTTTCTCTGAGTTAAATTTCAATCAACAACAGGAGTTCATCGACCAAACTAAAATGGCTGAGTTAATTCTAAGCCCAGCAAGTCATTTGCACGGAGTAGTTGAGATCATCACTAATCAATTCGAGTATTTTAATGGTACCGGCCACAACAAATTAGCTGGGCAGCAGATACCTATCGGCGCTCAAGTGCTAGCCATTGCTAGAGATTTTTGGCGCTTTAGTTTAGGCCGGATCACGGGGCATAAAATGGATATGCGAGAAGCACTTTCTGAGCTAAATAAGTTCAAGGGAACGCGTTTCAACCCAACAGTCTTAGAAGTATTGTTAGAGCATAAAGATATTATTCCGACTAAACATATTGAAGATACCATCCCCGTCCACGCACTAAAACCAGGCATGGTACTGAAGTATCAATTACTAACAGAGTCTCATATTTTGATTTTACCAGAAGGTCATGTGTTCACAGCGGCTACCATTGAAAAGCTGGTTAAATTTCAGTCGAGCCAAAGAGGACGGTTGAGTATAACAATAGAATAATGACGCCTAGGTGAGCGTTAAGCTAAATTGAAACGATAGGAAAAATCAGTTCAAAGGTGGTGCCAACATTGACTTGGGATTCGACGTGCAGCTCAACATTATGCGCTTCTAAAATTGCATAAGACACTGATAAACCCAAGCCAGTCCCCACCCCAACAGGTTTGGTGGTAAAAAATGGGGTAAACAATTTTTTTAAGGTTTTATCATCCATACCGCAGCCAGTGTCCGCTATTTTGATTGTAACCAACTTATTTGACTGCTGCGCTGAAATGCTCAACGTGCCCCCGTTGGCCATCGCATAAGCGGCGTTGACGAATAAGTTAACAAAAACCTGCTGTAATTGCCCCGAATTCCCCATCACCATTGGCGAAACCGCCGGTAGTTGATTATCTACCGTATGTTCGTACTTCAGACTATTTGCCGATATTTTCAATGCACCAACAATACTTTCATATAAAGAAACAGGCTGCAGTTCACCATTACTGTTGTGCGAGAACGTTTTTAGATTATCAACAATATCACTGACCCGATCCAAGCCTTCTATATTGGCAATAATCAATTCCTCACTATCGGACTCAATATAGGCCATATCTAACTTTTCATATAACTGCTGATAACTTAGAGCATCAATACTATCTTGCTGTTGGATTAACTGATCTATCTCTAAATGAAGTTGTCTGTAATCTTTCAAGTAGAGTTTGAGCATTTCTAAATTAGAACGAATAAAACCGATAGGATTATTAATTTCGTGTGCCACACCAGCCGCTAATTGCCCTAACGAAGCCATTTTTTCCGACTGGATAAGTTGTCTTTTGGCCTGTTCTAAACTGTTCACTGTATTTTGTAATTGAACGGTACGTTTTAAGATACGCATGTCTGTCATGCGACGTCTAATACCACTTTGTAATTGTCCTCTTACCGTCTCAAAGACATATAGTGACTCTTCGTCCACGTATTCGGTATCGTTAAAAAATGCCAGCCATATTATGCTGCCATTCGTCAGCGCAAAATTTACGTACACAAGCCAATGCAGCTCTGCGACTTCGGGGCCGAAGTTGTTATCGATAGGAGAAACCAGCCAAGTTTCAAGCGCACCATCATGATTTAGAGGCAGATATTGTATAGCTTGATCTAAAAACGCTGGGGCACTATGCCAGCCTAATTCTCGCCCCCATATCTTATTTTTGTCTAAATTGACCGGTGTGCCGTTTTTACTTATTAGAGAAAAACTATACTTCGCCTTTAGAAACATTGAGCTTAATTCAATAGTATTTGATACTAAATCTTGAAAAGATGACTCTGAGCCAACAAGCACAGACTCCTTAGCCAAAAACTCTAATTCAGCCTGCTTTTTGTTTGAATAAGCAAGAGACGTTTGTAAAGACTGGTTGGTTTGATAGATATCTCGGGAGTATTGTTCTAATTGTTGCTCAGCCATTTGCCGAGCTTTTTTTTCCCTCTCAATCTTACGCTCTAAAACCGCGATCCGACGCGCTAAATCTGCAGAGGGTGTCGTCAAATTTTTTCAACCTCAAGAACACATCGACTATCCCCATTATGCTCACATTCTTTATGGCTAACCAGCACATCTTGGTGTGTGTGCTCAGCTAAACCGTATACCATACCCTCACAAAAAAAACACAGTTTGCGGGGGGACTGATAGTGAAAGGTTAAGGTCGTTGGTGATTCGTCCAAAAAAGTAAACTCAGGCAAAATAGCATCAGGATTAAACTTTTTAACTTCAATGTGAATAACGCTTTGCACACCATGTAAAAATTCAAAGGCGTCTTTAAAATCGTGGGCTTGAGGCGGTGCTGCCGCGTAGAGTTCTTTGAATACCCATTTACCAAACGCGATTTGTGCGTCTTTCGCCGATATGTTTTTCTTAGCAACAACAAGTCCAATTAGGGTAAACAACTCTTGGTCATCATACAGACCAACTGTGGTATAAACCCCTTCACTTGGCAACTTCGCTTCAAATAATAATTCGTCCCAAAATTCATCTCCCCATAAATGTTCGATAAATTCGTTAAACTTAACAAAAACAACGCCTTTCATACTCGGTCCTCGGATTTAGTGCTAAGCCTAGAGGCATATTTTTACGTGTTGTATTAGCGCGTTAGCTCGTCTAGGTTTCACAAATACAATGGCACATTACGTATAGAAAACAAGTGTGAGCAGTCAGTTTGGCAAGGTAGTTGTTAACTAAACAGTCGCCAAAACCAACCCTCTGAGAGCTCTTCTTCGCATTTTTTCAGCTGTCCAGCATAAGTCATTGCGCGAGCTTGCACCGTTTTAGCGACTTTCTTCAACCAGGCTTTTTTATGGTATGACCCTTTTTTATATCCACCCCACCCCTCATGGTAATTAAGATATTGCTTTTCAGCGTCCCATTTTGAAACGCCATTTATTTTGTGCGTTTTTGAAATGAACCATCCCATAAAATCAATAGCATCATCAAAATCAGTCCGGTCTGCCCAAGCGTTATTTGTTTCGCGAACATAATCATCCCACGTAGGGGTTTTAGCTTGTGAGTAACCATAAGCCGTGCTGATATGCCCCCAAGGAATGAGACCAAAAAAATAATAATCTTTGGGAGGTCTTGCTTTGGCCTTAAATGAACTTTCTTGGTACATCATCGACATTGGGACATGGATAGGCACGCCCCACTTTTCACTGGCGTCTTTGGCAGCATCATACCAGTCACGTTTTTCAAAAAATATTTCGCACACATCACTGGTTATTTTAGGCGGGGTGACACTACAGGCCATTAAAAATGTACTACTGAGCAAAGAAACTAAAATAATTTTAATTTTTTTACTCTTTTTTGTGAACTTTTTGTGCATTGGCCACTCTGAATTAGCGTGTTCTAGTTTTGTGTGTGTTTTCCCTGGTAGTAGCTTTGAAGCCTGATTCGTATCAGGCTTTTTTTTTGCCTAGCATTCAGCTAATACTTTCTGATCTGAAGAAAAATAATTAACTAAAAATTCATCAAAGGATTCCGTATCCGATGCTTCTATTTCCTGCTGCTTACTCAAAGACAAAGTAGCCTGTTCTCGAAGCTCAGTCTCAGAAAGGGTCTGATATTCTTTAGCGAGTAAGCTGGCTTTATAACTGTTTGCAAACTTAAGTCCTAACTCACTATTGTCTTGTGAGTTCGATAACAACATGTCGAGTATTTTAGCTGAAGGTGTCAATTCAGGATGAAGCACCTTTTCCCACTCTAAAGCGACTGCTTGAGTATAGTCCGTTGTGTTGTTTACATTATCTAATAAAATGGCAACCTCTTTCATTTCAGAAAACAGACTTTCCGCCCATTGAGGTATGCTTGTCGGCTCACCTTTGTTTAACAAACGCAACTGAGGGTCACGCCCCTCTTTGACAACCGCTTTTAAGTTCTTTTCAGTTTCTTGATATTGCTCAGTTTGCATAAAATCGCTTGGGCTAATGGCACAATAAACCAAAAAGACATCTAAAAAGAAAAATTGGTTACGCTCTATACCAATATCACTGAAAGGGTTGACATCTAACACCCTCACTTCAACATAATTCACCCCTCTTGCATCCAACGCGTCTGTGGGCTTTTCTAAACGTTTAGTGGGTTGTTTTGGTCTAATTGGTGAGTACAGTTCATTCTCTATTTGCAGCACATTTGCATTTAACTGCTGATACTGACCGTCTTTTTTAGAAGCAAATTTTTCATATGTCGCCGATGGTTTATTAATGGCGCAGCGAAGTGACTTTATGTAAGTCGATACGTCATTATAACAAACTGCCAAACCAGACTGGGCGCTATTGGTATACCCCAAGTCACTCATACGTAGCGATGTTGCATAAGGCAAATAATAGGTGCCCTTACCCAGAGTATTAAAAGGCAAGGTCGTTGCTTTATTTTTTATAAATGAACTACACAGCGCAGGAGAAGCGCCGTACAAATAAGGTAGTAACCAGCAAAACCGACGATAGTTTCTAATCAACGCAAAGTAGGCGGCAGAAATAGTGTCTTTGTTTGCAACTTCACCACTGCATTTTGGGATCCATTCTTGCCAAAATGAATCAGGCAATGAAAAGTTAAAATGCACTCCAGAAATAGCCTGCATCATACTGCCATAACGGTTCTTAAGCCCCTGACGATATAGCGTTTTCATCTTACCAATATTCGATGTGCCATATTGAGCAAGTGGTATTTCATCTTCACTGGTAATAAAACACGGCATGCTCATGGGCCATAACATCTCTTGGCCAATTTTGGACAGCGTATATTTGTGCACATCTTGTAACTGAGCAATAGTCAAATCTGCACTGGTTTCTGGTGGCGTAATAAATTCGAGTAAAGATTCTGAAAAGTCTGTGGTAATAAAGTCATGGGTTAATGCCGAACCCAATGATTTTGCATGCGGGGTTTGTGCTAAGCCACCATTTGGATTAACTCTAAGGGTTTCACGTTCAACTCCATGTTTTATATCAGGAAGCGTAGCTTTGATTGCATCCTGTTGCAGTAAGGCGAGTCGCTGGGCAAAAGTGGTTGAATGTGTTTGCAAAGTGCTATTCCAATTGTTTTAGCTCTGTAAGATCAATACAAAGCCGGAGCTGAATCATTAAAGTAAAAGCCATAAAAGGCGCAAGCGTATCGCTATCTTATCGCACAAATTCCTAAGACCAAAATTTGTTGTTTAACACTTACTGTAAGTATGTATGTTGCTGCTCGTTTACTATGATGCTCCTTTGCTCAATATCAAGTCATCTAGACCTTATTTATTGCACATACGGTGAAATTTGCTTGTAGAACTGAAATTTTTGTCTGTTAAACTAATCGAAAGTCATTATGAGAGAACTTGAGTTAATGGAAAATAAAGTCCCTTTAGTCGACCATACGTTTGCTCTGAAACAATTCAGTGGCAACAGCGCTTTACTATTAAAAATGTTAGGTAAGTTTGTTGAACAATACGAATCGATTGACGAGCTTTTGCGCGCACAATTGGCCGAACAAGACTTTACAAGTCTGAAGTTACAGGTGCACACAATCAAAGGTGTGAGCGGCAACTTAGGCATGACAGCTCTGCATTTAGCCAGCCGAGAATATGAAGGTCACATAGAAAGTTCGACTGACACACAGAACTTACAGCATTACCTTAGCGTACTTCAGCAAACCTTAAGTGAAGTTAAACGTTTGATCACTGAAGGTGGGTCAACAGCATCATCCTTTCCCTCTAACTCAGAAAATAAAAGCAAAGATCTGAAACAAAGCCTGCTTGATTCGCTAAATCGAAACGAATTTATCACCCAAAGTAAGCTAACTGCCTACTTAAGCGAGCTTCCCTTGAGTGAAGAGCAAGCATTAAAACTAAAAACCGCGATAGCAGACTTTGACTATCAAACTGCCATAAGAATTATTGGTTAAACTATTTTGCTCATCGATATTATATTTGATCATCAAGATTTTGTTGTTTTAAACAAACCTTGTGGCATCGCAGTTCAAGACGAAGAGCACCGCCAAGGAATCATTCCAATTGCCTGTGCTCAGCTTGGTTTAGAACGCTTATGGCTGGTGCATCGATTAGATAAAGTCACTTCAGGCCTACTCATTTTGGCTAAGTCAGAAAAGGCTGCAGCGGAATTTGGCCGTCAGTTTGAGGCTCATCTTATCCAAAAATTTTATCTTGCCCTTGCACCTAAAAGGCCTAAAAAGAAGCAAGGTACTGTCAGTGGCGGCATGAAAAAAGTGCGTGACGGCTTATGGATGCTTGACGAGAGTTTCAATCAACGTGCCACTACTCAGTTTTTTAGCTTTTCGCTTATGCCTAATATGCGCTTATTTGTGGTCAAACCCTTAAGTGGCAAAACTCATCAAATACGAGTAATGATGAAAAGTTTAGGTAGCCCAATTCTGGGCGATAGCCTGTATAAAGGCGAAGCATCAGATCGCACCTATTTGCATGCTTATGGTTTGAAATTTGAATATCAACAGCAAAATATTGAACTACTTTGCCCGCCTAAAGAAGGCGGTGTATTTATCTCAGTAAACACTCAATCCTTTATTTCCTCACTTGCCTTGCCGTGGACTCTTAACTGGCCAAAGGTTAAGCACAGCGCTTAAACCCACCTTATGACAGAGCTAAACCAACAAGACAAAAACTTGATCATTGTAGGTAATGGTGCGATCGGTAACGTATTAGCCACTCGCTGCCAACATCTAAACATAAACTATGGCGTTATCACTCGTAAGAGCCACAACATCGCGTTGCGGGTCAGTGATGCGCATTTGCAAGATTACACGTTTTCCTTACCGTTGGTGCCCGTTAAAGCGATTGAGCAATCTACGCTCATTATACTTCCCATTAAAGCCTATCAGGTGATGACTTTTATTGAACAAGCCCAACACTACTTTTCAGCAAACCACACGCTTGTTTTACTGCACAATGGTATGGGCACAATTGAGCGGGTTCAACAGCAACTACCACAGGTCAATATCGTTGCAGCCACCACCACCTACGGCGCATTTAAGCCCAGTGACGATTCACTGAGTATCAAAGGTATTGGTGACAGTCAGTTAGGTTGGGTAAAGCATCTACACGGTGATAAAAGCGCTGTTGAGTTACTGTTATCTTCCTTGCTACCACCCGCTACATGGCATAAGGATATTCGATTACCTCTGTGGCATAAACTCGCTGTTAATGCCGCCATCAACCCATTAACGGCAATCGATCAGGTAAAAAACGGCGACTTAATCAAGGCTGATTATCAGCGACAAATTAAACATATATGTGAGGAAATAAGCGCAGTGATGCAAGCGCTAAAGTATACCAACGAGTCTTGTATTTTATTTGATCGGGTCATGGAAGTCGTTGAGCAGACTGCTAACAACTACTCATCAATGAATCGTGATGTAATGGCTAAACGTAAAACTGAGATTGACTATATTAATGGCTATGTGGTCGATAGGGCCGCGCAATTTGGCATACCGTGTCCAGAAAACAATCGCTTAGTAAATGAGATAAAACGAATAGAACAGCAATACTAAGTTTAGAAAGTAACGCGTTCAACCACCCTACATTGTGAGGTGTAAGGTGGCTGATATACGTACTGTTACTCGCTGGCTTCTGGCTTCATATGCGGGAATAAAATCACATCTTTGATTGTCGGGCTGTCAGTAAATAACATCACAAGACGGTCAATACCAATCCCCTCACCTGCCGTTGGCGGTAGGCCATATTCTAAGGCACGAATATAATCTTCGTCGAAATGCATCGCTTCATCATCACCAGCGTCTTTTTCAGCCACTTGTTTACGGAAACGCTCTGCCTGATCTTCAGAATCATTTAACTCAGAAAATCCGTTGGCTAATTCACGCCCGCCTACAAAAAACTCGAAACGGTCGGTCACAAAACCATTGTCATCATTACGTCTAGCCAAGGGAGACACTTCCCATGGATAAGCAGTAATAAAGGTAGGTTGATCAAGTTTTTCTTCTGCGGTTGCTTCAAATATTTCACACAAATATTTACCCGCTCCCCAAATACCATCAACTACTGGCTCTTTAATATGCAGCTGTTTTGCCATGGCTTTAAGTTCAGCAAGATGGTTTTCAGGATCGTTGATCGCCGCAACATTTGCTTGGGGCCAATATTTCAAAATGGCTTCATTCATAGTTAAACGAGCAAATGGCTGACCAAAGTCGTAGTTAATCTCTTTTACAACCTTACCTTCTTTGTCTTTAACCGTATTTTTCACAATGCTACTGCCAAGTACATTGTTGGCTAAGGTACGTAACATTTCTTCAGTTAGGTCCATCAGATCATGATAGTCAGCATACGATTGATAAAACTCAAGCATCGTAAATTCAGGATTATGACGGGTCGACAGGCCTTCATTTCTAAAGTTGCGGTTGATCTCAAATACTCGTTCAAACCCGCCCACTACTAAGCGTTTTAAATACAATTCAGGGGCAACTCGAAGATACATATCGATATCGAGTGCATTGTGATGAGTGACAAAAGGTTTCGCTGTTGCGCCGCCAGGGATCACCTGCAGCATGGGCGTTTCAACTTCCATAAAATTGCGCTCAGTCAAAAATTGACGAATTCCACTGACAATCTTACTGCGGATCAGAAACGTGTCACGGGTATGTTGATTAGTAATTAAATCCACATAACGTTGGCGGTATTTGGTTTCTTGGTCAGCCAAACCATGGAATTTTTCAGGTAAAGGACGCAGTGATTTAGTCAGTAATTGATACTCACTCATATTAACGTATAAATCGCCCTTGCCAGACTTATGTAATTCACCTTTAACGCCAACAATATCGCCTATATCTAAACTGCCGTAACGGGTCTTAATATCAGCCTGAGTCTCTTTCGATGCATAGGCTTGAATGCGGCCTAACATGTCTTGCAACAATAAAAAGGGGCCACGTTTGGCTAAAATTCTACCTGCAATACTGACCACTTTTCCTAATGATTCAAGTTGCGCTTTATCGTGTTCACCAAACTCGGCTTGCAAATCAGCACTGTAAAATTCCCGTCTGAAATCATTGGGAAATCCTTTTGATTTGCACGTTTCGCGAAGATGAGCCAATTTAGCTCGGCGTTCTGCGATCAGTTTATTTTCGTCTTGTTGGTGTTCAGTCATCGACTTTCCTAAGATGTAATTAGCTAATTGTTTACAAACCAGACTTTAAACTGGCCTGAATAAATTTATCAAGATCACCGTCTAAAACGGCTTGTGTATTGCGGGTTTCTACGCCAGTACGTAAATCTTTAATACGTGAATCGTCTAATACGTATGAGCGAATTTGGCTACCCCAACCGATGTCGGACTTGCTGTCTTCCATCGCTTGTTTTTCAACATTTTGTTTGTGCATTTCATGTTCGTACAACTTGGCTTTTAACTGCTTAAAGGCCTGATCTTTGTTTTTGTGTTGCGAACGATCACTTTGACATTGCACCACAATATTGGTGGGTAAATGGGTAATACGTACCGCAGAATCGGTTCGGTTAACGTGCTGACCACCCGCTCCTGAGGCGCGATAAGTATCAATGCGAAGATCTGCTGGATTTATCTCTATTTCAATATCATCATCGATTTCAGGATAAACAAATACAGAAGCAAATGAGGTATGTCGTCTGTTACCAGAATCAAAAGGCGACTTGCGGACAAGACGGTGAACACCCGTTTCAGTACGTAACCAGCCAAAGGCATATTCACCACTAAATTTAATCGTTGCGCCTTTGATACCAGCAACATCGCCATCAGACACTTCCATTAACTCAGGCTTAAAGCCATGGGCCTCGCCCCAGCGTAAATACATACGCAAGATCATATTGGCCCAATCTTGCGCCTCGGTACCACCCGAGCCAGACTGAATATCTAAGTAGGCATCGTTAATATCGTTTGGCCCGGAGAACATACGTCTGAACTCCAGTTTTTCTAACTGAACAACAAGATCATCAAGTTCTTTTACCGCATCATCGAAGGTTTCTTGGTCTTCGGCTTCTTGGGCTAACTCAACTAAACCTTCAACGTCGTCAGAACCTTGCGTTAAATTGTCAATGGTTTCAACCACTAACTCTAGGGCAACTTTTTCTTTACCAAGATTTTGTGCTCGCTCAGGGTTGTTCCAAACGTCGGCGCTTTCTAATTCTCTGTTAACTTCTTCTAAACGCTCTTTTTTGAGGTCATAGTCAAAGATACCCCCGAAGTGACTCAGCACGAAGCCTAACATCACTTAAGGTATTTATTATTGGATTGATTTCAAACATAAAATTGATAGATGAGTTACATAGTTGATTATGGTTTAAGGGCGCGAATATTAGCGGATTTTACGGCTTTTTGACAGAGGCAAAACGAATTAAGATATAACAGGCGCCTGTGTTGTCGATGATCAAAACACAGGAGCAAAAATTGCGCTCAGCGCTGAAGTTTAGCTAAGGTTTCCGCCAATTCCTTACCAATGCGTTTCAGCCCGACTTGTGTTTGCTCGTCATCAATCTTATTTTCTTCATCTAGCAATGCCGTTATTTTAGCCACCGCCTTTTGATTGGGCAGTACCATAACCCCTATATTTTCTAATAACATACGCAGTGGTACCAAGCCTCTCAAACCACCCAAAGCTCCCGGGCTTGCAGCCATAATACCGGCCACCTTTCCTTTGAAGCCTTCCATCGGTTTTTCACCGTCAGCCCGGCGTGATGCCCAGTCAATGGTATTTTTTAACAAGGCGCTGTAAGCACTATTGTGCTCTGGAGAGGCAATCAACAAACCATCATGTTCGTTTAAAAGTTGCTTAAATTTTAGCGCGTTAGCGGGTATACCCAACTTTTTTTCAAGATCTTCGTCCATCAAAGGCATTGCAAAATCAGCGAGATCAATAAGCGTAACTTTAGCACCCGCTTCTGTTGCACCTTGAGCTGCGACTTTTAAGATGATTTTATTAAATGAATCTTTACGTGCACTGCCTGCAAAGGCCAATATTCTAATCATGGCTCATCTCCTTTTATTTGTAGCAGTATTTCTACTGTGAACTACGTTTAAATCTACACTAGATTTTACTCATCCATCTTCTTAATTAGGACGCAAAGATGATTACAAAGTTAACTATAGGTAAAAAGTTAGCCTCAGTCTTTGTTTAATGGTGTGAGTGTTCGTTATTGCCAGCACTACTGCTATAACAAATTTATACACGTCTAGTGATGATTTTACTCAATATAAAATTTTGGTTCGAGGGAATAAGTCAGATGTTTTGCCGTGGTAGCCGACACAGTTAGGACATTAGCCAAACGCAAAGAACAAACAACCACCTCAATTCAAAGGCTAATAGAGCGATTGCAAAATGGCACTACACTAGTTGTAAATTCAATGAAGAAAGCCAGCGTCATTGCCAGTGACTCTTTGGCGCCATCTATTGATGCGTCAGTTGAGCTGAAGCAAATCAATCCGTTTGTTGGGGAAATGAGCGAACTCACCGGGCAAATTGCCGCAGCCGCTGAGGAATAAAGCCAAGTAACGGAGGATATCAATTGCAATGTTACTAATATGAACCATCAAACCTCCAGCGCCGCCGATGAAGCGGCGCCTACTTGTTCGCTGTAAAAACGTTTCAGTGAACTTACAAACCAAAATCAAACAGTTCACTATTGCCTAAATGACTGTTTGATCTGGCTTTAGCAACTAAACGGTAGTAGAGCGCGTCGGATAAGCGAATGCGCTTTTACATTTTATCCATGGTTTCTATGCCTAATAAATCTAAGCCTAACTGCAAGGTATTCGCGGTAAGTTTAGCCAATAATAGACGGCTGCCTTTTACCTCATCATTGATGCCTTCTTTTAAAATAGGGCATGCTTCGTAAAAACTCATAAACAAACTAGCGAGTTCATACAGATAGGTGCATAACACATGAGGTGTCGCTTCCTGACTGACCTGATTTAACGCTTCAGAACACTGCAATAATTTGATACCCAATGCTTTTTCCTGTGGTTCAAGCAAAGTGATCGTTGCAGGATTAGAATGCAAAAAAGCTTCTGCTTTACGGAATATACTCTGCACACGAGTATAAGCGTATTGCAAATAAGGCGCAGTATTGCCTTCAAAGCTAAGCATGGAATCCCAATTAAAAATATAATCTGTCGTACGGTTTTTACTGAGATCCGCATATTTAACCGCACCAATACCAATTTTTTGCGCGATGTCTTTAATCTCTTCCGCACTTAATGCTGAATCACGTTTGTTGAGCAGTGCTTCTGCTCGCTCAATCGCTTCATCAAGCAATTCAGCTAACTTAACGGTACCGCCTGTACGTGTTTTAAACGGTTTGCCATCGTTGCCTAACATCATGCCAAAGGGGCAATGTTCATAACTTTGTTCAGGCAAGATAAAGCCTGCTTTACGTGCGACAATTTCAGTTTGTTTAAAGTGCAGTGCTTGCCTTGCATCAGTAAAAATTAATGTTCTGTCTGCGCCAAGTACTTTGTTTCGATAGCGGATCGCCGCTAAATCGGTGGTTGCATACAAATAGCCACCGCCTGATTTTTGAATAATATAAACCGCTGGCGTACCTTCTTTGTCTGCAAGTTCATGTAAAAATACGACTTGAGCACCTTGGTCTTCTACAGCGATACCAGAGGCTTTCAATTCCGCGACAACCGAGGCCAAATCATCGTTATAGGCGCTTTCGCCCATTACATCTTGTCGGGTTAAGCTTACATTGAGTTTTTGATATACATCTTCGCTGTGAGCAATCGATACGTCGATAAAATTTTGCCAAAGTTGTAAACATTGAGCATCACCACTTTGTAATTTAACAACATAATCGCGGGCTCTATCGGCAAAACCATCTTCGTTGTCAAAGCGTACTTTAGCTTGACGGTAAAAATCTTCTAAATCTGAAAGAGCGGTTTCAGCGACTAGGTTGGCAGCCAACTTATCGTTTAGGTGCGCCAATAACATACCAAACTGCGTGCCCCAATCACCCATATGATTTTGACGTATTACGGTACTTCCCATAAATTCTAGGGTCTTAGTTACGGCATCACCAATGATTGTGCTACGCAGGTGACCCACATGCATTTCTTTGGCTAAATTAGGGGCTGAATAGTCAACTACCACGGTTTGTGAGGTGTTTGGTTCGATATCAAGACGCTGACTTTCACTGGCCGTATTTAGCAGAGAGGCCAACCATTGATCGTTTAAATAAATATTAATAAAGCCAGGGCCAGCAATTTCTAGCTTGTCAACTTCGCCTGATAAGTCCAGTGCATCAATAATTTTTTGCGCCACCTCTCTGGGGGGCAACTTCATACGTTTTGCTAAGGCCATTGCCCCGTTAAATTGATATTGACCAAATTCAGCACGGGTGCTGCGGCTTAAAGGTAAAGGACTATCAGCAGGTGCGCCTATTTTTGCCACTGCTTGTTTAAATTTTTCCAATAAAAAACGCTGTAAATTCATGCTTTGCTATTCACTATAATTGAATGAGATTAATGCTCTCTGGTGGTGTGGAACTCAACATCTGGATAGCGTTCTTTGGCAAGGGATAAATTCACCATAGTGGGCGCTATATAAGCCAAGTTGTCTCCACCATCCAAGGCTAAATTTGCCTCAGCTTTATTGCGAAACTCTTCTAGTTTGCGCTCGTCTTTGCAGGTCACCCACACTGCTGTTGATACATTGACATGTTCATACATAGCATCAACGTTGTATTCACCCTTTAACCTTGCAACTACAACATCAAACTGCAACACACCCACCGCACCAACGATAAGGTCGTTATTTTGTAGAGGGCGAAATACCTGAACAGCCCCCTCTTCTGATAATTGAATAAGGCCTTTTAATAGTTGCTTTTGTTTTAGAGGATCGCGCAAACGAATGCGCTTAAATAACTCGGGAGCAAAATTAGGTATCCCCGCAAAGCGAAATTTTTCGCCCTCGGTAAACGTATCACCAATTTGAATCGACCCATGATTATGCAAACCAATAATATCGCCTGCATACGCTTCTTCTAACAGTTCTCTATCACCGGCTAAAAATGTCAAAGCATCGGATATTCTAACGTCTTTACCAATACGACTTTGAAACATCTTCATACCTTTTTGGTACTTGCCCGACACTATCCGGCAAAAGGCAATCCGGTCGCGGTGTTTGGGATCCATGTTGGCTTGAATTTTAAAGACAAAACCTGAAAATTTTTCCTCACTGGCAACCACATCACGCTCACTGGTTTTGCGCCCTTGAGGCAAAGGTGCCCATTCGGCTAAACCATCAAGCATATGGTCAACACCAAAGTTCCCCATTGCGGTACCAAAGAACACTGGGGTTAATTCACCGGCAATAAATTCTTCGTGATTAAATTCATGGGACGCACCTTGTACCAGTTCTAACATATCACGCAGCTCTTGGGCGTAATTTCCAATCGCTTTATCCAGTTCTGGGTTATCAATGCCTTTTATCGCCCGCACTTCTTGAATGGTGTGACCTTGACCGCTTTTGTATAAAAAAGTCTCGTCACGCAATATGTGGTAAACCCCCTTAAATTCTTTGCCCATACCGATGGGCCATGTGATGGGGGCGCACTTTATTTTAAGAACATCTTCCACTTCATCGAGTAAATCGATGGCATCACGGGTATCGCGATCCATCTTGTTCATAAAGGTAATAATTGGTGTATCCCGTAAACGAGTGACCTCCATCAATTTAATGGTACGTGCTTCTACCCCTTTCGCGGCATCAATCACCATCAAACAAGAGTCAACCGCGGTCAGGGTGCGGTAAGTGTCTTCTGAGAAGTCTTCGTGCCCCGGGGTATCAAGTAAATTGATTAGATTATCTTTGTAGGGAAATTGCATAACAGAAGTGGTGATCGAAATCCCCCGCTCTTTTTCCATATCCATCCAGTCAGATTTGGCATGTTGCCCTGACTTTTTGCCTTTTACCGTACCCGCTTTTTGTAGCGCGTTTCCGTACAAAAGTACTTTTTCAGTGATAGTGGTTTTACCTGCATCCGGGTGCGAAATGATCGCAAAGGTGCGGCGTTTATTAACTTCCTGCAAATATGACATTGGGCTACAAACTCAAAAATAACGGTTCAAATCTAATTGGGCGCGGATTATACACGATTTTAGGTACTTAGCCTCCCCCGAGGTTAAAGCAATATTAACTAATGACTGATTAATTGAAAATTTTTGCTGTTGAAAATAATTTATCGATTAAAAATCATACTGCAGTGCTACAGAGGCCACATATTATGCGACTTTCTACAGTTTTTTGTTTACTCATATCCAGGTTTAATTTATATTTCAAAGAGGTAATATTTTTACCTTTACTATGCTTTCGATTATCACAGTATGGAATCATCACTATGTCACGTAAAAAGAAATTCAGTGGCGCTCAGTTAAAAGCCTTACGTAAAGAAGCTGGGTATACCCAAGGCGAGCTTGCTTTACGGATTGGTATCAGCCGAGAAACCGTTTCAGCCATAGAAAACGAAAAGCCAGAAACGATGAATAATATCGGTGTTGAGGTCATCAGTAAGTGGTGGTCTATTTGTAGGCAAAAAGCCTCACAGCAAACCAGAGAGTCGTTCTTTTCAACAGTGATGGATTACTTCGGCTTCAACCTCAGCTAATGTTAGCCCGTGTTTATTTACCTCAGTTATTAACGGCCCTGTTTGGCGGAATTTTTGTCGCTTGTGGCATGTTAAGCTTTGGTAATGCTTATATTTTTGACCGATTGTTCATCGGAATTATTATTTTCACCGCTGCTGTGTGTTACCGCAATATCAATATCGTCAGCGTACTGGCCATAATTTTACTCCAGCGGTGTATCGAAGAATTCGCATGGTTTAGCTTAAGCAACGCCTTTGTAATAAAAGAATTCCTATATTGCTTGGCTCTAGCACTTGCCATTTATCTGCGTTTTGACCCCTTTGCTAAATTTGTTGGCCTTACCTTAGTGTTAGTAATTGGTGCTGAGTTTTATTGGTATATGGCTGACTATATTGCCCCAGAAATTTATTGGCATGTAGCACTAATGATGATCAATTTATTTAGTCGATATCTGGTCTTTTCAAGATTGGACATCGTT
Source organism: Paraglaciecola sp. (assembly GCF_030730205.1). Classification (GTDB taxonomy): domain Bacteria; phylum Pseudomonadota; class Gammaproteobacteria; order Enterobacterales; family Alteromonadaceae; genus Paraglaciecola. The sequence goes on from NZ_JANQVQ010000300.1 coordinate 29,729, forward strand.
GATAGATTATTCCCAGGCAGAGGACGGTCAACCAATTTAGACTGGATAATTTACCGTTTAATGGGTACCACCATTATCATACAGTGCGCCGTACTTATCGAATATTTAGTGAGGCACCTATTGGGGTATTCTAATGTGCTAATCATTTACTATTCATACCCTTATTTAATGCACGCAATAGGCATGTTTGCGATTTGGGCCACATTTAATGAAAGCTATAAACAACTTCTTCCTCGTTTATTGAAAGCTTAACACTCTACAACTGAGCATAAAATGTACATAATGGTTTGGGCGAAAAAATTCGCCCAAAATCAACCATTAAAGAGGACATTTTATGAAACATTTATTCACCAGCGTACTTATCTCTGCAGCCCTATCATTAAACACTAGCGTGATCTCACCGTTCACTCATTCAGACGCAGAGTT
>NZ_JANQVQ010000301.1 GCF_030730205.1 Paraglaciecola sp.
AGACACTCATCAAGTGAGTGCCCACACAGATTGTCTTGTTATTAATTGTTAAAGAACGTTTAAACAACTCATCGCTGAGTAGTTAAGGTAACCATCTTAAATCGCTACCTGGAATCTTTCTCACTTTAGGCCGAAGCCTTGGTCGTTTCAGCGTTTTAAAGTCTGTCCCGAAGCGAGGAGGCGCATTATAGAGAAGCTATCACCACTTGCAACACCTTTTTTAAAATAATTGTTTAAGTGGTTATTATTCCAACAAAATACGGTTTTTTGCTTTTAAATGCAGCAATATTGATAGTGATTTTGGTAACCTTTATCAAGTTGCAAACTTTAAATAGGGTTAGTTATGACATTACGCCGTTACAAAAAGATTTATCCCTCGATAGATGAAAGTTGTTATATAGACAATTCTGCGGTGCTGGTTGGTGATGTTGAGTGTAAGTCAGATGTCAGCATTTGGCCTTTAGTTGCAGCAAGAGGTGATGTGAATTACATCAAAATTGGGGCCCGCTCTAATATTCAGGATGGTACCGTTTTGCATGTTAGTCGAGCCAGCGAAGTTAATCCTCTTGGGTTTCCTTTAGTTATTGGTGAGGACGTGACTGTTGGGCATAAATGTATGTTGCATGGTTGCACATTAGGTAATCGAATATTAGTGGGCATGGGCGCCATCATCATGGATGGGGTTGTAGTAGAAGATGATGTATTCATTGGTGCTGGTAGTTTGGTGCCACCCAATAAAACATTAGCGTCAGGCTATCTGTATGTAGGTAATCCTGTAAAACAAGTTAGACTCTTGAAAGAAAGCGAATCAGCTTTTTTGAAACAATCTGCATTAAACTACGTAAAGCTTAAAAATGAATATATAAGCGAAGTTAACTAGCGCAGCAGATCTATATGAAGATGAACTTCACCAGCAGAGTTGGTCTTTTCATCTTTGATCATAGACTCCAAATATTCTTCAATATCAAACTGGTGGCTGATATAAAATGCGGTCAAAGACACTTCATCAGCTCCAGTAATAAAGCAGTGAATCAACTGGCCTTGGGATAACGCATCTATTTTTATACTTTGGGATTCTTGCATATAGACTGCACCATCCAATATTTGGATGAGTTGATTCATAAAGCTTCTCTGAGTTTATGGATCACCGGATCAACGGAAGGCCTTACACCTCTCCAAACATAAAAGCTTTCTGCTGCTTGCCCCACCAGCATACCTAAGCCGTCATATACGTGTTTGACGCCTAAATTACTGGCATGTTGCATAAACACTGTTGGCCTATCTGCATAGCTCATGTCATAGACAAAACTAGCAGCAGCAATAATATCGGATGAAACCGCTGGCAGTTCAGCACTTAAACTGGCAGAAGTAGAATTAATTATGAGATCAAAACACGCATCATTGCTTTGTAAGTCATCAAAACCACAGCTTTGTAAATTGGCATTTTGAATTAGGGATGCTAGTTGCGCAGCTTTCGATGGGGTGCGATTTGCTATCATTAACGTTGCGGGTTTTTGTTCCATTAAAGGTTGTAATACGCCGCGAGCGGCCCCACCCGCACCTAAAATTAATATGCGTTTATTGTTAAGTGGAATAGCTAAGCGAAGGAGGTCTTTTACCAAGCCTGGGCCATCAGTGTTATCACCAAAGACACTACCATCTTTTCGCAATTGTAAGGTATTGACTGCGCCTGCAATTGTTGCCCTAGTTGAACGCTCATTAGCAAACTCAAAGGCCGCTATCTTAAACGGTGCTGTCACATTCGCGCCGCTACCGCCTTGAGAGAAAAAATGGGAAATTGCAGCTTCAAATCCATTGACGGGAGGCTCAATTCTTATGTAATCGAGAGCCTGCTCGGTTTGCGCTGCAAATAAGGTATGTATTAATGGTGATTTGCTTTGGCTTATTGGGTTACCAAAAACGGCGTAGTGATCCATGAGTACTTAGTTAAGTCTTTTAAAACAATAAAGCAAGGTTAACTGATTTAAGAACAAGACTGAACTAAGGTTTAAGAGAAATTCTTACATTAATGTGGCCATTGTAAGGCACAAAACGCAGTCACAATGGCCAAAGAGTTTAGTACTTGTAACCAATCATCAGTGAAAAAACCCAAGGATCAATATCCACAGCGACTTTGCCAGTCGTATTAAGTACATCAAATTTCGCTTCAGTATCGATGTCAATATATCGCAATGATGTATTTAATAACCAATTTTTGTCCAATTCGTAATCAAAACCAACCTGCACTGCTAAGCCCCAAGAGTTATCTAAACTTAAGTTAGAAAACGACTGTACTTGTCTGGGTGCTGCAAATTTTTCATCAAAAAATATTGTGTAGTTTAAGCCTGCTCCTAGGTATGGCTTTAGGGCTGTAGCAGTATCAAAGTAATACAACAGACTAATCGTTGGGGGCAGATGCTTAGTATTGGCTAACTTTCCATCTCCTAAACCTAAGGCGTTATCTGTGGTATTGACTAATTTGATATCATGAGAAAAGGGCGTTGCAGCTAACACCTCAATGGCTAAATTTGCGTCAAGCATATACACAAAATTTAAGCCTAGCTGGGTGTTATTGTTAACCTCTGCGGCCATGCCCACATTGCCAACACCGTCAACAGTCACGGCGCTGCTGTCGTCATTTGGCGCAACTGTCGTTAATCCTCCTCTCACAATGATGTCGCCGTGCTCGTAGGCCCATGAACTACCAGCACTTAACAAACCAGCCATTAATACCGTTTTTAAAACACTTGTTACTTTTATCATTATTGCACTCCATTAAATTAATGACGCAAGTGTAAGGCCACGAATTAGAAAAACATTGATCTGGCTCAAGTTTAAAAGCGGAGTGATAAATTTTGCTCAACAACCTTAAAGCAAATGGGCAAGCCCTTTGCCTTAAGGCGCAGTTACTAACAGTGTGTTATTTAATCCAAGTGCGTGGATGCAAGTAGTCTTTATACAAAACTTCTTCAGCGCTACCTGGCAGTGGTTGGTAATCATATTGCCACTTAGCTAAAGGGGGCATAGACATTAAAATTGACTCAGTGCGTCCACCACTTTGTAACCCAAAAAGTGTACCGCGGTCGTAAACAAGGTTAAATTCCACATATCGACCTCTTCGATATAGCTGAAAGTCTCGCTCTTGTGGGGTGTAGGTTAATTCTTTGCGTTTTTCCATAATAGGAATGTAGGCATCCAAAAAACCATCGCCGACAGCTTGCATAAACTTAAACGAACGCTCAAAACCCCATTCATTAAGATCATCAAAAAACAAGCCCCCTACTCCCCGGGTTTCATTACGGTGCTTTAAATAAAAATAATCATCACACCAACTTTTGTAACGGGTATACACATCATTTCCAAAAGGCTCACACAACTTATGAGCAACGTTGTGCCAATGCATGACATCTTCTTCGATAGGATAAAATGGAGTAAGATCGAACCCACCACCGAACCACCAGACGGGTTCTTCACCGTCTTTTTCAGCAATAAAAAACCTTACATTAGCGTGAGTTGTGGGTATTTTAGGATTGTGGGGATGAATAACTAGTGATACCCCCACGGCTTGAAAACTGCGACCTGCCAACTCTGGCCTCGCTGCCGTAGCGGATGGCGGTAATGTGCCACCATAAACATGGGAGAAATTAACACCGCCTTGCTCGATAACAGCACCACTGGTTAATACTCTAGTGCGGCCACCTCCGCCTTGCTCGCGCTCCCAATTGTCTTCGATAAACTCACCACGACCATCTGCTAACTCTAATGTTTGGCAAATGTTGTCTTGAAGCTTAAGTAAGTAGCGCTTAACTTTTTCTAAATCAATGTTTGTATTGGACGACATGGTTTAACTTCCCCTTATTACCTGTCCGCTGATACCGTGGCGGATCATGCTAGGATTTGATGCCCCTCCAAGCTCACCTTCAATTATTGTTACTTGACTAGCAAACTGTTCAACAACCTCGTTTGTGGACATGGCTGCTGGCAAACCAGACACATTGGCACTAGTTGAAATCATCGGTTTTTGAAATAGCTCACACAATTCTTTGACTAAAGGGTGTGCAGAAACTCTAACTGCGATAAGTTCTGACCCACCAGTGACCCAAATTGGCGCAGTTAACTTTGCAGGCAAAAGCCAAGTATTAGGCCCTGGCCAACTTGTAAATATCTCTTGTTTATTTCTTTCAGGGATGGCTTTATCTTCAACGTAAGGTAACAACTGCTGGTAATCGTTAGCGACTAAAATTAGCCCTTTAGCGATATCTCGCTGCTTCAATTTCAACAAGGCCATGACCGCAGACTCGTTGTCGGGATCACACCCCAACCCGAATACTGCTTCTGTGGGATAAGCAAATATCTGCCCCTGGGTAAATTTTACTCGCAGAGATTCTGCGTATCGTTTGTCTAACATGAATTCAAATAACTGTAATGGTAGATGTGGAAGTGTAAAGCACCGCGCTCCCTCTATAAAGATAATAAGCGCTTATTATTGTTCTTGCTTATGTCCACAGGCTCGCTGCGGGCACTGAAGAACAAGACCTTGCGCTGTTTTTTTCTCAATCATGACAGGCCATTCGCACGCTGCGCATGAAATAGCGACTGGAGTGGAGTTGAGCACATATTTGCATTTAGGGTAATTATCACAGGGATAAAACTGTTTACCGAATTTGTTGGCTCGTTTGGTCAAGTAGCCAACACTGCAACTGGGACATTTAATCTTGTTGTCACTTGATTGCTTGCTGGACTCAATGTAAGTACAAGCAGGAAAGGTACTGCAACCAATAAACAAGCCAAAACGGCCTTTTTTAATGACAAGATTTGCATCACAAACGGGACACTGCGAGCCTTCAATAACTTTTACATCTGCCGTTTCATATTCATGAAGAGGCTTAGAAAAATCACACTCGGGGTACTGACTACAGCCGATGAACGCACCGGATTTACCGTGCTTTATTTTCAACGATGATTGACACTTTGGACACAAGTCCGTGACCTGTTCCAAAGCATGTTCGTTGGCATTGAACAACGAGTGGTCGATTTTAGACATTATCTAGCACTCGTTGAAATACACATATGACAAAACTAGTGTAAAGGTCCTTCAGGCTCTTCAAACAATAAGTCTTCCATTTGTGCATAAGCATTTTCTTTTCCGGGTACATTAAATAACACCATTAACACTACCCATTTCATGTCTTCAAGGCAGAATTCTTTCGATTCGATTTCCATGACTCGGTCAATAACCATTTCTCGAGTAGATGAATCGAGCACGTTAATCTGCTCTAAAAACATCAAAAAGCCACGACACTCAACATCAAGACGCATTTCTTCGTCGTGAGTGTAAATGCGGGTGGAATATGTTGCAGTGCCTTTAACAAGATATGGATTAATATCTGTCTCTTGAAGGGCAGCCAACTTCTCTAACCAAGATAAAGCCTTATAAATCTCATCATGGTGAAAACCCGCGCGAATAAGTTCATCTGTGAGCTCATCTTGGTCGACGCGAATTTCAGTTTCACTGTGAATGAAGTTTTCAAATAGATACATGAGGATATCGAACATGTTATTTTTCCCCCAATTTGATGTAGCCGCCGGAAACAGCAACCACTAAACCACGCAACTCATATTCTAATAATTGTGACATAACCTCTGACGCCGGCATGCCGCTGCGCTCAACCACCATATCTAGTGGTGTGGCTTCAAAATCTACACTATCTAACAAACGGTCTGTTGCCAAGCTTTCAGTGCAGTTTTTTTGTGATTTAATTTCACTTGTATTAATTTTGTTAAATTCACGTTCAGCAAACTCTTCATTTATATCGGCAACATCAGCAACTAATTTTGCTCCTTGTTGTATCAAATAGTGGCAGCCTTTAGATAAGGGGTTATTAATATTGCCAGGAATGGCAAATACGTCACGGTTTTGTTCTACTGCATACCGTGCGGTAATAAGCGAGCCACTTTTTAGAGCCGCCTCTACCACTAAAGTTCCGAGTGATAAACCACTTATAATTCTATTACGTCTGGGAAAGTTTTCTGGTTTAGCTGGCGTTGCAGGCGGGAACTCAGAGAGGATTACGCCACCAGCGGCAATAATATTCTCAGCTAACCTGAGGTGCCTTTTAGGATAGACAGTATCTATCCCAGTACCTAAGACAGCGATAGTGATACCCTTAGCCGCTAGCGCCCCTTCATGAGAAAACCCATCGATACCCAACGCTAGACCACTTGTCACTGTCCAACCTGACAAGCTCAAGCCCTCAGCAAAAGCCTTAGCATTAGCCTTACCCGCAATACTGGGATTACGACTTCCTACCATGGCTATTTGCAGATTAGCTAATTTTTTGGCATCACCAATACCAAAGAGAAGCATCGGAGGACTGGATATTTCAGTCAGTAAAGCCGGATAAAGTGCATGTTCAAAAAAAAGAATAAAGTGCCTTGGGTCACTGTGAAGCCAGGATAAGGTTCTTTGAACGCTTGGCTCATCTGCCTGTTGAATAGCGTCAATTTGCTGAGGTTTAAATCCTATCTCGTGCAGATCGTTTGGCCTCATAGAGAGAATATCAGTCGCTTGGCACATCAACTTTCTCTTTAGCTTATTCAGACTTGCAACACCGAAGTTGGGGATGGACGATAGTTGCAGCCATTTTGCAATTTCCTCATCGTGGTATTGTTCACTGTCAACGTCCCGTTGCATCCCCCACCTCATGTGTTTTAGGGTTTAGCTACAATCGCTCCCCTCCTTATCACTGTAGATGAACGAGTGATAAGTGCATAACTAGCCTTGTCAAAAACTTTAAATACAACCAATTCACCCACTTTTAACGCGGGCTGAACAATATCGCTGTCGAGAATAAAGGCATTGGCAAGCGGGTCATTCTCGCCTTTGTATTTGGGCGAGACATCATCAATGATATTAGGGCCTTGCGTATAAATACCCATCACTGTGCCTGCAGAGACTAGGTCACTGCCTAAATCAATAATGACGACGTTGTATTTACCTAAAAGACGGTGTTGCTCTAAGTCGTCAATGATGAACCCTCGCTGCTCTTCAGCTGCACTCAAAATAATAGTGGTAGGCTCATTTTCTTGCTGAGGGGCTAATCTGTCGCCACGTTGCACTTCATGATTAGCATCCTCTATCTTAACGAGTCGTTGACCTTTAATATCGGAATCGATCACTTCGGCATTCGCCACATGCCTAACTTGCAAGCCAATAAAATTACCCGACATATCGTAAATTTCATTTTGCTTATGCAGTACATTATAATTTTTTTGTCGCGAACGAGATGCTTTACTTAGCGTAATGTTATTACTGGCAAATAACACTGAACCGTCTTGATTGCCCAAAATGTAGGGATGACGGTCATATTCTACTTGCTGCATAATCTGATCATTTTCAATAAAGGGCCGAATAGTTGACCATGGCAAAGCCGGAATGGGATCGGGCATTTTAACTGTTTTATTGCCTTGCGGAGACATTTTTATTTCCGCTTTGCTAGGCTGACGAACTAACTCAATCACCGTTTCTCCTTGCTCGTTTTTGCTTAAGCTCAGTTCATCACCGGGATAAATAAGATGTGGATTCGTAATATGGGTGTTGGTTCGCCACAATTCGGGCCACAGCCACGGCTTGTCTAAATACATTTTGGAAATATCCCAAAGCGTATCGCCTTTTTGCACAATATATTTTTGTGGCGCGTCGTGTTTGATATTAATGACATCGGCCCAACATAGGATGGGTACTAGCATTAAAACCGTAAAAAAAGTCAGTATTTTTTTGCTCATCATTATCTAAGCCTTGGCACTAGCACTATTATGTTTTCGATCCATTTAGGCTAGAATAGCCCAAAGATGACGATATTAAATAGTCAATTCTATTTGCACGTATAGTTAACAATACATGCAATACAAATATTTGATCCATTTTTAGCTAAAAATGGAAAGCCGTTAAAACATGGTTCAGTACAAACGAATGAACCCTTATTAGTAGAAAGTATTATGGCCATATTAGAAGTATTACGTTTTCCCGACGAGCGTTTGCGAACCGTAGCAAGCCCCGTTGAACAAGTAGATAAATCTATCATTTCACTGATCGATGACATGTTAGAAACCATGTTAGACGAAAAAGGAATTGGCTTAGCCGCTACTCAAGTTAACGTTCATAAACAGGTTGTTGTAATTGATGTGTCGGAAAAACAAAACGAACCATTAATATTAATTAATCCCGTGATAACCCACAAAGATGGGCTTACCATTAGTGAAGAGGGCTGCCTATCCGTTCCGAATAACTATGCAAAAGTTGAGCGTGCCGAGAATATTTCAGTCAAAGCGTTAGATAAAAATGCAAAGGAATTCACCCTAGATGCGGATGGATTGTTGGCAATTTGTATTCAACATGAATTAGACCATCTTAAAGGCAAGTTATTTGTGGATTATTTATCTCCTCTAAAACGCCAGCGGATTAAAACTAAACTTGAAAAAGAAGCTCGTTTAGAAGCAAGAGGCTAAGAAAAGTATTGAATACTCCTTTAAAGGTTATATTTGCTGGCACACCAGAATTCGCGGCAATCCATCTTCAAGCTTTAATTGATTCTCAGCACGAGATCATTGCAGTCTATAGTCAACCAGACCGCCCTGCGGGCAGAGGCAATAAACTGCAAGCCAGTGCCGTTAAACAACTGGCTGTGCATCACAACATACCGGTTTTTCAACCATCTTCATTAAAAAATACCGAGGTACAAGAGCAACTTGATGCGCTCAATGCTGACATTATGGTGGTTGTCGCCTACGGGCTTTTGTTGCCGCAAGCGGTTTTAAATATACCTAAACTCGGTTGTTTGAATGTACATGGCTCCTTATTACCAAGATGGCGAGGCGCAGCCCCTATACAACGAGCAATTTGGGCAGGCGACAGAGAAACAGGTATAACTATAATGCAAATGGATGTGGGTTTAGATACCGGCCCCATGTTGCATAAAAGTATTGTTACCATTGATGCCAAAGAAACCAGCGCGAGCCTTTACCAAAAATTAGCTGAATGCGGCCCTCAGGCACTAGTGACGTGTTTAGATGATATTCATTCACAGCAGTCAGAAGTCCAAGATAATGAGCAGGCAAACTACGCCAAAAAGCTCAGTAAAGAAGAAGCAAAGATAGATTGGCAATTGAGTGCTGAACAGCTTGAACGAAATAGCCGCGCTTTTAACCCCTGGCCCATGAGTTTTTTCGAAATCGGCGAATTAACGATAAAAGTATGGGAGTGTGATGTTGTGGCGCAAACTAAGAATGAGCATCATCAAATAGGCGAGATATTAACAGTTAGTAAACAAGGTCTTTTAGTTCAAACAGGAAAAGACTGTTTGCTGTTAAAAAAGTTACAGCTGCCGGGTAAAAAACCAATGAACATTGCAGACATTCTAAATGGCCGCGCTGACTTATTCTCTGTTGGATCGCTAGTGTCTTAATGAAAGCAAACCCCAATAAAAGAACACAACGAAATTTGCGAGCCGACGCAGCAACGGTTATCTTTACTATTCTTGAAAAAGGTCAAAGCGCACGCGAGTGTTTGCCCGCTATGCAAGAATTGCATAAAGATCAAGACAAAGCATGGTTACAAGAAATGGTTTACGGGGTGTTAAGACAATTACCCCTTTTGCAGTATTGGTTAAGAGCCTTATTAGAAACCCCTTTAAAAAATAAGTTTAAAATTACTGAACATCTGATTTTGCTCGGTTTTTACCAATTGGCTTTCAGTCGAGTCAGCCAACACGCTGCAGTGTCTGAGACCGTTGAGGCTTGCAGGTCACTTCGGGTTGAATCTATGCGTGGTTTAGTCAACGGCATATTGCGCAATTTTATACGAAATGAAACCAGCCAACAGACACCTAGCGATGAACAAATTAACTCAGGTTTACCTAAATGGTTGTATAAAAGGTTGGCTGTTGCTTACCCACAATCATTAACAGACTTAATCCAGCAAATAGAAAGCAAAGCCCCCATTTGGCTAAGGGTTAACGCAAAAAAAATATCATCTCGTGATTTTCAGCAAGAGCTCAGTCAAAAAGGTATCGAATATACCTTGTCCCCCCAACATCCTCACGCCCTTATACTCAACAAAAGCGTTGATGTGACCAGCTTACCAGGCTTCGAATTAGGCTGGTTTGCCGTTCAGGATGGAGCAGCACAGTTGGCAGCCGCTTATTTGGAACCGCAAACACACGACAACATTTTAGATTGTTGTGCGGCTCCTGGAGGTAAAACCGGACATTTATTGGAAGTTACTCATGATCTAGTACTAACAGCCCTAGAAATTGATAAGCAAAGAGCCAGCAAAATTGAAGAGAACTTAGCGCGTTTGGGGCATCAAGCCACATTGTTGATTGGTGATGCAAGTCAGCCCCAGACCTGGTGGGATGGTAAACAATATGATCGCATTCTACTTGATGCGCCTTGCTCAGCTACTGGCATCATTAGACGTCATCCTGATATAAAGTGGTTACGCAAAGCCTCTGATATTCAAGCTCTAGTTACAATACAACATGATATATTGGATGCGCTTTGGCCTCTGTTAAAAGAAGGAGGCATATTACTGTATGCTACATGCTCAATTTTACCTGAAGAGAACCATCAACAAATGGCTGCTTTTTTATCCCGCACAGCTAATGCGCGACTAGATACCAGCTTCAAACATGACGCACACCAGCCAGGCCGACAAATTCTGCCAGGTGAACAGCAAATGGATGGTTTTTATTATTGCAGATTGATAAAGTCTGGTGAAAATCTTGGCTAAATTCCAACTCGTTATATTCGGAAAAATATGAAAATTATCATTCTTGGCGCAGGACAGGTTGGAGCGACACTTGCTGAAAATTTAGTGGGTGAAAAGAACGAAATAACCGTTATCGATTCAGACGCTGATACCCTAAGAAACCTCCAAGACAGATTAGATTTGCGAGTAGTACATGGTGTTGGGTCTCACCCTGATGTGCTTAAAAAGGCTGGTGCTGAAGATGCCGACATGTTAATCGCTGTGACCAATAGTGATGAAAGTAACATGATGGCTTGCCAAGTAGCTTACAGTTTGTTTAAAACGCCCACCAAAATTGCTCGCGTTCGCTCTGAGCAATACATCATTTATCAAGAGCAACTTTTTAAGCATCAAGATGTACCCGTTGATCATCTCATCGCTCCAGAACAACTTGTCACAAAAGCCATTAAACGACTTATTGACTATCCTGGCGCTTTACAGGTTGTAGAATTTTCTAATGGCCGGGCCAGCTTAGTGGCGGTAAAGGCTTACTACGGCGGGTTACTGGTTGGTCATGCTCTTTCTACATTAAAAAGTCATATTCCAAACGTTGATACGCGAGTTGCCGCAATTTATCGCCGTGGCAGGCCAATACGCCCCTTGGGTACGACCATTATAGAAGCGGACGATGAAGTGTTTTTTATTGCTGCAACTAAACACATTCGCACAGTAATGAGCGAGCTGCAGAAACTAGAATCAAGTTACAAACGCATTATGATTGCAGGTGGTGGCCTCATTGGTGCAGGTTTAGCTAAATTATTAGAACACAATCACAACGTTAAACTAATTGAATATAATCAGGAACGAGCAAAATATCTTTCAGCCCATCTTGATAAAACCATCGTTTTTTGTGGTGATGCTTCCGATCACGAATTATTAACCGAAGAAAACGTGCAGCAAGTTGATGCTTTCATTGCGGTCACCAATGACGATGAAGCGAATATCATGTCAGCCATGCTCGCTAAGCGACTTGGCGCCCAAAAAGCCATGGTGCTTATTCAGCGTGGCGCCTATGTAGATTTGGTGCAAGGTGGTGAGATAGACATAGCCTTTTCACCGCAGCAAGCCACTATTTCAGCTTTACTCACGCATATCAGGCGTGGTGATATAGTCAATGTCTATTCTCTACGCCGTGGGGCTGCTGAAGCTATTGAAGCAATTGCCCATGGAGACGAAAACACCTCGAAAGTAGTGGGCAGAGAAATCAGACAAATTAAACTTCCCCCTGGCACAACAATCGGAGCAGTGGTTAGACGAGAAGAAGTCATTATTGCTCACAGCACCACAAAAATTGAAGCTAATGATCACGTTATTTTGTTTTTAGTTGATAAAAAGTTTATCGGTGATGTTGAAAAACTGTTTCAACCCAGCGCCTTCTTTTTTGGTTAATAAAAATTTGCAAAATTAAGCTACTAAGCGTGGTCTACATAATTTGCGGTAGCCATGTTCATGGCCAGAATATTTAGTATTTTTATCTACTTTTCAAGCAAGTAGTGAAACGTCAACATTAAACGAATCAGCTGTGTAAATCAGCTCTACCCTCGCTAGTCAAATTTTATACAATCAAAACTTAACATCGCTGTTTTTTTAGGCTACATTAGAAAAAAAGCTCAGTTTGCCGCACCGTAGCCGCTTACATTTATGCACTTTTAAGGAGGAAAGTTATGAAGAGTTGTATATTCAAATCTTTCGCAAATACTGCTAAAAAATTACTCGCTTTGACATTATCCATAGCACTAATAGGTAATGTGTTCGCTCAAGAATCTGAAGATGAAGAGTTGGCTAGAATGCAAGCTCAACTTAATGCCAATGTCCTATCAAAACCCTTTTTGGCTGAAAAACCTCAAGAAGTTGATGCATACATAAAAAGTATGATTGAAAAAAAGGTTAAACCTGAACCATACCAAGGTACATATTGGCGACCAGGTTATACCTGTCGAGACCTCCTGCGCTACAACTGGACCGAATATCGCAATTGCCGTTACTACTACCAGTATTACGGAAGATATTATTAAACTAAAACACCCTAAACCTCACTGGCAGTTGAGCAGTCGCCAAAAAACAAAATAGGAAAAACAACATGTTTTCAAGGAACCGCTCTTTAAATGCCCTTATCTTTGCTTTGGTTGCACTTACTCTTTCAGGATGTGCTGCCGTTCATACTTCAATAGCTAAAAAAGATTTGGATGTACAAACTAAGCTCAGCACCTCAATTTTTGTTGACCCCGTCGCACCAGAAAAAAGGAAGATATACTTAGAAGTGAGGTCAGCCGTAATGGAGTTTGACCGAAATGCGTTCAGAGATGCATTAGTTAGCCAAATAACGACTAGCGGAAACGGTTATGCAATAGTAGATAGCCCTGAAGAGGCACAGTACACCATGAGTGTATTCGTACGTAATCTTGAAAAAGCATCGCCCACTGCTGCAGAAGGTTATTTAAGAACTGGTTATGAAGGCGTTGCAGCAGGAACTGCGGTTGGGTATGTGGCAGGTGGCAGTTATAGAGACGCTGCTGCTGGAGGCATTATTGGCGGCTTGGTTTCAACGGCAGCCAATGCCTTTGTAAAAGATGTCACTTACTTATTAGTCGCAGATATTCAAATTAAAGAACGCGCTCGAAAAGGTGTATTAGTGCGCAGAGACTCTAAAATTAATACGCAAATCTCTGATGATGGAGCCACCACTCAAACTTACTCTGAAGCAACTAATCAAAAAGAATATCGCACCCGTGTAGTGACAACAGCTAACAAAGCTAACTTAGAACTTGAAGAAGCACAGCCTATTATGTTCGATAAAACGGCTTATGCTATGGCCTCATTTTTTTAGCCATTATAAAACAACCTAGGACACAATCTACTGCGTCTTAGGTTGCTCTATCACTTCTTCAAAAAAGCAAATGGGAGAGTCAAAGTGGAGACTAACGGACGCTATATTAAGAAACGTGTAATCTTCGTTGCAGCAATATTTCCAATCCTCACATCAATAACATCAATTGCACAACAGTCTGACGAAGAGATGATGGCAGAGGCACAACGTAAGCTAAATGCCGATGTATTTGGGATGAATCAGGCCCCTGTACCACAACGCTCAGAATTAGAAATTTACATAAGCAATGCCCAACAAAACAATATCCGCCCCAGAGAAAACCCTCCTGGCTATTGGACAACTGGATACACCTGCGCCCAACTCGAGCAACGGTCATATATCGATTATCGAGACTGCATGTATTACTACCATGTTTATGGTCGATACTGGGCTTATCCAGTTGTGGTTGTGAGAGCCCCTGTTGTGGCGGAACGAAAAACCGTTACTAGAAGTAGCCAAAATTTTAATATTTCTGAAGAATATGACGAAGATGCATTAAATGACTATTACAAGTGGCTTAAAAATTATGCGCCAATGATGAATACGATCGGTATGGTAACATCAGAACAAATCAAACAAAACTCAGCAAAAGGCTTTAATTACCAATCCTTGTTTACCTTGTTATCAAGTTCCTTAGAATCCCATAAGATTGAATTGGAGGCGTGGCCATTAGAAATGAGGAAAAAAGCATGGGATGCCATGGGCAAACGTATTGAATCACATAGTAAATTATTTGAAAAATACCGAGCCTTAGCACTAGAAAACGAGGCTATTGATCCATCGTTTAAACAGTCTTTAAAAAGCATAAGCCTTATCGAAAAGGAGTCGTTTTTAAGCGAGTAATGTCATACGTAGCTTAGTCCTAGTTATCACTAAGCTACAGTATTAACTGCGCCAAAAGGTAGGAGAGAATAAAACAAGCAGTGAGAAAACCTCTAAACGGCCAAATAACATGGCTAAAATTAATAACCACTTACCACTATCGGTTACATCAGCGTAGGTTCCTGCCACCGAGCCCAAACCCGGGCCTAAATTATTTAATGTGGCAGCCGTTGCAGTAAAAGCTGACACATCATCCATTCCCGTACCAATTAAACACACCATAATGATGACAAAAATCATGGCATAAGCAGAGAAAAAGCCCCAAACGGCTTCTACCACTCTATCTGGTAACGCTCTTCCACCGACCTTGACAGAATAAATCGCTTTGGGATGAATAAGCCTGTTCACTTCACGCTTTCCTTGCAGAAATAACAAAAACACTCGGATGACTTTCAAGCCACCACCGGTTGACCCCGCACAGCCTCCAACAAAACTAGAAAATATCAAAAGAATGGGTAAAAATGCCGGCCAATGCGCAAAGTCAGTTGTGGCGAAGCCGGCCGTAACACTAAAGGACACAGCTTGAATCAGGGCTTGGTCTAGGGTGGTTCCCGCATCTTCAAACCAAGAGTATTCAATCAAAGTGATGAAACAAATTAATACCAAGCTAATTTGTAAGATAAAAAAAACTTTAAGCTCTGGGTCGTACAAATAGCCCTTAAGCGTGCGCCCGCTCACTGCAGCATAATGTAGAGCGAAATTTAATGCGGCAATCCACAAAAAAACAACGCATACAATGTTAACCGCAACACTGTCAAAATAGCCTAAGCTGGCATCATAGGTTGAGAAACCGCCAATGGCGACCGTTGAAAAAGAGTGGCAGATGGCATCAAACCAATCCATGCCTGCAAACCAATAAGCAATGGCACATGCAACGGTGATTGAAAAATAGATATACCAAAGATGCTTAGCGGTATCAGCTATCCTTGGCGTCATCTTTGAATCTTTAACGGGCCCTGGGGTTTCAGCTCGATATAACTGCATACCACCAACACCTAAAATGGGTAGAATCGCGACGGCTAGTACAATGATCCCCATTCCTCCAAACCACTGCAACTGTTGTCGATAAAACTGTACCGCTTTGGGCAAATAATCAATGCCCTCAA
Organism: Paraglaciecola sp.; assembly: GCF_030730205.1. Classification (GTDB taxonomy): domain Bacteria; phylum Pseudomonadota; class Gammaproteobacteria; order Enterobacterales; family Alteromonadaceae; genus Paraglaciecola. The sequence continues at coordinate 15,662 of NZ_JANQVQ010000301.1, forward strand.
TGACCGTTGCACCTGTAGTGGTTAAGCCAGAAAATGCCTCGAAAAATGCATCGGTAATTGTCATTTCTGGTTGTTCTAGTAATAAAAACGGTAAAGCACCAAAGCTAGCCAGCACGGTCCAAAATAATACAACAATTAAGAATCCTTCCTTTGCCCTGAGATCTTTACGGTAGCGGCGGTTAGGATACCAAATTAATAAGCCTGTCACTAAGCACAATACAAACGCCAGTAAAAAAGGCAGACCACTACCATCTTGAAATATTAAAGAAACGATAGCCGGCGGTATCATCGTCACACTGAACAGTGCGACTAATAAGCCAAGAATTCTGACAATGGTGCGGTATTGCATAGTTTAAATTAAACCCACAGCTGTATTTCAATACTATGAACGAACAAGTAAAGAGAGTTTATTGCTAAAGCATCTGTAAATCATTGATTTATTCATCATATTATTAAATAAGCTTAACCTTATACAACATCATGCATATACAACGCTGTTTTATGCTGTTCTTTTATGGGTAAGGATAGGTCAAATAATTTGAAACATATTTATCCGCGTTTATCTTAGGAGTTTCTTTGTGTACACACACTAAATAGCTACACTGCCCCATGGATAAAAAAGAGAATTTCAAATGAAAAACATGGTTCAGGGGTTCTTATGCTCACTCATATTATACTCGCTCTCAAGTAGCGCGATTACGCAAGTTGAAGACGTACAACAATTTACCCTGAAAAACGGTATGAAAATTATTGTCTTAGAGGACCAATCGATCCCTAATGCTAATATGTATCTTTTTTGGCGAGTAGGCTCACGCAATGAATACCCAGGCATTACCGGACTATCACACTTTTTTGAACATATGATGTTCAATGGGGCTAAAAAATATGGCCCCAAACAGTTTGATCAAGCCATGGAAGCCGCCGGCGGTGCTAACAACGCATATACCACAGAAAACTCAACGGTCTATACGAACTGGTTTCCAAGTGAATCAATGGAGTTGATGTTTGATTTAGAAGCAGATCGCATAGAAAATTTAAGTATTGATGCTGACGTTGTTGAAAGTGAAAGAGGTGTAGTAACTTCTGAGCGCTCAACTGGCTTAGAAAATTCAAATTTTCGAGTAATAAGCGAACAAGTAAAAGCGGCTGCGTTTAGAGCGCATCCATATAGCTGGTCAGTTATTGGTCATGAGTCCGATATCGCAAATTGGAAGTTACAAGATCTGGTGAATTACCACAAAACATATTATGCGCCAAACAACGCTACGGTTGTGGTTGTAGGAGCGGTTAAGCTTAGTGAAGTCGAAAAATTGGCTAAACAATATTTTGAACCAATTCCTGCACAAACACCTCCTCGAGAAGTTCATACTGTTGAACCTCAACAAACAGGAGAGAGAAGGGTTTATGTGCAAAAATCATCGGTTTCAACGCCAAATATAGTTTTAGCTTATCATGTTCCAGAGACGCAAAACCCCGACTATTATCCCCTATCCATTTTAAATAGCATCCTAAGTGGTGGGAATAGCTCTCGTTTAGTTGCATCTCTAGTATATAATTCAAAAGTTGCAAGCGAAGTATTCACTTACTTACCTATGTCAATAGATCCTAATTTGTTTTACGTGAGTGCAGTGGCAGCGCCGGGAGTATCAAGCAGTGAATTAGAAAAAGTGTTGATCAATGAAATCAATATTGTCATCAAAAAAGGAATAAGTGAGCAAGAATTACAAAAGGTGAAAAACCAAGCCTTAGTTGATTTTTATAGAGAAATGGCAACCATAAACGGTAAAGCCAATACCATAGGTAGCTATGACTTTTATTTTGGAGATTATAAAAAGCTTTTCGATGTACCCGAGCAGTTATCCAAAGTGAGCGTTGAAGATATACAACGAGTCGCAGCCAAGTATTTGATAAAAGCTAACCGTACAACAGGCATATTAGCATCAGAGGAAGATAGCAGTGAAAATGACCTTTAAATCCATTCTCCTAATCGTTTTTACTGTGTTCAATGCAACAGCATTTTCAGCTGAATTCATCCTGCCTAAATACCAGAAAGTTGTGTTAAAAAATGGCTTAACCATTTATTTGATGGAGCAACATGAAGTTCCTCTGATCGACGTTTACATGGTAGTAAAGGCAGGCGCTACAGTCGATACAAAGCCGGGTTTGGCAAAAGTTACCGCAGAAAACTTGTTGCTTGGCACAAACAACCTATCTCGCTCTGAGTTTGAGCAAAAAGTTGAATTTGTTGGTACTCAAATTGATTCTGGGGCGGCTCAGGAATATTCATTTATTAGTGCTTCAATGGCCAAGGCAGACCAAAACTTAATTATGCCCTTATTAAAAGATGCACTTTTAGCCCCGGCTTTTAATGACAACGAATTTATAGCTCAAAAGGAACGGCTAATATCGAATTTAGAGCGCAAAAAAGAAAGTCCTAGAGCAGTAATTGGTGGCTATTTTAATGCGTTACTATTCAACAATACGCCTTATGCAAACGATGTTGACGGAGACCCAGTTTCAATCGAACAAATGAAGTTATCAGACTTGCGGCAATTCCATAAAGATTGGTACACGCCTGACAACACTGCGATAGTTGTTACTGGTGATTTTCAAACTCAAGAAATGGTAAAGGTCTTAACGGGACTATTTGGCCAATGGCAAGGAACCCACAAAGAAATAGCTACTACGTTTACACTTACCCCACCCACTCGCGCAAATGTATTGCTGGTTAACAAGGACGATGCAACCGAAAGCACATTTATGATTGGTGGCCTTGGCATTCCGCGTGACAATAAAGACTTTGTAGCTATCTCAGTGGTTAATACCGTTTTAGGAGGACGATTTACGAGCTGGTTAAATGACGAGCTTCGCGTCAACAGTGGATTGACATATGGGGCAAGAAGCCGCTTCGATACCCTTTCACAAGGTGGCAGTTTTGCCATTTCTACGTTTACCAAAACAAGTACAACTTTAGAAGCAATTGATTTGGCCTTAAGTACTTACGCTCGATTGTGGGAAAAAGGAATTGACCTTAAAACCCTAGAGTCAGCTAAATCTTACGTAAAGGGTCAGTTTCCACCCCGTTATGAGACATCACGTGATTTAGCTATGCTGTTGGCAGAAATGTTTGTTTACGACTTTAATGAGGATTACATCAATACCTTTGCTCAACAAGTTAACCTGCTCACTCCAGAGCGTAGTAGACAAATTATCTCTCAGTACTTTCCAAAAGATCATTTGCAGTTTGTTGTCATTGGCAAAGCAGAATTGCTAAAAGACCAGTTAAATCGCTACGGAAATGTCAGTCAAACCGATATTAAATTTGATAAATCCCCCAAGTAATATTTGTCAACGTGGCCATAATTATTGTGGCCACTTTTTTATGTAGGCAATTTAAAAATCGGTCCTCTAATCTGAGTTTTAAAAAATCTTGGATCAAACCTAGCTGCAGCCTGCACCGAAAATGACTTATACTTTTTACAGGTAGAACAACTAAAGTTTATTATAAATTTGTATGAAAAAAGTACTTTAATTAATCCTCTTTTGTGTGTATCTTCATCAACCTGATTTTAACTTAGTTATTTTCCTCTCAAAGTTATCCACAAATCAGTCAAATAAAACTTGACCTTCAATGGAAATAAACAAACCTTTATTTTTAAAGGTCTCGACTGCTAATAAAATAAGATTCCTCAACGTAATTTTCATTTCGAATCGCATTAATAAACAGAGTTATCCACAAGCAAGCTAAAACGCAGCGTAGATGATCACGCCTCCTTGTGGCACACTATATTCAGGCATTACAATCACTTCGAGCATACCTAAAATGGCATCAGAACAAATCTTACCTAAGCGCTCTCCACTTATTCTGGTGGACGGCTCATCCTATTTATTTCGGGCTTATCACGTTCCATATTTGCAAGCTTTAAAAACATCCTATGGCCAACCCACTGGAGCCATTACTGGTGTTTTAAATATGATAAAAAGTTTGCAAAAAGATTATCCAAACGGAAATGTCGTTGTTGTATTTGATGCCAAAGGAAAAACCTTCAGAAATGATTTGTACCCCGAATATAAGGCCAATCGTCCGCCAATGCCTGATGACCTCAGGTCACAAATCGAACCATTGCATAACATCATAAAGGCTATGGGACTTCCACTGTTAGTCATTGATGGCGTAGAGGCGGATGACGTCATAGGCACATTAGCAAACCAAGCCACTCAGCAATCAATAGAAACCATTATTTCTACCGGTGATAAAGACATGGCTCAATTAGTGAGCCCACACGTCACACTAATTAATACCATGACAAATCAAAAACTTGACGAAGCGGGTGTAGTAGAAAAGTTCGGCGTTGCTCCAAATCAAATTATCGACTACTTAGCGTTAATGGGCGACAAAGTCGACAATATTCCTGGCGTCGACAAATGTGGGCCCAAAACAGCGGTCAAGTGGCTGATTGAATTTGGCAACTTACAAAATGTCATCAACAACGCTGATTTAGTGAAAGGCAAAGTAGGTGAAAATTTGCGAGCTGCAGCAGATAAACTGCCACTATCCTACGAGTTAGCTACCATAAAATTAGATGTAGAACTGCCCTTTTTGGCCGATGAGCTATGTGCTGCACCTCAGGATACTGAATCCTTGATAGCACTCAGTACGCAATACGAGTTAAAACGCTTATTGAATGATGTACAACGGCCCAGCAACACTTCAAATGATAAGACCGACAGTGTATCAAACACCGAAGAATTACCCCCAGAAACAAATGTCAGCAAAGACAAGTACCAGACCATTTTATCGATGTCAGCACTTAAAGCATGGCTAGATAAACTGAACAGTTGTGAATTATTCGCATTCGATACCGAGACAACTAGCTTGAATTATATGGAGGCTGAATTAGTCGGCATGTCTTTTTGTATTGAAGAAGGAGAAGCCGCCTATTTGCCATTAGCGCACAATTATCCTGATGCACCGGAGCAGCTAGACCTACAAGAAGTATTAGCGCTTTTTAAACCCTTGTTAGAAAATCCTACTATCAAAAAAGTAGGTCAACATCTTAAGTATGATAAAAACGTGTTGGCAAATTACGACATTGAATTAGCAGGTATTGCTTTTGATACAATGTTGGAATCCTACGTGCTCAATAGTGTGGGTTCTAGGCATGACATGGACACCCTCGCAGCTAAATACCTAGATCATCAAACCGTGCATTTTGAAGATATTGCCGGGAAAGGCGCGAAGCAGATTGGTTTTAATCTCGTTAATTTAGAGCAAGCCTCGCCTTACGCTGCAGAAGACGCCGACGTAACATTGCGACTTCACAACGTATTGTGGAAGAAGTTATCTGCCGAAACTTCATTGGTGGAAGTGTTAGAAAAAGTAGAGATCCCCCTACTATCGGTGTTAGCTAAGATGGAGCAGTTTGGTGTTTTAATAGATAGTCAAAAGTTAGGTCAGCAAACTCAAGACTTAGCGACTCGAATTATACAATTAGAAAAAGAAGTACACGAACTGGCGGGGCAATCATTCAACCTTGGCTCAACTAAGCAGCTACAAGAAATCTTGTATACTAAAATGAATTTACCCGTTCTGAAGAAAACACCAAAAGGAGCCCCTTCAACTTCAGAAGAAGTACTTCAAGAGCTCGCCCTAGATTATCCTTTACCGAAATTATTGATGGAGTTTCGCGGCTTAACAAAGTTGAAAAACACCTATACAGATAAGTTACCTAAAATGATTAATGCCAGAACAGGTAGAGTGCATACATCTTACCATCAGGCAGTTGCTGCTACAGGCCGTTTATCATCCACTGAGCCTAACTTACAGAACATACCCATCAGAACAGAAGAAGGTCGTCGCGTAAGACAAGCTTTTATCGCGCGTCCCGGCTACAAAATAGTCGCTGCAGATTATTCACAAATCGAATTAAGAATAATGGCGCATTTGTCTAAAGACTCAGGGTTAATTAGTGCATTCGCCGCAGGTATAGATATACATTCTGCTACTGCAGCTGAAGTTTTTAGTGTGCCATTAGAAAAAGTTACAACAGAGCAACGACGTAATGCTAAAGCCATTAATTTTGGTTTGATATATGGGATGTCAGCATTTGGCCTATCCCGTCAGTTAAATATTTCTCGTCAAGACGCACAAAAATACATGAACCTATATTTTGAGCGATATCCGGGTGTATTGAAATACATGGATGAAACGAGGCAGGTCGCTAAAGAGCAAGGTTATGTCGAAACAGTTTTCGGTAGACGCTTGTATCTTCCTGAAATCAACTCAAGCAATGTGATGCAACGAAAAGGGGCGGAACGTGCAGCCATCAATGCACCGATGCAGGGTACAGCCGCGGATGTAATAAAAAAAGCGATGCTTTGTGTTGATAAATGGATTAGTACCTTAGCTAAAGACGAAGTAAGAATGATTATGCAAGTACACGACGAACTCGTTTTTGAAATAAAACAACAAGAATTAGAAATGTATCGGACAAAAATAATCGAGCTAATGGAACAAGCAGTAGTCTTAGATGTGCCATTAACTGTAGAAGCTGGTATAGGTGAAAACTGGGATGAGGCACATTAGCGCTTGGTTATGAAAATTGGTAACTGACCCTCTTTTTTGTAATTAAATTACAAAAAAACATTGGAATTGGTTTCATATTTGAATAAACTTCGCTCTGTAGGGTACAGAGGTTGGAGTTTCCAATCCTTTGATTTGACCTCGGCAAATTGCCGAGGTTTTTTTTGTTAAAAATTTGTGATGCAGTTGAACTTATTGCAAATCAAGTACTCTGATTAATTAGTTTATGTGTGTCCCTATGTGTTTTGCCCCATATTTTATGGGGCTTTTTTTTGTTCAACACTTTTAATGAATAAAAAATAAAAATCTTGAACCTTTTACTTTTAGCACACTCTGAATTAATGGTTTTTATGTGTTTTCTCAAAGTCCCTTAGCCCTGCACTTTTGCGGGGCTTTTTTTGAGCGCAATTATTGCGGGACCTGTATTTTGGCTGGATAAGCAAACCAATCATTTAACTTGTTTTCTAAGGTTTCCAAACCAATTCCATTGAGTGATGAAAATACTTCAACACTTACATCACCACAAAATGCCAGAGCGGCTTCTCGAACCATCAAGAGCTGATTTTTACGATTTCCAGACTTAAGTTTGTCTGCTTTAGTTAATAATGCCAACACGGGAATTTGAGCAGCAACTGCCCAGTGTATAAGATCTTGATCAGAGTCTTTAAAAGGATGACGAATATCCATCAAAACAATAATGCCTTTTAGGCTTTCTCGTTTTTGCAAATATTCTCCTAGGGATTGTTGCCATTTTTCTTTTATTGCCATCGGTACTTTGGCGTAACCGTACCCAGGTAAATCTATTAGTCTTCTATTTTCGTCTAATTCAAAAACATTAATTAATTGCGTTCTTCCTGGGGTTTTACTTGTTCTTGCCAGTGCTTTTTGGCGAGTTAACCTGTTTAACGCGCTTGATTTACCGGCATTTGATCTACCTGCAAATGCGACTTCAATTCCTTCATCTTTGCCTAGATGTCGAATATCAGGTGCACTGATACTAAATTTTGCATGACTATAATGGCTCACAACGCGATCCCTATTGGTACTTATACGTAATAACTTTGAAATTTTTGAAAGTATATCAGTAAAACTAAGATATTCTTTGTCTGTAGCGGCACATTTAATCTAACTTAAATTGTGGAAGTTATTTTACTGGCGCTGTAAATGTGTAAAATAAGGCCATGTTAAAAAAGAATAGCCAGCTAATCAAAAGCTTAATGAGAAAATTATGAAACAACTAAGTCTGCTAATCTGTTTGGTATTTGGTGTCAGTGGTGCATCACTAGCGCAAGGTAGTGCTGAGGAAGGTAAAAACAAGTCAGTGGCATGCGGTGCTTGCCATGGAGCTGATGGCAATAGCATGATTGATATGAACCCTAAGTTAGCAGGGCAGCATGCCGACTATTTAGTGAAACAATTAAAAGAGTTCAAGTTGGCCAGTCAAACTGGCGGTAAAGAAGGCCGCAACAACGCAGTTATGAACGGAATGGCTGCCGCCTTAAGTGAGCAAGACATGTATGATATTGCTGCTTATTTTTCTAGCCAAAAAGCAACGCCAGGAGAAGCGCCTGAAGACGTGATTGAAGCTGGTCAAAAGCTTTATCGTGGCGGTGACACTGCACGTGGAGTAACGGCTTGTATTGCGTGCCACGGCCCGCGCGGAGATGGGATGAGTTTGGCCGGGTTTCCTGATATTAGCGGCCAGCATGCTACTTATCTAAAAACTCAGTTAGAGTATTTCCGTTCAGGAGAGAGAAACAATTCACACAACGGAATGATGGGTGACATAGCAAAACGTTTAACCGATCAAGATATTGAAGTATTGTCGAAGTATATTGCTGGACTATATTAAACGTAAAAGGTGATATTAAAAAAAGCGACTAAGAGTCGCTTTTTTAATATCTAAATATTTCTTGAATGTCATTATGTAAACTTTCAATTGTAAATATATTGTAATTTTTTGTTAATACTGTATTCTGCTGGACGATTAAAACAACAGGGACAACAAACGATTTCGTTTGTCACGGAAGAAAACAGAAATGGTCAAAGACCATTCGGATTTGCTACCTCCTCCAGGGAGTTACAGGGACTACTAATAAAGAGTCAGGAAGACCTTAAAAGACTGATAACTTTGTTAATTATAATAAAAAGTAAAGCGCAGTCGAATTCATTAACTACCTTAATGAATTATTATTGGGAGATGTGTCAGCTGACACTATTATCAAAAAAAGGCGATGGTATAAAAACCATCGCCTTTTTTCTAATTATCAAGTACTCATACGACTATATAGGCGCAGCAACGTAAATTTTAGGTTAGAATAGCGGCATTAAATATACTGTGGTTAAGTTCTATGGCTAGAAAAAAGAAATCTCGTAAGATTGGGCAAATAGGTGTTCGGAAAACCCCTGATTTTAAACGAGTAGAAAAAGACAAACGTATTAAAAAATCCCTCGGTAAACCAGCAGGAAACCGTAACAGTTTGGTTGATCCTGCAAAAGACTCCAACAAAATAAAAGCTAATAGAGATCCCCGTCTTGGTAGCAAGAAACCAGTTGACCTTTATGCCTCTGCAGAAGAAATTACCAGAATTAAAGCTAAACCGGTTATCCGTCATTTTTCACCTGAGAGCGAACTGGCTCAAATTGAAAGTGATGAAAAACTGGCGCAGCTTATTAACGAACTCGATGCCGGAAAAATTTTAGAAAAGTCGGAACAAGCCTACGTCAATGTAAATCTGACTAGGCATAAAGAGTTATGTAAGATTTTAGGTATCGATGACGATGAGAGTGATGTAGAGCGGGCAACTTTGCCGTTAGACGAAGATGATCTCTATGATATGTTCGAAAAAATAGATGTAAATAAACTCAATAATTTTTAAGTAGTAAGTGTTTTAGTGATGACCTTTTTAATATTAATTTTAATGCTTGTTATTGTAACGGCTATGGCATTTTATGCGGGCCGTTTGCTTTATAAGCTGCGTGCGCAGAACAAATTAAAAGAGGCAAGAAGAAAAGAACGGCTTACCAATATAATTGAAAGCATAAATACAATTGCCGCCGCTATGGCTCAACAACAATGTAACTTATCAGAAGGTAGTATCAGGTTATATCATTTACTTGAAGCCCTACCCGTTTTAAATAAACCGAATTACGCAGACATTTACACCGGCGTTTATGCCTTGTTTGAACAAGTGAAAGACTTGCCTTCTCATGAGGAAAGAAAGCAACTATCAACAGGCGAACGCAAAGTGCAGGACACGTTCAGGGAAGAGTGTGAAGCGAGGTTAGAAACAACTATCTTAAAAGATGTCGCTCAACTAAAAGAATTTTCTATATGAGTAAATGAACACCTGGCTCTTTTGCTCATCGTTCAGAACTTCCACAACACTTTCTAGTTGTTCTTTTTCTTTATATTGCCTGACTTTGCAGTCATTAGAATCTTAGTTTTTAAGTAAATTTCCTATAATTTGTCAGTTAATTAAGCTAATGACCTACATTCGAGAATATACAGAAGGTATACTTATCGCCATTTTTTAGTTTAGATAGAGATTGGCAGAGGAAGATGCAGAAATTTGACTGTAAAACGTTTCAGGGCCTAATTTTAGCCCTTCAGGATTATTGGGCAAGGCAAGGTTGTGTCATTATTCAACCATTAGATATGGAGGTTGGAGCGGGTACGTTTCATCCTATGACATTTTTGCGCTCTATTGGCCCGGAACCGATGAGCAGTGCTTATGTGCAACCATGTCGCCGACCTACTGATGGCCGCTATGGTGAGAACCCTAACCGCCTTCAACATTACTACCAATTTCAAGTTATGCTCAAACCCTCTCCGGATAACATTCAAGACCTGTATTTAAAATCTCTTGAAGAATTGGGATTTGATCCTTTGGTAAATGACATCCGCTTTGTTGAAGACAACTGGGAGTCCCCTACTTTAGGTGCGTGGGGCTTGGGCTGGGAAGTTTGGTTAAATGGTATGGAAATCACCCAGTTTACCTATTTTCAACAAGTAGGTGGAATCGAGTGCTCTCCTGTCACAGGTGAAATAACTTACGGTTTAGAACGCTTAGCTATGTATATCCAAGGGGTCGATAGTATTTACGATCTTATCTGGACAAACGGACCGATGGGCACAGTGACCTATGGTGATATCTTTTTACAAAATGAAATAGAGCAATCAACCTACAATTTTGAACACGCTGATGTAGAAGCAATGTTTGCAAATTTCGATCAATATGAAAAAGCCAGTCAACAACTGATTGCAGAAAATCTTCCCTTACCTGCCTATGAACAGGTTATGAAAGCGTCTCACGTCTTTAATCTACTTGACGCTAGACATGCCATTTCAGTAACAGAACGTCAACGGTATATATTAAGGGTCAGAGCCCTTTCTAAAGCTTGTGCAGAATCCTATTTTAAGGCACGAGAATCTTTAGGTTTCCCATTGTGCAAAAAGGACAATTAGTAATGAATTTTGAAAATCTACTGATCGAAATAGGTACCGAAGAGTTACCTCCTAAGTCGTTGATTAAATTAGCAAGTAATTTTGCACAAGGGATTGAAAGTTCACTCAAAGAAGCTGACATTGATTATTCCGACGTCATTTGGTTTGCAACTCCTCGCCGATTAGCTGTGAATGTTAAGCAGCTAGCTTCAATGCAAAAAGACAGATTGATTGAAAAACGGGGACCAGCGGTAACAGCAGCGTTTGACAGTGAAGGTAACGCAACGCCTGCGGCATTAGGATGGGCAAGATCTAATAATGTAAATATTGAAGACGTGGGTCGTTTAAAGACAGACAAAGGTGAATGGTTATTTTATCAAGGTTCTGAGAAAGGCCAATCGATTACTCAGTTATTACCAGGCATTGTAGAAGCAGCACTCATTAGTCTACCCATCCCTAAACCAATGCGTTGGGGCAGTAATAGCATTCAATTTATTAGGCCAATTCATACTATTACGATGTTATTTGGTTCTGAACTCGTAGCAGGTAATGTGTTTGGCATTGACTCTTCTCGTATGGTCTTAGGCCACCGCTTTTTAGGTGATAAGCGCTTTTCGTTGGCACACGCTGATGAGTACTTAACGCAACTAAAACGTCATTTCGTACTAGCAGATTATGTAGAACGAAAAGAGTATATTCGTAAGGAAGTTAACGCGCTCGCCGCGTCAGAAAACGCAACTGCAGATATGAACGAAGACTTGCTTGATGAAGTAACAGCCTTAGTTGAGTGGCCTGTAGCAATGACAGCAAGTTTTGATGAATCATTCTTGGAAGTGCCTAAAGAAGCTCTGATATATACCATGAAAGGTGATCAAAAATATTTTCCGTTAATTGACGATAATGGATTATTGCTTGCTCGTTTTATATTTATTAGTAATATTGAAACCAAGTATCCTGACTTAATTGTTAGTGGTAATGAAAAAGTAATTCGCCCTCGCCTTGCTGATGCGCAGTTTTTTTATGCGTCTGATAAAAAACACACCTTAGAATCTAGATTGGCGAGCTTAGATACTATCTTGTTTCAAAAGCAACTCGGCACCTTACTCGATAAGTCGAAACGTATATCGACCTTATCCGGCTTAATAGCTAAAACCTTACATCAAGATGAAGTATCTGCAAGTCGCGCTGGTTTACTCAGTAAAACAGATTTAATGACTAATATGGTGATGGAGTTCCCTGATGTACAAGGCATCATGGGTATGTACTACGCGAAACTAGATGGGGAATCAGTTGAAGTAGCTAATGCCCTAAATGAACAATATAAACCTCGTTTTTCTGGTGATTCACTTCCCTTAACACCAATCAGCATAGCGGTAGCATTGGCCGATAAAATCGACACCTTAGTGGGTATTTTTGGTATTGGCCAGATACCCAAGGGCGACAAAGATCCGTTTGCTCTTCGCCGCGCCGCGATAGGTGTTTTGAGGATAATTATCGAAAGCAAATTAGCCCTAGATCTGAATGACCTAGTAGATAATTCTATTGCAGCATTTGGCGATAAGGTTAAAACGCAAGATTTGAAAACAAACGTTGTTGACTTTATTCTAGCTCGATTTAAGGCATTGTATCTAGAACAAGGTATCGGTGTTGATGTTATTCAGGCGGTTTTAGAAATTCGTCCTACTTATCCAGCAGAATTTGCAGCTAGAATTGAAGCAATTAATCAATTTAAGACAAATGACGCTGCAGAAGCGTTAGCAGCAGCGAATAAGAGGGTTGCTAACATTTTAGCTAAAAACCCTATTTCCGCAGCCAATAAAATAAATATTGATTTGTTGACTGAAGATGCTGAAGTTCGCTTAGTTGAGGCGCTCAATACCGCTCAGACAGAAGTCGAAGGTTTTACAGATGCATCTGACTATACCAATGCATTAAATGTCTTAGCGACGCTTAGAGGGCCTATTGATAGCTTTTTCGATAGTGTAATGGTTATGGTTGATGACCCGGCAGTACGTATGAATAGACTGAGTATTTTATTAAAGCTCAGGAGCTTATTTTTAACATGCGGTGATATTTCATTACTCAGTTAGAAAATATACAGGAGTGTTAGTCATGAGGATTATTCATCGTTATCTAAAGCTTGCGGTAGTCGGCTTGATGTTGTCAGGTTGTGCTTCCAATGTTATTCCGACATTTAGTGATACACCCGATTACAGCAGTTTATATTTGCGGGGTGTCTTCACTTGGTGGGAAGCTGATGAAAAATATAAATTGGTTGAAATCAGTAACAACAAGTACGCAACATCGATTAGATTAATTGCTGACGGTCAACCTTATGACTTTAGGTTTGCTGATAGTAATTGGTCACCAGATCTGAATTGTGGGTATTTAAAAGCGAATTCAGATCAGATAGTTAAGCTTGGACAAAGCGTTAAAGCTAATTGCGAATCTAAAGATGAAAACTTTAGATTCACCCCTACAGAAACGGGATTATATCAATTCAGTATTGATTTTAGCGGGTATGGTTCACCTATTGTACAAATTTCACTGAAGGATAATTAAAGTAGAATGTCAGGCTTGTGTAGCTATGAGCTAAATTAATCTTTTATTGGCTCGCCCTGTAATAAGTTGACGGTTTTAAGCCAGCGTTTTTCGCTGGCTTTTTATTATATGCACTTCGCTAGGTGTTTTCATCTCTAAACTCAAGTTCGGCCTCTTCTCATTTTAGTTACTTATCGATTCTCTAACCAATATTTGTAACTCACTAAACGTATTGCATTGATAGAGTAAGAACTCCTGTTTAAGTATCCCGTTTATTCTTTCGACTAGTGCATTTTGACTGCAATCATATCCATCTGTTATTGACGGCTTAGTATTATTTGCCTCAAGGACTGATTGATATAATGCTGAAAAGTATTGCAATCCTCGGTCAGAATGGTCAATTCCACCATGGTCGTAGAGTCTATTTTCGATTGCCATATGCCGCGCCCTAAATACATCTGTCGCCTTCATTTCATTGCTTTAAGTAACCCACTATTCTTTCGCGAGAAGGCGTCTGTCACTAATGACAAATTATGAACACCTTCATTTGATTGCACATGAGTTATATCGCTGACGAAGACTTCGTCAGGTTTGATAGGCCGTTTATTTTTGAGTAAGTTAGGGTATTTTTCATCCAATGTTAACTGACGTGGTTTTAAGATAATTCTTCATAGGCTCCACCAACAGGCTTTCCTGACCTAAATAAGTGAACAGTCCATCTCTACCTAGCTTGATGTCGTGCTCCATTAATTTGGGCTGATGAATTAATACAGTTTTGTGTACCCACTTGAGGCATGTATTGACGCCAATTCATGACCCACTCTTCAATAGGGCTTGATTTTACTCGCTTAACATCCATTCTTGATATCGTTGGATAAACAGATTGTCGAGAAAAGCCGAATAGCCGGCACG
>NZ_JANQVQ010000302.1 GCF_030730205.1 Paraglaciecola sp.
ATGTCAACTTGAGCAAGTAGTCGCCAATCCAAATCTGAAAACCTGCATTATACGCAACAAAGATTATGCCTGCGCCTATGATTGCATTAATGGCTATCTGAAGAGGGAAGGCCATCACAAATCATATGAAGTTCTTTAAGCCTACACCATATCAAAATAGGGATAATGCTCTTCCAAACAGTCAAAAATTGAATCAGGGTCGCGTAAGTACCACCTTTTTTGAATCAGTCTTTTAGGAAATGTGTTGAGCACAGCGATTAATGCCTCAGGATCGCAGTTGTCTTTCTTAACAAAAGAGACTCTCCTTGTTTTATAGTCGCTATGCATATATATCGTTTGAATCACATAACCTTTAATTTTTAGCCGCTTAAATATTTCTTGGGGGGTACATTTGTGAAGCCAAGCAAGCTTGTTAATCGATATATAATCACGCATGAATTCGTTGACAGTAACGTAGTCCAGCAAATTAGGGCCTGTTTTTACGTATTTCGCATAAAGTAATCCAATATGCATAGTGATCAGCTGCCCAATAGCCTCCACGGGATAGGCAAGAACATTGGCCAGTTCTTCCATTGATAAGTGGTCATTAAATACTGGTCGGGCGTTGATAAACGCAAGCAACGATGATTTTTCGATGAATATACGACTGCCTTTTAATAGATGTTGATGATCAAACCTTGCTTCAATCTCACCTTTGAGTATGGCTAAAAATATCTCCCCTTTTGTCAATGCATAGGCTTTTAAAACCTCGTCAGACAAATAACTAAAACAGACTTGATCACCGCCCATAAGGAATTGGTAATGCGGCAGCCGGACATTTATCCGTTCAACTGTCGATTTAAAACAAAATAGCGCATGGTTAAGTACACGAGTATTGCTAATTGGAATGCAGATGTTCATCTCAATTAGCTCATTTAAGGTCACGAAATCCAAGCCAAAGGCTTTATTTAACTGTTTGCCCGAGCAATGCTGCTCTAGCTTGCTTACATCATTATTTAAGAACTTTAAACGTTTTGGTGGAAGTGTTTTTTCTGAGAGTGATGACAGGAGCTCCAGATTGGCTTTATCAATGCCAGCCATCGTTAAAGCCAATCTGGGCTCGCAGAGCTCACGGCACTTCATAACAGCGGCTGTCAGTGTACTCAACTTTTCTGACAGCACTGGCTCAAGCAATATGCAATTTTTCAAATGGTGAGTGTACAGATAATCTTTATATTTCATGAGCGAGAGCTCGTCTGAAGCGAAATTAAAAGCACATTCAAAAGCAAGCACAATGTGCTTGTTTCGAAGCTTTTTCCATTCAGTGTTTTCCTGTAGCAGATCCCATGGTCGCAAGATAAGTTCTGCTATGGCAGATAACTTCTGCAAAAACTGAAACGGATTACTTTGGCTGTTTGCACATTTCATATATTGGAGTTGGCTACCACCCCCAGACGTGAATGAGGTTAAACAATGTGGACACTCAGACCGTAATGACGATGAAACTACAGCATCGCACACGAGGCAATGATCAACCAACTCTGTGCCATGAACCTTACAGTGCGTAATGTACGGTATCTGATGCACAGAAAGATGCGGCTTTTTGTCATCGACGCAGTCAGGGCAAATGCGCAATTGTTCAACACTATCCTGATAAAACTCAAAACTTTCAACGGTAATAGCTGACTTATTAGCAAAAGGGGCAATATGGATATCTATTGCAGTATTGACCGAGTGTTTGTCGGTAAACCATTTTTTCAAGGGTTTCTGCTCACACGCTTTAATCAAAGCATTTGCGGACTTCCATCCATGGGAGGTCGCAATATCTTCGCAATAATGGAACGCTGATTCTCCGCAAGCTGGAAGCCTGACTGTTTGAGTAGGGTTCATCACTCAGACTCCTTCTCAAATTTTGAGTAGTCCTCAACCTTCAATTCCGTCTCTATCGCTTCGATACTCGCTGTAAAAGGGTTCACCTTTGTTTTACGGACTTCTCGGACCAAAAATTGATAAGATGCATTTAGCGACTTGAGTGTTAACGGCTTGATTTTTTTAGGATCGGTAAGAAAGCCGGTCGCTTCATCAAGTAGGTCAACAAATAGTCGTAAATCACCATTAGTCGCAGCATAAAGACGAAGACAAAGCTCATATTGGCCGAAGTTAGAAATATCCAATGAATGTGCTTTAAAGTACGCTGCCATGAACTTTCTTGTGATTTTTTGCCACTTTGGCGAATCAAAACCCATGTAATTTATTCGAATTATTTTTGCGAAGCGCGAAGCGGCCTGTTCGTTGTTTTTCGCTATTTTATTTACACCATGTACGCCGACGAAAATACAAGCTATTTGGTTGTCATCCGATATTGACTTTATGTCATCTAGGGTGTGCCGAATAACGCCGTCACTGCGTTTTTCAATCAATTGTTGAAATTCATCAAAAATCAAAACTTTAACCTGTTTTAGTCTTAGTTGTTTGATGACCCTCTCTTGAAGATTCTGCTCTGTGCCTGAATAAGGGCTATGATCTCCAAGTGCCACGAGTATCTTTGAGAGATACTGTTTAGTACCGGGAGTGGTTGGCGACTTAACAATGTAAATTGGTGGTGGGTGCCCAGCTTGAACATAATCTTGGTTTATCAGCATCATCTCACGTTCGCACGTTGTCGTTTTTCCAACACCTGTTGGCCCTTCTATGATCACGCCGCTCGGCGATTTTCGTCGTGTTGAACGTAGACAGTAATGCAGTTTATCTCTAATCACTTGAGTGATATGAGAAGTGATATACTTTTCTTCATTAAATAGATGTTGAATAGTCATTTTTCCTCCTAGTTACCTATGTCATCTAAATCAATTTCGTTTTCCCACTCTTCATAGACATCATCATCTATCGAAGTCGATTGGCTGCTACTATGTGTAATTACGTTTTTGGGTACAACAGAGACATTGCCAGCTAAACTACTCATCTCGTTAGCGTATTCTTCGCTATACACGGGGTGATGCTGTGCATTTTGTTTGCGGCGCTCAGATTGTTGATTTTTCTTGTCCGTGCGTAACAAGCGATGCTGCTTTTCAATTGATCTGGCAGTGTTTACTGTGTCCTTACTAGGTTCATAAAAACGTTGTTCAGCAAGCGGAATATTCATCACACGCTCCTCAGCGAGATGTTTAAACACTTCTCTTTGAAGAGGTTTTTCATTGGGAATGCCATACGCATCTAAGTCTGAGCAGCTTACTTGTCGTGGTTCTTTCGTTTTCGGGTGAATAACCGTTATAAAGCGCACATCAATTTGCGAATACAAAATGGTTACGTTACTGAACACTTCTTTCTCAGCGTAGCCAGTGTGACCATCCTTACTAGAAATGAGCCACTTATGTAAACCACTGTCGCGATACCAACGTCCATCAATAAAAAAACCATCTTCATTTTTATGAAATTTCCGTTCAGCATTGCAGCCGTATAGCTCAGTTGCAGAAGGCAGTCTGACTTGTTCTCTGATAGCTAGTGGTTGCTTGTTGAAATCTTCATTCCAAACATCTATTGGTGCTCGACCGTTTAAGCCTGAATGAGGGTTTTTGTGATACACCTCATGAATAAAGTGCTCAAACTCTCGGATAAACCCCTCAAGCGTCATAGATGCCTGATCCTTTACATTTTCACCGAGCTTGATCGTATTGCCTCTGAATTTTTCTCTACCTAAGTAACCCGGAAGGAATCTCAGGAACATCCGCCTGATGGTGTTATTTAGTGACTCAATAAACGGTTTTTCTTGAGGTTGCCGCGCAGTGGTGATCAGCAATGTAATGTTGTTTGCAATCAAAAATGGACTACATATATCTGACGTTGCTGGTGCGCTTGCATCTGTTGCAACAAGAGGAAGCTTGTTAACGATTGGCCAGCGCCGATCTCTATCGAAAGACAGTGCATGTTTCAGACAAGCCAAAATGAGATCGGCGGTTTCACTCTTTTTCTTAGTTATATGCAACGAGTAGCCAAGAATTACTCTTGAATACACGTCCATCACATACATTAGGACGACAGTGCCCAGAAAAACTGTCGTATCGTTTTTATCGACAATGCCTATATGGATATGCAGGCCATCCATTTCACAGCGTTCCAGAATGGTCGACACTCTGAACTTTTTCAGTTTTGCCCGGATTTTCTGTTTGGCTTTGGTCTTACCGTACTTAGCAATCAATACTTCTTCGTCGCTTAGCGCTTTTATCCGATTTCTTAAGGTATTTAAGCAAGGGACCTTAAAGTTATATCTGGGGTCTTCGGCATGTTCAGCTTTTATGGCCTCAACTTTGTCACAGAAGTATTTATAAATATGCTTTACAGATTTAGGGCTGTTACATAAAAAGTAATCCGCAATGCAATCCTGAAATGCCTCTTCAACTTCTGGTATGTAGCGCTGCCGGGTCTTTGTCGAAATGAAACCATCCATTAGTGACATTTTGTTATAGCCGCTGTCTCGGTATCGCTTTACCCAACCTTGAACAGTTGAGCGGCAGGGTGGATTATTATCAGATGTATTTCCTGATACTACTTTTATCGCTTCGTCTACCGCGGCAGGGCGTGTCGGGGCAGAAGGGCTTTCTTTTATAGCTCGAAGCACATATCGCTCACGATAGTCGATCTGTACTGATTGTTCTGCTGTTAAATATCTGGAAAAATTTTCAGCTTGAAACTTTTCGATTTGTATATCTCCAGCTTTGATTGCACGTGAAAAATCACTTAGCGGGATCAGCTTGGTGCTATATGACGAAGTATCATCTTCATCATGAATTTCCCGATAACGAAGTTCATTTTCGTTACGATAAATATTTAACACCTCACAATTTACGCCATTGTAGTTAAAGTGTGTTGACTGGCGAAGGAATGGGATACTCATGCTGTCCTCCTAACGGGTGTTGAAGGTTTCAAAAGCTTATCCATGTCAAATGCAAAATATCCTGCTTTGATCAGTCCGAAATGGCATATGGGAAAACCATACAGTGAAAGACTTTGCTCCAATTGCCCAAAGGTAAAATTTTCAGGGAGTATGGCGTATAGGCTACTTACAACCATTTCGATAAACTTCGGGTGAAAATAACTGATGTCAGCTGCCAATATTTTCCCTGCATTAACAAAGGTTTCATAAGGCACGTCGTTATCCGTTTTGATCTCGAACGCAAATCCAGCATGATTAAAGGCATCACGAATTTCATCTAACCGCGCTTTTTCTTGCACAGTCAAAAGTTCGATAGGCTTTACTTCAACAAACGTCATTTCACCATCGTCGTTTACGGTGACTATGTCTGGCGTATAAGTGCGTAAATGTTTAGCGTTCTTGGGCAACCATTTCATGGTGCCTTGTTGTGAATCCATAAATTTAATATTTGGATTTAGCGCATAAGCTCTCAGCACGCCAAGCTCAAGATAAGACTGAAAGCGCAACTGTTTTTTATTCTTGTCACATGTAAACCGACCGGAAATCATGATTGGACTCGACCGATAGATATACTTTGAGATCGTCGTCCGAGCATGGATATTAATTTTTTTTGTCATTTCACACCTCATTAGAAATTGCTTTATGAGGCGGAATATAGTCAAAAATTTTTAGGAGTAAATAGTCAAACAGAAGATTATTGGTAAAGCCAATAACAAAAAAACCGTTTAAAATCAATTGGATATTGACATTGACCGTTCTTTGTGATACTATGAATTTGTAAGTCTTTGGTTTGATTGTCTTTAGGTTGTTTTAACAACACATTTCTATAAATTCACCAATATTCCATTAGGTTATATATTATAGCCAATTATTATAAGTAATTTTTTTAAAAATACGCCTAGGCGCTATAACGGGTACAGTGAATTATTGAAGTCTAAAACCCAATCACAATTCTTAATTAACTGTCATCCGTCTCACCCTGAAACACAACTAGTCTATTACTCGTGAAGGGTTTATCGACATGGACTGGAATGATATGAACTATGCGCAAAAGCAAAGGCTTGCCTACTATAGTTATTTAAACCTGCTTACCACCCGCCATCTGACTCTAACTATTGCGAAAAGAATACCGGACAATTACTAGAACATGACGGGTTCCTAAAAATCTATAGATTTTTAGCGATTGCTAGGCATAATCTGCAATAACAACGTTTCAAAACGGACAATAAACAAGATTAGTGAAAGTTGGGGGAGGGGATTATAAAAGCCCTATTAATTTTTAGAGGTCTGGTGGTGTATGATGAAAATTTCCATTATAAAAATCAATATTTATGTTACAGGATGGACAGCAAAAACATCCTTGTTTAGTAGCTTTAGTTGCATGATCCCATTCAATATTTGAATTGCAAACGGGGCATGTCCCGCACCAAGCGCCCTTAGTTCCAGATGGGACAAAACAGCTAGCTAATAACATTGGTATACCGATAATTGCTCCTATACCCGTAAAACAGAGTAGTAAACCTAAGCAACCACCACCTAAATTTGCCGCTAAATATTTACCTTTTACGACTTTAACTTTGTCATTCCAAATTGCTTTAGATTTGAGATTTTCAACTTTTTTATCTGCTTTTAACGCAGGAACTTTTTTAATGGTAATATTTTTTGCTGTTTCACTTAAAGACGATTTGCAATGCTTGCAAATTAGAGCAAAAGAAGAGATTTCTTCTGCACAATATGGGCATGCTCTTCTTTCAAAATGGCAGTTAGAATCTTTATTAATTTCATCATCATGGTTCATAACAACTATCCCTGTTGTGGTATTAAATCAAATTTAAACCTGTTTAATATCCAATCAAAATGTAATCATTAATATAGTCAGCTAGGATGTGACAATGTTAGCAAAATCCATGATTAAATCGAGTTTTCAAACTTGATGAAACGTTACATTATTCTTAAATTATTCATCGCTTTTCTTACATCTGAACAGTTGTCAGGGCTTTGTCCATTAGACTGCTGATTTGCATGGTAAACCAAGCCATCAGAAGCAATTTTTATATACTGCGCTTTTGCATTCAGGTCGTGAGCAAAGCTTCTGTCAATCCATCGGCCAAGCTCAGTCGATTTTTTTTCTACATCTAATCCACAACCCATTGCTCGACCAATGATAGTTGTATAACTCGCCATCCTGTCTGTTAATTGTCTTTGATTAAAAGCATTATTAGACGTACCTGAGCTGGACGTTCTATTGATGTTATTAACAGGAGTATGGCTTTGTCTATTTTTTACTTGCTGGAATTGCTCTAACTCATTTTTTAATAGCTGGATCTCATCTGACAATTTGTTTTTTGTTTGAAGAGTTCGATCAAATTCAGTTTCAAAAAAATCCAATGTCAGGCATACAGGTTCAGCTTCTAAAATTTCAAATTGAGTTAGTAATAAATCTGAGTCAAGAATCAATTTTTTAAATCTGTCGTTATTCGTCGCGCTTACTGGCTTTAACTTGTGGAGCATTTTTATATTAGAAGATATCAGCATTGCTTTATTACTGTCTGCATCGACAATACTTGATATGCGTTCCTTACAACTTTCCAGCGCTTGTGAGATGCTATTCTTCTCAATTGATCTTTTTAATAAAGAGGTCTCGGTGTTAACTTTTACTAACAAACGAGAAATGGATGTAGCTTCATTAACAATCAATTCTTCTACTTGAGGTAATCCTGAATTTTCGCATGAAAGATCAGGCTTCAGGCTTTGTAATTCTTGATTAATTTTGTTCAATTTTATTATTTTATCGTGCAAAGTAATTTCATTCTCAAAATCAGAAGCAATTGTTACTTCTTGTTCAACGGTTGCTAAATAAGAACTTCGATTTTTATAAATTGTGTTGCAGCTAGAGAGCTTTTCAGTATTTTTTTGAAGAGCT
>NZ_JANQVQ010000303.1 GCF_030730205.1 Paraglaciecola sp.
ACCAGCGACCAATTGATTAAAAGTCAACTGCTCTACCAACTGAGCTAACGACCCTTTTCCTTCCGCCTCACTGCGACGGGCGCATATAATACTCAATCCATACTTCAGTGCAAGTCAAAATCCGTTTTATTTTAAATATTCGGTTTGTTTGCCGAAAAAGCAAACAATTCAGTCAATTAGTAACCAATAAAAGTGGCTTAGACTGTAAAAAAGTATCGCGACTTATAAATTTTTAAGCCGCTTCTCAGCTAATTTACTTGAAGGTGAATTAGGGTATTCTTTCAATACCTGTTCCCATAACTGCTTAGCACGGGCTGAATTAGCACGCTCTATTTCTGTTATACCTAATTTCAGGATAGCGTCGGCTCGCTTACTTGAATCGGGAAAGTTCGTCACTAAGGCTTGAAACTGACCACTTGCCCCTGCCCAATCTTGTTTGTTAAACAATAGCTGGCCCAACCAATAGTGTGCATTTGATGCATAACTAGAATTGGGGTACGTTTGTAAAAACGATTGAAATGCAGGAATGGCTTGGTCATAAAGCTTATCTTTTAAAATCAGATTAACAGCTTTGTCGTACGCCTCATTCTCGTTCTCAGATAAAACAGCTGAGTTAGCAGAAGAGGAACCATTGTCATCAGTTTCTATGGGAGCAGCACTGGGAGCCTGGCTCAGGTTGGACATCCGTTTATCAATTTCAGCATACAATTCCCGTTGTCTATCGAGGATCCGCTCTAATTGATAATTGTGTAACTCTATGCTGCCACGTAATTCGTTCACTTCCTGTTGCATCACGTCGAGCTGCTGTTGCAGTCTGTGCTGAGCTTCAGTTCGCGTAGCAAACATTCTTTCTAATGCTTCTATGCGTTGGTCATTACTACCGCTAGTAACGTCTGCTACAGGAGCAGGAGCCGCAAATAATGCGGCTCCGTATACTGATAACAGACTAAGCGCAAACGTGCGTTTGATCATGTTTTCTACTTTTTTATTGATAAACTAAGACACCACGACGGTTTTTAGCAAATGCAGCTTCTGTGCTACCACTAACAACCGGCTTTTCTTCACCGTAAGAGACCACTGTCAATTGTGAGCTGCTCACGCCAGCATTTTGTAGGTAAGTCTGCACAGACTTAGCACGTAACTCACCAAGAGCGATATTGTATTCAGGCGTACCGCGGCTATCACAGTGACCTTCAATAACAATCGATTGGCTTGGATTTTTTACTAAAAACGCAGCATGCTTATCCAGCACAGAATAAAAGTCCGAGCTGATAGTTGAACGGTCGAAGTCGAAATAAACAGTTTGCTCACCCTGCAATGCTTGTAATTCCATTTTCATTTTTTCAGCAGGCGAGACAAGTGGAGTCATTGATCCGACTTGGGTTTGTGCATTGCGCGCCTCTGCAGCCAAACGATCAGCTTCAGCTTGCGCAGTTGCCGCTTCTTTATTTTTTTGAGCTTCAATTTCTTCAGCAGTAGGACCAGACTTACAAGCAACCATAGTCATAATAGGTAGAGCTATGATTAACCCTTTTAAAACTTTATTGAACTGCATTTTTTTTCCTTATTTTTATCTAAACTAAACCAATTAGGTTGAACATTAAAACAAAAAGGGTGACCAATTTGGTGCCTTAACCTGCCCATCGGCTGCGGGTAACCGCGCCTTAAACCTCCCATCAAGGGAAACCAGTGATAAAACCTGCTTACCTTCATGCAAAGTACTATAAATTATCATACTCCCGTTCGGAGCAATACTAGGAGATTCATCTAAATATGTTTTGGTTAATACTTGCATATTCCCCGTGGCTAGATCTTGTCTCGCTATATGATAATTTCCGCGGGTACGATTGACAAAAACCAGTTGTTTTCCATCTGGTGTAACCGTCCCCCCTAAATTCATATCGCCTTCAAAAGTAAGACGACGCACTTTATTGCTCATTAAATCTACTCGATAAATCTGCGGTTTACCACCCCGCTCTGAACTAAATACCAGACTCTTACCATCTGGCATCCAGCTTGGTTCGGTATCAATGGCGCGATCATTAGTAATTCGACGTACTTGTTTTGTCGCAATATCCATCACATACAATTCTGGGTTACCGTCTTTCGATGACACTAGGGCTAGCTGTTTACCATCAGGCGAAAACACAGGAGAGCCATTGATGCCGCTAAAATCAGACATTTGCGTACGACTCATTGTATAGATATCTTGGATAAAAATCTGTGGACGCTTATTTTCAAACGTCACGTAAGCTAATTTAGTTCCGTCCGGTGACCAAGAAGGCGACATCAATGGCTCTTTAGAACGCAATAATGTCGTTTCGTTAGCGCCGTCATAGTCTGCAACGACTAATTGGAATGGAAATTCTGTTGTGGCACTATCTCTCACTATCACGTAGGCAATTCTGGTCAAGAACGCCCCTTTTTCCCCAGTTAATTTTTCATAAACCACATCGCTAATTCGGTGAGCATATTGCCTAAATTCCTTGCCGCCTATCGTCGCTTGACGAGCGTCCATTATTTGGTCATTACTCGCAATCAATTTTCCATTGCTTAATACTTGGCTTTGCCCGCCCGTGATTTGCCCACGGATCACATCGATAAGCTCGAATGAAACCGCGTATTGATCTATCCCTACTAACTCTACCTTCCCCACAAGAATGGCTTCAACACCTGCAGTGACCCAAGCTCCATAGTCAACATCACGATACGAACTAGGGAACTGCGGCATATTAGCAACATTAATTGGATTAAATTTACCACTGCGCTTTAAATCAGCCGCGATGGTGTTAGTCAGTTTTTCAGGCATTGCTCCCTCACCTACCCAACTAAATGGCACAATGCCGATAGGTCTTGAGGTATCGATACCTTCAGTAATAACAATTTCTAGCGCCGCCATACTTTTAAAGCTCGCGACTAAAATAATGACAAAAAAGACAAGCACTTTATTTTTAAACATTAGAGTCCTGGTTCAACTGTTAAATTAATATCTCTTAATTTTTCAAATACATCTGCCTCAGGTGAGACCGGAAGTGTATCTGACTTTTTCACTGCGGCGATAGCTGCTCTGCACAGAACCGCGTCACCTGAAAGTTCTTTTACTTGGGTCACTAAACCGTTCGACGCTAGGCGAATATTTAGACGACAAGATTTTCCTTTCATTGCATCATCCACAATTAAATTACGCTGGATAGTCTGCTTAATTAAAATTTCGTATTTCTGCACTTCAGTTAAAACTTGCTTATTTCGACGTTGTTGACGAGTAGCTTGTTCTGCTTGGAGTTGTTCTTGCAATAACTTTTCTTGAGCCGCTTGCTCAGCAGCCTCTTGCTTTTTACGCTCAGCTTCTTTCAAAGCTTTTTCTTCTTTTTCGCGTTTTTCTTTGGCGGCTTTCGCTTGCTCTTCAGCCTTAATTCGCTCCTGCTCTTTGCGCTTACGCTGTTCTTCTAAAGCGGCCGCTTTGGCTTTTTCCTGTTGCTGTTTCTCCCGTGCCTCTACTGCAGCTTGGTCAGCCTTTTTCTTTTCATTTAGCTTATTTTGCGTTTGTTTTTCAAGTTCAGCGACTTGAGTTTCTTTTTGACGACGCTCACGCTCAGCCTCTTCTGCTCGACGCTCCAATTCTTTAACGCGCTGTTCTTCTTTTTGTCGTTGAGCAGTTTTTTCGTCTTTTAACTTCCTTACTTGTGTTTCAAGCGTTTTTTGATCAACCACCACTGCATCGATAATCGGCGCATCAAGGCTTAGGTCCTCTGCGACTGGATGGGTAAAACTCATACTCAAGGTTAATACAATTCCGACCGCAGCATGCAAAGCGATAGAAAAAGACAAAGGAATAGAAAATTTTTGCATTTCAGTTCACTATCTCTTTTTCTCAGGAGGCGCTGTCATTAAACCAACTGAAGGCACACCTGCTCGTTGCAATAAAACCATTAATTGCACCACTTCACTATAAGGCACTGCTCCATCACCTTTTACTACGACGGGTGTTTGAGGCTCTAGCTGTAAATGTGCAGCCACTAGAGTCGCCAGATCAACCGCTGACATAGACTCTTCTTGACTATCGCCAATGTTCAGAAAATAGTTACCCTGAGCGTCAACTGACGCAATTAACGGAGGCTTACTGTCTTTATCTAACGCTGCCGCTTCTGCTTTTGGTAAATCGACCTTTACCCCTTGCGTAATTAAAGGGGCTGTAACCATAAAAATGATAAGCAAAACCAACATTACGTCTATGTAGGGCACAACGTTAATTTCTGATACTGGCCGACGGCGTTTTCTGGTGTATACAACCATAGGATAATAGCCTTAGTTACTTTGATTATTACTGCGTGTGGCTGACTCAGCGTTTGCAGCTAAGGCCTGACGATGCAAAATGCTCGAAAATTCTTCCATAAAATTGCCATAGTTATTTTCGAGTTTCTCGACCTGATGACTGAAACGGTTATAGGCAATAACTGCAGGAATCGCAGCAAACAACCCCATTGCAGTAGCGATTAATGCCTCAGCGATGCCAGGCGCAACCATAGCAAGAGTAGCTTGTTGAACTTCACCCAATGCGATAAAGGCGTTCATTATCCCCCATACAGTGCCAAATAAACCGATATACGGACTTATCGAACCTGCTGTGGCTAAAAACGGTAAACGATTTTCTAAATTATCCACCTCTCTGGATAAGGCGACTCGCATGGCCCGATAACATCCCTCCATAACCGCTTCCGACGGAGTTGAGGTGGTTTTACGTAAACGGACAAACTCCTTAAAACCTGCGCAGAACATACTTGACATACCCTGAATAGATTGCCGAGCAGACAGTTCTTGATAAAGTTTATTGAGGTCGACGCCCGACCAAAATTTATCTTCAAATTTTTTCATTTCATTACGGGCATGAGTCAGAGCCTTACTGCGCTCAAAGATAAAAGCCCAAGAAAAAATCGACACTGCAAGCAGTAATAACATGACAAATTGCACTAATATGCTGGCTTGCAGAAAAAGGTCAAAAAAGTTTAAATCAGACGACACGCTTGAATTCCTCTAAAATATTGGCTGGTATTGCTTGCGGCTTCATCGATGATAAATTAACGCAAGCCACCTTGATTATTGCACTAACCAAGCGCGTATCGCTTGGACTTATGATGGTTTGTTTGAATACCAGACTCGCTCGCTTCAATTCTACTATTTCGCTTTGAATACACAACAACTGATTGAAGCGAGCCGGCGCATGATTATCCATTTCAACGCGTTTGACGACAAAACCTAAGGAATGTTCCAACAGTTCATCTTGTTCAGTACCTAAATTACGTAACCACTCTGTTCTGGCTCTCTCAAAAAACTTTAAATAGTTAGCATAATAAACAATGCCACCTGCGTCGGTATCTTCGTAATAAACTCTTATGGAATGTTGATGCCCCATAACTCGTTACCGCCTTAATTTAACTGGTTATAACTCGTGTTATTTTGAATTTTTATGCATCACGATTGATTAAACGCAATTTACACATTAAATCTACAATAAAAATTATTATGATAATTTTCAAATAGTTAATTGTAAATAAGTGTCATTTGAATCCCTTTAACTCAAAAAGTTCATTGTAAGTTGTAGCAACAATTCAGCATTTCAATGCAGAAATATAATTCACAGACCCAGCCCCACCTTACTTAAATTAATTGATTAAATATAAGACAACTATTTTAAGTAATTGTAATGCATATGTTTTATAGGATTTGAAGGTCATTTTTTTCAGTAAACCAGGAAAGAATGAAAGGTCTAGTATTAGTTTTTATAATGAATAAAAACAATTTTTTTCAGTTGTAGGCAATTAACTTACGTTTATACTAATCACAGTTTTCTTGAAGGCAGTTGTGCTTCTAAGTACAGCGGTCTGTAGATGCTCCAGTCAATTTGTGTTGACTAACATGTTCCCTGGATATTTCCTCAACAGTTTTTGTTGTTAACCCACGAATTTCGTGGGTTTTTTTTTGGATTTTTATCGGGTTTGCTGACTTAGCTAGGAGAGTAATCACGATTGAAATGCAAGAACGCCCTTTGTGTCGCAATTCGCCCTCGAGGTGTTCGTTGTAAAAAGCCCTGCTGAATTAAAAAAGGCTCAATCACATCTTCTATTGTATCTTTCTCCTCTCCAATGGCAGCGGCTAGGTTTTCTAAACCAACTGGCCCACCTAAAAATTTGTCGATGATAGCAACCAACAATTTTCTATCCATATAATCAAAGCCTTCTCCATCAACGTCTAGCATATCTAATGCATTACACGCGACTTCGGCGGTAATCTCTCCTTTGGCTTTTACCTCTGCAAAATCTCGTACGCGTCTGAGTAACCGATTACTGATCCTTGGTGTACCGCGGGAGCGTCGTGCAATCTCAATTGCACCCGCTTCATCAATGGGCAAATTTAAATAGCTTGAAGAACGTTTTACTATGGTAGTTAAGTCTTTAACACTATAAAACTCAAGGCGTTGGACGATACCAAAACGATCTCGTAAAGGTGATGTTAATGAGCCGGCTCGCGTTGTTGCTCCAACTAACGTAAAAGGAGGTAATTCAAGCTTGATGGAACGTGCAGCGGGTCCTTCACCAATCATGATATCTAATTGGTAATCTTCCATAGCTGGATAGAGAATTTCCTCAACAACTGGCGAAAGGCGGTGGATCTCGTCAATAAATAGCACATCATTTTCTTCAAGATTTGTTAGTAAAGCCGCCAAATCACCGGCTTTTTCAAGGACAGGTCCAGACGTGGTTTTTATTCCCACGCCCATTTCATTTGCTACAATGTTAGCCAGTGTCGTTTTACCTAAGCCAGGAGGGCCAAAGATGAGTAAATGATCTAAAGGTTCTTGCCTTTGCCGCGCCGCGGCAATAAAGATTTCCATTTGTGAGCACACATGATCTTGCCCAGTGTAGTCAGCCAACATTTTTGGTCGAATAGCACGGTCGATAAGTTCATCTTCTCTGTTGGCAACAGGTTGTATTAGTCGGTCAGCTTCAATCATGTTTTTACAGTGTATTCTTAGGTAATGTTACTGATATCACGGGTTAACGAGATAAGTTAATGGTTTTACTGCTCAGTACGTTAGCAGAATTGTTGGTGAATATCTTATAAAAGCAAATTAGTTTTTGATTAAATCATTGCCCTTAATGCTTCTCTAATCAAGGCTTCACTGCTCATCTCAGATTTATACACTGAGTTGATAACCTTACTTCCCTGAGCAGGCTTATAACCTAAGGCAACTAGCGCACTTAAGGCTTCTTCCTTGGCATCATTACTTTGTAAAAATGTATTTTCGATAGGTAGACTCGATAAACGACCGAACGCTTCGGTATTGCTGGGAGCTACAGACAATTTTGTCAATCGATCTCGCAATTCAATAACCAAACGTTCTGCTGTTTTTTTGCCCACCCCGGGTAATTTAGTTAAACCGGTGACATCATCAAGGCTCACTGCTTGCATAAATTGAGCAGCATTCATGCCCGATAAGATGGTTAAAGCTAACTTAGGACCTACCCCACTCGCTTTGATGAGTTCACGAAATACAGCTCTTTCTTGTTTATTAGCAAAACCGAATAATAATTGAGCATCTTCTCTGACCACAAAATGCACACACAAGCTAACTTCTTGGCCCACATCCGGCAATTGATAAAAACTGGTCATAGGGACTTGCACTTCGTAACCAACGCCTCCAGCTTCAATTAAAATTTCTGGAGCTTGTTTTTCTAATAAAATGCCACGAATACTGCCGATCATAATAATTCCTGTCGCTTAGCAGATGGCTGAGCTTAGATAAAGGCTGGTTAATAGGTTTGCAAGGCTCATCTTAAGCGCCCTCGCACTGTCTTACTCGCTTGCCCCAACATCTTAATCAAGCTTTGTTGTGTATGACTATGACACAGCGCGACGGCGAGCGCATCTGCAGCATCTGCCTGTGGGCTGGCGCTTAACTTTAATAAATAAGTGACCATATGCTGTACTTGGCTTTTATCCGCATTACCTTTTCCCACCACTGATTGTTTAATTTGTCTGGCAGAATATTCCGCGACCGGTAGATTGTGATATGTAGCAGCCACAATTGCGGCGCCACGTGCTTGACCAAGTTTTAATGCTGAATCAGGATTCTTGGCCATAAAAACTTGCTCAATCGCAAACTCAGTAGGCCTAAACTGCGTGATAATTTCACTGACGCCGTCAAATATTTGTTTTAATCTTGGCGCAAGAGGATCACCTTGCATACGAATACAGCCACTACCCAAATATTCTGTTTTAGCCCCAAGCTGTTTAATAATGCCATAACCGGTCAATCTCGAGCCGGGATCAATGCCTAAGATAATCGCCATTTAATCCCTTATTACTCTGACATATCATCATTATCAACTACCTTTGGGACAAAACGTTCAATCGCCGCTTTATTGGTTTCAGACCAGACCTTTTCTATAGCCTGCGCCTTTGGTAGCCAAGAAAATGCACTGTGCTCAGTCAAAATAATCTGCTGATCATTAACGACTTGAACACTAAAAACATATTCCGTATTGGTACTGACATCTGGGGGGTATCGATGACGCCAGCGAGGACGTATTTCATATTGATTCGTTTGCTTACAATCAACAAGTTGATAATTTGAAGCAGTAATATCAATACCGGTTTCTTCCCGCACTTCGCGGATAGCAGTTTGCAAAGGTGACTCGCCCTGTTCACGAGTCCCCGTTACTGACTGCCAAAACAAGGGATCGTCATTTCGTTGTAGTACCAAAACCTGCCCAGCCATATTGTATATGACTATCAGGGCAGATTCAGGAATACGCCATTGACTACTCACAAACCGCCTAGCTGACTATTTTTCAACGGCAGGTTTGACAGTTTGAATTGCTAACTCTTTCAACTGCTCAGGATTCGCTTCGCCTGGGGCATTAGTTAAAGGACATGCTGCTGTTGTCGTTTTAGGAAAAGCCATCACGTCACGAATCGAAGTAGCACCTGTCATTAACATCACCAACCGGTCAAGACCAAAGGCAAGTCCAGCGTGAGGGGGGGCACCAAATTTCAGGGCTTCTAACAAGAAACCAAACTTAATTTGTGCTTCATCATCACTGATACCAAGGAGTTGAAAAACTTTTGCTTGCATATCTTGTTGATGAATACGTACCGAGCCACCTCCAAGCTCAACACCATTTAAAACCATGTCGTAAGCATTCGACAATGCATTAGCTGGATCAGCGGCTAATTCTTCTGCACTAAGGTCTCGTGGTGCGGTAAAAGGATGATGAAGTGCATAAAAGCGACCATCAATCTCTTCAAACATAGGAAAATCAACAACCCACAATGGACGCCACTCGCCTTCCAACAGGTTTAAATCTTCGCCCAACTTTAATCGTAAAGCGCCCATGGCTTCTGTAACAACAGTTTTGTTATCTGCACCAAATAAAATCAAATCACCTGATTGCGCACCACAGCGCTCGACGATAGCCAGTGCCGCAGTCTCTGGCAAAAATTTGAGTACTGGTGATTGTAAACCATCCATGCCTGCAGCTAGGTCGTTGACTTTCATCCAAGCTAAGCCTTTAGCACCATAAATAGCTACAAATTTTGCGTAGTCATCTAACTGTTTACGAGATAGAGAGGCGCCACTTGGCACTTTTATGACAGCAATGCGCCCTTTAGGATCATTGGCAGGCTCGGCGAATACTTTAAATTCAACTTCGGCTAATAAATCGGCAACATCAGTCAATTCAAGTGGGTTACGCAAGTCAGGCTTGTCACTACCAAAACGACGCATCGCTTCTGCATAAGTCATTTGAGGAAACACGCCTAAATCAACGTTTAACATTTTTTGAAATAGATCACGGATCATATTTTCAGTAATAGACATGACGCCGGCTGCGTCTAAAAACGTTGTTTCTATATCTATTTGGGTAAATTCTGGTTGACGATCAGCGCGTAAGTCTTCGTCACGAAAACACTTTACAATTTGATAATAACGATCCATTCCAGCCATCATCAGCAATTGTTTAAACAACTGTGGAGACTGAGGCAATGCAAAAAATTGACCTTTATGTGTTCGACTTGGTACCAAATAATCTCTGGCGCCTTCAGGTGTCGCTTTGGTCAAAATAGGAGTTTCAATATCTAAAAAACCAGCATTATCCATAAAGCTGCGAACGGCGCTGGTAACTTTGGCTCTAAATTTTAAACGGTCACTCATCAAAGGACGGCGCAAGTCCAAATAACGATACTTAAGGCGCTGCTCTTCAGAGTTTTCTTGATTCCAATCTAAGGGCAATGGCGCAGATTTATTTAATATCGTTAAAGATTTACCCAGCATCTCAATCTCACCAGTGGACATATCACTGTTTACTTGACCAGCTGGACGAGGGCGGACAAGGCCACTGAGTTGCACACAAAACTCGTTACGTAAACTATTAGCAACGTCAAATAGCTCTGCTAAATCAGGATCAAAAACCACTTGAACAATGCCTTCACGATCGCGTAGATCGATAAAAATAACACCTCCAAGATCGCGACGGCGGTTTACCCAGCCACACAAGGTTACAGTTTGCCCAATATAGGATGCATTGATGTTGCCACAATAATCTGTGCGCATGAAAACTCGCCTCTAAATCAATAATACGGATGAAATTTACGGCCGCGTAGTATACACGTAATTAATATCAAGATGCATCGCATGCGCCACAATTAAGTTCTTTTTAGTTGCTTCTATTCAACTTAAGCAAAAAAACGGAGTAGCGTCAGCCTCGATGGAAGTGACAAAAGTCAGCAACGGATTTTGCATCACTCACGATGACCTATAAACACGCAGTTGATGATCAATGTTAGCGTAGTAGCCACAAATAGTGAGTCATTATTTTTATGATTGATGCAAATTAAAGAGCAGCTCTGCTTCGGCTCTAGGCAGGTCACATTCCCGCATCACTTCTTCAAGGGAAGCACCGTCAGTGATGAGCTTTACTGCGTTTAAATAGAAGCGACTTTGCGGATCTTGTTCAGCTAGCTGCTGATGTTGCTCCCGTAAGCCTTTGATACTGACAACAAGTTCTTTTACTTTCCGGCCTAAAGCTTGGCTGCCAGTATGAATTTCGTGGAACTCATCATCCACTTGCTTTAATTTAACCTCGTTGGCCATGCTGATTTGCTGCAATAACAACAATTGACTCTTAAGTTTACGGGTTTGAATAATAAGATAAACGATAGCACCCCAGCTTATTAAGAACAGTATTCCTGTAATGACACTCATAATTAAAAACTGGGGCATGATTAATTCAACTAATGGATTTTCTATCTAAAACTCTTGCAATGAGTTCTCTTAAATAAAGTTTACCCTCATTAAAACCTTAGATATTGGTAATCTCGTCCCACTCATCGTCATTTAATAATTTGTTTAAATCCACCAATATTAATAACTGACCGTCACGATTACTAACACCTTGGATAAACTTTGCACTTTCTTCAGTGCCAACATTAGGGGCACTGTCGATTTCAGAAGAACGTAAGTAAACAACTTCAGCAACGCTATCGACCATAATACCGACAACTTGCTCGTCTGATTCGATAATCACGATACGGCTGTTATCTGAAATCTCAGATGAAGGCAATCCAAAACGAGAGCGAGTATCAATCACGGTAACCACATTACCGCGTAAATTAATGATACCCAGCACATAATCTGGCGCCCCCGGCACTGGTGCAATTTCAGTGTAACGCAGGACCTCTTGCACCTGCATAACATTTATTCCATAGGTTTCTTCACCTAACTTGTAGGTGACCCATTGTAGAACGTCATCACCAGCAGTGACTTTATTACTTGGATTTTTGTTATTACTCATTGCAAAGGCTCCACCCTGATAGGGTTATTCGTTACTACTTAATCCCTGCGTTAACATACAAACAAGTTGTTGGACATTAACCAAGGCGCACATTTTATTTTTTACCATGCCCGCTAACCAAGGTCGGTTAGCATCTGCACTTCGCCACTTAACATCTTCAGGCTGCAAGGTTGAGGTGCTTATCAAACGCTCGCAAGCTAAACCCCAACCACTATCATCTAATAGTATAAGATATTGATATTTTGCAGATTCTGCCAGTTTTTCAGCAGATTTTTCTGGCATTATCCATTTTGCCGTATCAACTACATTAAATTTTTGCTCTTTATGCAACATTACCCCTTTAAACCAACTTGGTTTGCCAAACAGAGGGTTAATCGTTTCAATCTGATGAATACCACCTAGTTCAGTTAAAGGCACTGCCAAGGTCAGACCGGATATTTCAAAAAACAGGGCCTGAAATGCAGATTCTGGTATCAGAGCTGCAACTCTTTTAGTTTTCTTTTCACTGTTTGTGGTTTTTATGTCGACACTTTCAACAATTACTTTAGCTTCTTCGGCAACAGGCGTCTCCACAGGCGCCACATAAGGTTCACTACGAGGAACAGGCTTAGCTTTTTCGAGTAAGCTTGAGATAGCCTGTTTTTGTAGAGAATCAATCAAAGGCTCTTCGGTCAGCAACGCTGACATATAATCTTCCATGACATCTTCATTAGCGAAGGGCTTACCACTCATGATTTATGATCCATATCTAAAATATATTTAAGTAATTTTTCATAAGCGAATACACCTCTGGATTTGGCAGAAAAAACAGAAGGCGGGGTCTGGGCCTGGCTAGCATCTCTAAATCGGGTATCAACAGGAATGACACCGGGCCAAACGCCATCACCATAGGTTAATTTCAGGTTTCTATAAGACTCGATAGCTGCATTAACCCTTCTATCAAACATAGTGGGCACGATTGTAAACGAGAACGTTTTATCGAGTGATTTTTGCATTATTTCCATAGAGTGCATTATTCGTTCTAGGCCTTTTAAGGCTAAAAATTCCGTCTGTACCGGCACAATCACCCTGTCGCAAGCGGCCAGCGCATTTATCATTAATACGCCTAAAACTGGCGGACAATCAATTATAGCAAAATCAAATTCGTCACTAATCAATTGCAAAGCCTTTTTAAGAATAAGCCCCATTCCATTTTGTGTACCCATTTTTCGGTCTAACGTAGCCAACGCCATCGTTGCGGGTAATATAAACAACGAATCAAGCTTCGTTGGACACAAACAGTCTAGTACATTTTCCTTCGTTAAAGATTTGCCACTGATGAAAACATCATAAAGACTCGAGCTTAACTGCTCTGAATCAACACCAAAGTAGTAACTTAAAGACGCTTGAGGATCGGTGTCAACCAAGATAACTTGCTTGCCAGCTTGTGCGAGTAGACCGCCCATAGTCACGGTCGTCGTTGTTTTGCCAACTCCACCTTTGTGATTAGCAACTGTCCAAACAATCAAAATTGTCGCCTTATAAATACTGTAAAATCTTAATTTTAATCACCCGAAAAAATCAAGACAGACACTTACCGATATCATGTTGTATTAATTAAGCATTTCAGACTTAATTTGTTGGGACATGTGTTCTATATCATAATTTTGTTCGGCAATATTAGCGACCGTAACCGCCTGTGGCATGCCATATACAACTGAACTCTTTTCATCTTGAGCCCAAATTTTTGCGCCAAGTAACTTGAGTTCACGACAGCCTTCTCGTCCATCAGCCCCCATTCCAGTCAAGATAACGCCAAGTACATCACCACCAAAAACGCTTGATAAAGACTTAAAGGTTATGTCAACGCTTGGTTTGTACGTGATATCGGAGTATCGATCAGCATCTACAATTCGGATATGCGCAGAGCTAGGCCTTCCTTCGACTAACATTTGACATCCGCCCGGTGCCAAATATGCCGTCCCGGGACTCAGCAGATCGCCATTTTTAGCTTCTTTCACCGTAATGTTACACAAGTCATTCAGCCGATTTGCAAACGCTTCTGTAAACGCTGCTGGCATGTGTTGTACCATGATAATGGGATAGGGAAATGAGCTCGGTAAATCAACAAGGATCTTTTGCAATGCAACAGGCCCACCGGTTGAGGTTCCAATGGCCAAACATTTGTAACTTTTTTTGCTAGCATGGCTTGGATACGAGGGATGACTGTATTTGTCGTGTTGGTCGTTACGACTGGATAGCGAACTTAAAGATTGCCTTGGTTCAAACCTGTCAGTAAAAGATCTTTTTACAACAGAGCTGTGGACGTTGGGATTTTTGCGGGCCAACGTTTTAACACGTTGCTGTAATAATAGTGTGGCCTCTTTTCTATTCAGCGCTATATCTTCAAACTTTTTAGGTAAAAAATCCACAGCGCC
Source organism: Paraglaciecola sp. (assembly GCF_030730205.1). GTDB lineage: Bacteria > Pseudomonadota > Gammaproteobacteria > Enterobacterales > Alteromonadaceae > Paraglaciecola. The sequence continues at coordinate 14,267 of NZ_JANQVQ010000303.1, forward strand.
AGCATCAAGAGCATCTAATGTAGCGCTAGCACCATCGTGGGTTAAAGATGAAAACATGATGATTGGCACGGGGCACAGGGCCATTATTTTCTTAACCGCCGAGATGCCATCCATAACGGGCATTTCAACGTCCATCGTTATTACATCCGGCTTGAGACTTTGCGCTAAAGAAATCGCTTCCATACCATTTTTAGCTTCTCCCACCACTTGTAACTCAGCATCTTCTTGAAGAATTTGAGTAATACGACGACGGAAAAACGTGGAATCGTCCACTATTAAAATTCGGTATGCCATTTAAACCTTAAGTAATATTAAAAACCGTAAAATGAGCTTACCGTCACTACACTTTTTTTGTTGCATAACGTTTGAGTAGGCCAGGAACGTCAAGTATTAATGCAATACCACCATCACTCGTTATAGTTGCACCCGCCATACCTGGCGTACCTTGTAGCAGCTCATCAAGGGGCTTAATAACCACTTCCTCCTGTCCGATCAGGGCATCAACCACAAAACCAAGCTGTTTTGTACCAATCTGCACCACCACAACGTGGCCTTTGGTTTTATCAACTGGGGTATGCTTGCCCGGAATTCGAGTTAACCATTCCTTTAAGTAAAACAATGGAATGGCTTTAGAGCGCACTATCATCGTAAGTTGACCATCAACCGTGTTGGTTTTACTGGCATCCACATTGATGATTTCGTTCACTGAGCCTAATGGTAAGGCGAAGGTCTGCTCACCGACAACAATCATTAATGTTGGTAAAATTGCCAGCGTGAGCGGTACTTTTATCTCAAGAGTTGTTCCTATACCTAATCTTGAATCAATCTTTACCGTTCCGTTCAACTGATTAATTTTAGTTTTAACAACATCCATACCCACGCCGCGGCCAGATACTTCAGAGATTTCAGTTTTGGTTGAGAATCCTGGGGCAAATATGAGGTTGAACGCCTCAACATCCGTCATTCTGGCTGCCGTGTCAGCATCCATAACGCCCCGTTTTATGGCTATCTCTTTTAACTTTTCAGGATCCATACCCTTACCATCGTCTGTGATAGTAAGCAATATATGGTCGCCTTCTTGAGAGGCTGCTAATTTAACCGTTCCCATACTTGGCTTGCCCGCGGCTTTACGATCTTCTGGTGATTCAATACCATGATCAACCGAGTTTCTTACCAAATGCACCAAGGGGTCGGCTAAGGCTTCAACTAAGTTTTTATCTAAATCTGTTTCTTCACCTTCGAGTTCTAAGGTGATTTCTTTCTTTAATGCTCGAGCAAGATCACGAACAACCCGAGGGAAGCGGCCAAACACTTTCTTGATCGGCTGCATCCGAGTTTTCATGACCGCGCCTTGCAAATCTCCAGTTACCACATCTAAATTCGCAATCGCTTTTGACATGCTTTCATCATTGGTATTAATACCAAGGCTGATGAGTCGGTTACGCACTAAAACTAACTCTCCCACCATGTTCATGATTTGGTCGAGTCGCTTAGTGTCAACCCTGACTGTCGTTTCGGCTTGTGGTGCGGCGGCTGACTTTTTATCTTCTTTGGGATCAGGCTCTAATGCAGGTTTCGCTTTTTCAACCGGCTTAACCACTGATGGCGCTGGTTTGTTAACTGCTGCACTTGCTTTTACCGGTTCAGATTTTGTTGGCGCAGGCGTTTCTTTTTTAGGTGGCTGAGCAGCTTCAACGGTATCAGGTGCTTTACCTTTACCGTGTAACTCATCAAGCAAGGCCTCAAATTCCTCATCGCTGATTTCATCACTCGCTGGGGGTTTTTTACTTGCTTTTTCAGCTGAATCAATACTTTTGGCAGCAGGCTTTGCTTCTGCCTCCACCTTGAACTTGCCTTTGCCATGCAATTCATCAAGCAGTGCTTCAAATTCATCATCACTGATGTCTTGATCAGCATTTGCTGGATTAGACGGTTGACTGACTGCTGGTTTAGCAGCTGGAGCGCTTGATTTACCATGTAATTCGTCAAGCAAAGCTTCAAATTCGTCTTCACTGAAATCATCAGAGTCGGACGGGTTAGCACTTTCCACCGCAAGTGGGTCTGACGTGTCGTCGGCAACTGTGTCGTGCTCAATCGCCACCTCGTCTTCTGACTCCGGGCGACTCAATCTATGAAGAGTATCTAATAATTCTTGTCCAGCGGGCACTAAGGGCTGGGCGGCTTTTACACTATCAAACATTTTTACCACTTCATCAGTGGCCTGTAAGATAACATCCATAAGTTCAGGAGTGAGTGTACGTTGGCCTGTACGCATTACGTCGAATACGTTTTCAGCACCATGACAGACATCAACGAGCTCGGTCAGAGATAGAAATCCTGCACCACCTTTGACGGTATGATACCCCCTAAAGATAGCATTAAGTAAACCTGCATCTTCTGGGTTATTTTCAAGATCAACAAGTTGTTCTTGTAGTTGTTCTAAGATCTCTCCTGCTTCAACGAGAAAGTCTTGTAATATATCCTCATCCACATCAAAAGCCATACAGTAGCACCCCTAAAAACCAAGACTCGAAAGCAAATCATCAACATCAACCTGATCTGAAGCAACGTCTTCACGAGACTCAGCATCTAAGATTGGACCTTCCGCTTTAATCGTATCGGCCTGATCATCTGAAGTCTTAGCTTTATCCTTACGTTGTTTAACGTCTTTGGATTCAATGCCACCAAACATGGTTAACATATAAACTAAGTTGTCTTCAACTTCCTTGACCAATTCAATCACTCGACGGATTACTTGCCCAGTCAAATCCTGATATCCTTGGGCCATTAGTACCTCTGTAAGCAGTCCAGTTAACTGCGCAGAGTCTTCACTTCCACTCTTTAAAAACGCATCCATATTTTTGCAAAGCTGGTTAAACTCCCCAAGTTGCAAATCACGGGACATCAATTTATTCCACTCTGGTAATAAAGTGGCGATCCCCTCATGAAGTTTTTCAGCGATAGGCATACATGAATCAACCAGATCCATGGTCTTATTGGCCGCATCTTCAGTGGACTGAATAACGTAGGTTAAGCGGGCCTGTGCATCGGGTATATCTTCGGTTGTTAAATTAACAATCCGTGGATCAAGCTGAAAATTATTTAACGAATCGTGCAGTTGACGGGTCAATTTACCCACTTCTGCAAATAGCTCTACTGAGTCTTGTACGCCAATTGTTTCTAGGAGGTCATTGGCACCTTCGTTGTCGCCTTTTTCTAATAACTCTACTAATTTTTTAGCTTCTTCTAATGAGATTGGTGTTTTGACCGCGCTTTGGGTTTTCATACAGCAATTCCTCTATATCAGGGTTTTCTGAATTCAACCTAAGCGTTCGAAGATTTTCGCTAGTTTCTCTTTAAGCGTAGCTGCAGTGAATGGTTTTATGACATAGCCATTTACTCCAGCTTGAGCAGCAGCGACTATTTGCTCTTTTTTCGCTTCTGCTGTCACCATTAACACCGGAATGTGTTTCAAGTTAGGATTCGCTCTAATAGCTCTAAGCAAATCAATACCTTGCATGCCGGGCATATTCCAATCAGTCACAACAAAGTCAAAATCACCTTGTTGTAACATCGGTAAAGCAGTACTACCATCGTCTGCTTCTTGTATATTCGTAAAGCCAAGATCTTTAAGTAAGTTCTTGATAATCCGACGCATGGTTGAGAAATCATCAACAACAAGAATCTTCATATTCTTATCCAAAACTACCTCCGGTAAGGGTTTCAACCCATCTTCAATGCAAATTTAATTATCGTTATTTTGCCAAGCTTGCATGCGAGACTTTAGTTTCAACATGGCTTGACTATGTATTTGGCTTACGCGTGATTCACTAACATCTAGCACTTCACCTATTTCACGCAAGTTTAATTCTTCATCATAATAGAGTGACAAAACTATGGCATCTCTTTCAGGTAAGGTAGTAATAGCATGAGCCAGCGCTTTTTGAAATGAACCTTGTAACAAATCCTCAAAAGGAGTGTCCGAACCTTTGGTTTGTTCCGTGCTTACAACGTCTTCCGTTACGCCTAAATCTTCTATACCAATCAATTTACCAGAGTTAACTTCAAGTAACATTTGGTGATAAACATCAATACTAACCTGAAGTTTTTCAGCGACATCGACGTCTCTTGCGTCTCTGCCAGTTTCACGCTCTACCTCACGAATAGCTTGAGTAATGGCGCGACCATTCTTATGCACTGAACGGGGGGTCCAGTCTCCTTTGCGGATTTCATCGAGCATTGAACCCCTGATCCGAATGCCGGCGAAGGTTTCAAAACTCGCGCCTTTACTGCCATCAAAATTTCTGGATGCTTCAAGCAAACCAATCATACCTGCTTGAATCAAATCATCCACCAGCACACTTGCCGGAAGTCTCGCTAACAAATGATGCGCGATGCGCTTAACTAAAGGGGCATGACGTTCAACAAGCTCATTCTTATCTGTCATTTGTTGATAAGCTGAGGCTTTAGTATTCACCGATTATCGCCCACTGCTTTTTTACTGACTAATTGTTCCAAGAAAAACTCCAAATGTCCTCCTGGTTGTGAAGGTATTGGCCAATCGATTGCCTTTCTTGCTAGTTTTCTAATAGCTAATGACGCTGGTGAACTGGGGAAAGCATCTACAATCGCTTTTTGTTTTCTAACGGCTTTTCTCACATTTTCGTCAAACGGGATAACCGCCACTAATTCTAAAGCGACATCAAGAAAACGGTCAGTAACTTTACTTAATTTAGCAAACAATTCATCGCCTTCACGGGGTGTACGTACCATATTAGCCACAATTTTAAAGCGAAAAACGCCATGTTCTTTGTTCAAAATTTTGATCAAAGCATAAGCATCGGTCAAAGACGTTGGCTCATCACACACCACCATCAAAATGTCCTGTGACGCTTTGGAAAAGCTTAACACCATATCAGAGATACCTGCTGCGGTATCAACCAACAATACGTCAATTTGAGATTGCAGCTCGCTAAATGCTCTAATTAATCCTGCATGTTCGGTAGGAGTCAGTTCAGTCATAGACTGACTACCGGAGGTCGCCGGCGCGATTTTGATACCGTAGGGGCCCTCAACTAGCACTTCATCAAGAGTACATTCGCCTGATAAGACATGGGAAAGATTTTTTTCAACACGTAGTCCCAATAACACATCAACATTAGCTAAACCCAAGTCAGCGTCAAGCACCATGACTCGTTTGCCTTGTTGTGCTAATGAAATCGCAGTATTAAGGGTTACGTTAGTTTTACCTACGCCCCCTTTACCGCCCGTCACTGCTATTACTTTAATTAATCTAGATTGATTCATTCTTCTTAAGCTACTCGCTTGATCCTCAATCATACTGCCACTGCTGCTTTATGTGCGTCATTTCTCGTAGTATGAATTAAACCATATTTTTTATAAAGCTTCGCAGCACTGGTTATTAAAAATTTTGTATCAGCCATTTGCAAATCTTCCGGTACTCGTTGCCCATTGGTCAAATAACAGACAGGCAGCTTATGTTCAATCACGGCACTGATGGCCTCGCCTAAACTGTAACACTCGTCAAGTTTAGTTAAAATACACCCTTGTAACGACACTTGTTTGTAGGCTCTAATACTTTGTTGTATCACCTGATATTGGCAGTTTGCCTGCAGAACCAAGAATTTTTTAATATTAGCACACACATCAGCATTTAAGGTATCTAACTGTTTGATTAATCTAACATCTCTCTGACCAAAACCGGCGGTGTCTATTAATACTAGGCGCTTATTTCTATATTGAAATAATAAATCTGCTAATTCTTCACTTGTTTGTGCTTTTTTAACACTACATCCAATAATTCGGCCATAAGTGGCTATCTGCTCGTATGCGGCAATGCGGTAATTATCTAAGGTAATTATAGCGATTTGATCAGCACCATATTTTTGCGCTCCTTGGGCCGCTAATTTAGCAATAGTCGTCGTTTTACCATTGCCGGTTGGGCCCATTAGCGCAACAACGCCACCATTGAGTAAAATGTCATCGTGCTTGGTTTGCAGCCTATTAGCCAATAACTTCAATAAAAATACCCACGCCTCGCGCTCGTCTGCTTTGTCAGGAGCATAAGAAACCACTTCTTCAGCCAATGGGGTAGCGATACCCATTTGTTCTAATTTTGAAACCAAATAAGCGTGCAAAGGATGTTTTCGGTTTTTGTCTTGCTGTAACAAGCCAGAGACCTGGTATTGTAATATATTCCGTAACGAACTCAGTTCTGAACGCATTTCAGCAATAGCTGCACTGTCAGCGTTGGTTAGAGCGCTAGGCCTGTGAGAAGCCGTTTCTTTCTTATCTGCAACTTTGGGGCTGGGGCTTTCTGTTTGTCGTTGTGGCTGGGCAGAAACTTTTGACTGTTTCTCTAATAGGGCGCGCAAGCTATCTGGTCCCGAATCGCCTATTATTTCGCTTAAAGTCGGTGTTTTTACCGTCGAGCTTTTCAACTGCTGGGGTTTGAGTTTGGCCACAGGCTCTCGGTCGTAGGCAGCGACGATTTCAATGCCATCAGCATGCTTTTTATTTGACATAATAACCGCATCACCGCCCAGTTCATCTTTGACCTGTTTGAGTACATCGCGCATATCTTTGCCATAAAAACGTCTAATTTTCACCTTACCCCCTTACACCGTAGATAGCACAATAACTATTTTCCAACGGCACTGACTATTTTAATTTGTTTGTCATCTGGAATTTCCTGATATGACAATACATGTAATCCACTTACTGAATGCTTTAAAAACTTGGATAGCACGGGTCTGAGCATGCCAGAGGTTAACAGCACCGCAGGTTCCCCAGCCAATTCTTGCTGCTGGGATGCGTCACCCAAAGAGGTTTGCAAACGTTCTGCTAAACCAGGCTCTATACCGGCACCATCAGCGCCACCAGCTTGAAGTGACTGGTGCAACATCTGTTCCAATTCTGGCGCCAAGGTAATGACAGGGATCTCATTGGATCCGCCATTAATTTGCTGAACAATGAGTCGTTTTAACGAAATACGAACCGCTGATACAAGCACATCTGGATCATGGCTTTTCGGTCCATATTCGCAGAGAGTTTGCACTATGCTGCGCATATCTCTAATCGGCACACCTTCTGATAACAAGGTTTGAAGTATTTTCACCACGGTACCAAGTGGCAAAATATCAGGGACTAAGCCTTCGACTAATTTAGGACTGTTTTTTGCCAACAAATCGAGTAATTGCTGAACTTCTTCATAGCCCAATAGCTGATAAGCGTTGTTAGTCAGTAATTGACTGAGGTGAGTCGCTACGACTGTAGCCGCATCCACCACCGTATAACCGAGGGTTTGTGCGTGCTCTCTTTGACTTGCTTTTATCCAGACGGCGTCCAAACCAAAGGCGGGATCTTTTGTCGCTTTACCCTCTAATTTGCCAAACACTTGACCAGGATTGATGGCTAATTCATCATCGTGACTTAATTCAGCCTCACCCACCGTTACGCCCAGCATCGAAATAGTGTAACTATTTGGGTTTAAATCTAAATTATCGCGAATGTGCACTGGGGGGATAAGAAAACCCAATTCTTGAGAGAGCTTTTTGCGCACACCTTTAATTCGTGTCAATAATTCGCCGCCTTGGGCTTTATCTACCAAGGGGATTAAACGGTAACCAACTTCTAAACCAATAGTGTCGACTTGTTGCACATCATCCCAACCCAATTCTTTTATCTCAGCGGGCTGACGACTCTGCTCTGGGAAGTTACTGCTAACTTGGGGCTCTTCATCTACTTGTTTACTGCGCCAATAGCCATAATAGGCATAGCCCCCTACTACGGCACTAAAACCTAAAAACGCCACATGGGGCATACCAGGTACAATGCCCATTACAAACAAAATACCCGAAGTAATATACAGAGCTTGTTGATTACCGAGCTGCTTAGTCAACTCTTTGCCCATGTCTTGAGAATCATTTTCACGGGTAACAATGATGGCTGTCGCGATTGATAATAACAGCGAGGGAATTTGCGCTACCAGTCCGTCACCAATGGTCAGCAAAGTATATATTTCAATGGCTTCACCAAAGCTCAGGTCATGTTGGATCATGCCAATAAACAAGCCTCCTACTATGTTAATTAACATAATAAACAAACCTGCGACGGCATCCCCTTTAACAAATTTTGACGCACCATCCATTGAACCGTAAAAATCGGCTTCGCTGGTAATTTCAATGCGGCGCTTACGGGCTTCGTCTTGATCAATAAACCCAGCATTTAAGTCAGCATCAATGGCCATTTGTTTTCCTGGCATTGCATCCAGGGTAAAGCGAGCACTAACCTCAGATATACGGCCCGCTCCAGCGGTAACCACTTTAAAGTTAATGATCAAAAGGATGGCAAATACCACGATACCTACTGCAAAGTTTCCGCCAATGACCACTTCACCAAAAGCTTGTATCACTTTACCAGCAGAATCAGCGCCCTCATGACCTTCAAGCAATACGATCCGGGTTGAGGCAACATTTAAGGCAAGCCGCAAAACGGTGGCAATCAACAGTACCAGTGGGAAAATACCAAAATCCACCGGTTTTTTGGTGAACATCGCCACTAAAATGACGACCAGAGAAAGAGCAATATTAAAGCTAAACAGCACATCAAGGAGAAAGGCCGGCATGGGCAAGATAACCATGCCCATGATGGCCAAAAGAACAATAGGCGCACCTAAACCAGAAGCAACATTTTTGATTTGCTTCTTGTCGAACTGATTAAAATAGCTGGCTAGTTCCATGAACGAAAGTTTGACACTTGATGGCGATTGATAGTCTCACTGCAACTAGTAAGCCAATTTGAAGGTGAGATACGTTACTTGCTGACTTAATAAACAATACCCTCGAATTTTCTGCTCAAGAGCGAGGGGCTTGAGTTGGTTCGTTTTTCGACACAGCCTTTGTGCCTGTTTACCTTCTGAGCTCAGCTGGGATAGGCAAATCTTTACGAAGTGGTTTAGGCCGTTTACCCTTGCCTTTTTTATAGGCTTTTAACTGATAAACATAAGCAAGTACTTGTGCTACTGCCATAAATAATTTGTCAGGAATGGGCTGTTCAGCTTCAGTTGAGTAGTAGATTGCTCGGGCTAACATGGGGGACTCGATAATGGGAACTTCATGGGCATTAGCAATTTTTCGGATATGCATAGCTAATTCATCCACCCCTTTGGCAACCACAACAGGCGCTTTAGTTCCATTCTGATCATATTTTAACGCGATAGAATAATGTGTTGGGTTTGTCACAACCACATCAGCATGAGGAACTTCTTGCATCATGCGTCTGGCAGCAGACTGATATTGTAATCGTCTTATCCGACTTTTTACTTGTGGATCACCATCAGAATTTTTACGTTCGTCTTTCACTTCCTGTTTAGACATTTTCATTTCTTTATTGTGCTTCCATGCTTGATAAGGCACATCAAAAATAGCAATTGGGATCAACGCACAACACATGATCAAAAAGCTCCACTGAACCATGTCCATGGCATGAAATAAATTCATCGGGTAAAGCTCCATGTCAATATGCAGGGCTTCGTCATGAAAAAACATCATGGCGGCATAAGCCATAGCGGCAACAATAAAAAATTTTGCTAAGGCCTTGAGCAGTTCCACCAAACCATTCATTCCAAACATGCGTTTGAGACCAGCCAAAGGGTTAATTTTACTGGCTTTTGGCGATGCCGACTGCCAAGTAAAGTTGTATCCGCCAAGGGCAATGCTGCCATAAATACCCGCAGCGGCGACTACAAACATAAATAACAATACCGGAGATGCGATGGTTTCAATGGCTTGTCCCCAAGCCTGAAACATATGGTTATAGTCATAGGTTTCATCTCGAGACAAGGTAAACGTGCGCTGAGTAATGTTAAACATTGCTTCAGCGATACTTGAACTCATTAGCATAAGACAAGCAGCACTGCCGACCAAGACTAGGGCAGTAGAAAGCTCCTTTGAACGAGCTATCTGTCCCTTTTTTCGCGAGTCATCGACCTTTTTACCCGTGGGGTCTTCGGTTTTATCACTCTCATCAGCCATCGCTTACCCCCTTTACTGGCACACTTGCAGCAGTTGACACATCAACAACTGAGCGCGGTCCCACAGCACTTCAAAGTGGTGGGTTAAATTGTCTAAGGTCAACCAAATAATGAATAAACCCATGATCTGAGCAATAGAAAAACCAAGACTGAATACGTTAAGCTGCGGTGCAGCTTTAGTCATTATGCCAAAGGCTAAATTAACGATTAGCAGCGAGATAATAGGTGCTAAAGAAATAGTTATCGCTGAAATAAACATCCAGCTTGCCCAGTGGGCGATTTCGCGAAATTGCTCGCCGGTCAACCAGGCTTCACCTATGGGTAAGGCCTCAAAACTCAGTACAATCATCCGGATCATGGCCAAATGACCATCTAAGGCCCAAAAAATTAAGGTGGCCAGAATAAGATAAAATTGACCAACGGCAGGTACGTTTATGCCATTCACGGGGTCAACCATCGACGCAAAACCTAGACCGGTTTGTAAGGCCACGATTTGCCCGGCTAAAACAAAGGTATTGAGCACCATATTTGATATAAACCCGATCGCAATACCAATAATGAGCTGTTGAATAACCAGTAGAAACGTTCCCACTGAAAAGAGTTCACCGATGGAAATAGGGGGAACTAAAGGCATCACCAACATAGTTAAAAATAAGGTCAACAACGCTTTAGTCATGGTCGGTACTGACTTAGCACTAAGCCCAACCATTGCAGCAAACATGCCTGATATGCGCATAAACGGCAGCAACAAATCCGTCAGGTACTGCATGATGGTGCCAGATGCGACTTCCATAAGAGCTTAACCCACTACCTCAGGGATGCGTTCAACCATAGTAAAGGTAAAATCCATTAATTTTTGCACTAACCAATGTCCCCCCCAACTCAGCGCGAGCAAAGTCACGATTAAGCGAGGTAAAAAACTCATGGTTTGTTCGTTAATGGATGTTGCAGCTTGGAAAACTGCGACAATCAAGCCCACAAATAAACTGGGTAGGATGATGGCAGATACCAATAAAATAACCATCTGCAGCGCTTCTTTTAAAATCTCGACAAAGACCTCAGGACTCATCTTATTACCCCATTCCGAAACTGTTAGCTAAACTGCCAAATATCAAATTCCAACCGTCGACCAAAACAAACAACATTAACTTAAAAGGCAATGAAACAATCATCGGCGATAACATCATCATACCCATCGCCATCAATATCGAGGCAACCACCAAGTCGAGAATAAGGAAGGGAATAAACAACATAAAACCAATTTGAAACGCGGTTTTTAATTCACTGGTTACAAAGGCAGGGATCAAAACATTCATGGGTACATCTTGTGGATCTTGAAACTGCCCTTCCATTCCTCCTATTTGCACGAAAGTCTCTAAATCTTTTACCCGTGTTTGGGCCAACATAAAGGCTCGCAAAGGCTGCTTACCCAGTTCATAAGCCTCAAGAGAGGTAATTTCTTCATTCAGGTATGGCTGCAGCGCTGTTTCATTAATCTTTTCAAAAACCGGCGCCATAATAAACATCGACAAAAACAAGCTGACGCCAATGAGTATTTGGTTTGATGGTGCCTGCTGTAGACCGATGGCTTGACGCAATATTGACAATACAATAATGATACGAGTAAACGAGGTCATCATCATGACAAAGGCAGGTAATAGACTTAAAGACGTCATTATCGCCAGAACTTGCAAGGTCATGGTATAGTCTTGTCCACCAGTGGCGTTATCAGTCACGGTCAATGCGGGAATACCCGGCCCTGCAAATACAGACGTGCTGCACAGGGATAACAGCAAGACCAGCATGAACCAACTTAGTTTATTCATCATTACGCCCTTTTGTTGACACTTTATCTTGCTGCTGGCTGGGATTTATTTTGCCTGCCATAAACATAGCTAACTTGTCTTTGAAGTTATCGCCAGCGAGGGGCTTAGATTCAGCTAATGGCTGAGATAACTTGGCTAAATGATTAATATTGTGCGCGGTAACGCCAATAAGATGTTGCTCGTCGCCTACTTCAATCACCATCACACGCTCACGAGTTCCAGCCATCATTGACGCAACAACTTTTAACTGAGATGAACCCGCGTGAGTGACATTAAACCGACGCATCAGAAAGGCCAGCATAAAAACAACTGCGATAACCAAGAGTAAAGAGAGGAAAATTGACACTACTGAAGTAGAATTTGATAGTGATTGAGGCTCACTTTGGGCACTAAAAGAAAGTAAAAATAAAGGGCTTAGTGCAATCCAAGCCCATGAATTTAAAGGTAATTTACTACCTGAGTTTTTTGATTCTTTCCAATTGACTAATAACATCTGTTAGGCGAATACCGAATTTATCGTTAACTACTACTACTTCTCCATGAGCAATCAACGTGCCATTTACTAAAACATCTAATGGCTCTCCAGCAACCCGCTCTAATTCAACAACTGAACCTTGGTTAAGCTGTAATAAATTACGAATACTGATGTTACTTCTACCGACCTCCATCGATATCGTAACCGGGATATCTAAAATCGTATCCAGTTTGCGCTTTTCGGCAGGGGTAATCTCGCGATCTTCATCGAATTCATCAAACTCAGCCACACGAGGAATACCATCTTTTGCTTCTTCATCAGCTTGTTCGGCCATGGCCGCTGCCCAATCGTCTAACTCGTCATCACCACTCATAAAATCTACTCCTATTGATTACAAATCTAATTCAAGGGTTTGTAATTCAGCATCGCTATCTATTCTGCGACCGCCTTTGGTTAATAATTGCAATTCCGACTTAACAGAGGTCGGACGCGGAATTTTGTCAGTAATCTTCAACGCTACATATTCTCTTGAACGGCCTAGTTTCGCTCTGAACGTCGGTAAGTCTTCGATTAACACGGTAATATGCTCAGGCATCTCAATCGGTATAATGTCACCCGGTTTAAATTCCATGATTTCTCTTAAAGACAACTCAACATCTAACATGTGAGTTGAAAGCTCTACTTTGACATCCATGATTTCATCACGTAGGGCTTTACTCCATCTAAGATCAGTGTCCTCCTTATCACTTTGCACACCGGCATCAAGTAGCTCACGGATAGGCTCAAGCATCGAATATGGCAAGGAAACATGGAAGTCACCACCGCCACCGTCAAGCTCAATATGAAAAGAGCTAATAACCACCACTTCTGTAGGGTTGACAATGTTTGCCATGGCCGGGTTAACTTCAGAATCTAAATATTCAAAAGACACATCCATCACCGGAGCCCATGCTTCTTTGTAATCTTCAAAAATTAATTTTAATAACATTTGAATAATACGCCGCTCAGTGGGAGTGAATTCACGACCTTCTATCTTGGCGTGATAACGGCCATCACCACCAAAAAAGTTATCAACTAAAATGAATACTAAACGCGCTTCCATGGTGATAAGTCCAGTACCTTTTAAAGGTCTAAAGCGCACCATGTTTAAACTTGTTGGCACAAACAATGTGTGAATATATTCACCAAACTTAATCATCTGGATGCCGTTAATGGAGACTTCTGCAGAGCGTCGCATCATATTGAACAAACTTACCCGCATATGCCTTGCAAAACGTTCGTTTACTATCTCCAAGGTGGGCATGCGCCCACGCACTATCCTGTCCTGTGAAGAAAAGTCGTATTCTAGTAGTGAGCCGTCAGAATCACGTCCACTGGTATCTTCTTCTTCAACATCGTCAACACCGTGTAATAAGGCGTCAATTTCGTCTTGGGATAATAAATCACTCAATGTAGTTCTCTCTTGCTAACTAATTGCTATTGCATGACGAAACCCGTGAACAACACTTCTTCCACGAGTTGCTTGCCGGTGATTTCCTGCATCTTTTTCTGTACTTCTTTTAGTGCGCTATCGCGAATCGCTATTTTCCCCGCTTCGGTCACTAAATCATCAGCATTGGCGGTACTAAACACTCTCAATAATGCACCTTCGATAGATGGAATATGCATTTTAATTTGTTCTTCGTTGTCATAACCTCGCAGCATTAACTGCACTTTTATCTCAACCAAACGATCCCGGGTGGAACCAGGCACATTGAAAACAAATGGTCGTGGCATCGCAACATAAAGTGCCGATCCTGTTTGCGATGGCGCACTGGCAGTCGCTTCCTCTGTACTTTCAGCTTCACCTTCGACCACTTCAGTGGTAACTTCTTGTGAATCACCCAGTAAAAAATAAGCAGCAGCACCGCCTCCGGCAAGTAAAACAACAGCTGCAATAATAATGATTATCAGCTTTTTTTTCTTACCGCCCTCTTCCATTTTTAATTCTTCTTCAGCCATCGCTTTCTCAAGATCTGTAACATGTAGCGTTATTATCTACCTGCCAATTAAAATCACAAGTAAATAGCCAATAAAATAAAGGATTAAACGAAGTAGTCTATGCCTCCAGAAACCTGACTCTGATTAACGTTAGGTCGTGACATAAGCGCTGCATCATCGGTTAAACCATCATTAGCGGCTAACCCCTGATCAGCCTTCGTCTGCTGCTGCGACTGGCCTTGATTATCTTGTTTAGCTTGGCTTTCTTGGCGCACTGATGATTGCCCCAGTTCAATACCCTTATCAGCCAACATTTCCCTTAGTCTCGGGGTAGCGCTTTCAAGGGCATCTCGGGTTTGCTGTGACTGCACCACAAAATTAACTGAAGCGGAATCTGATGAGAGCGATACTTTCACCTGCATCGAACCTAACTCAGCCGGATCTAAACGGATTTCTGCTATCAGATTGTTGGTATTCACCATCCAGCGCACTTTTTCTGCAAGCTGCTGATGTGCTTCAGGTTTAGCCAAGTTAATGGCCTTATCCAGTTTGCTTTCAAATTGACTCGCGCTATGCACTTTTATCTGTTCAGATTGCGTCAATAACTTGTCGAAACTGACGTCAACTGCCGCTAACGCCTGCTGACGTTGCGCACTTTCATCAAGCTGGCTAGCCAAGCTAAGAGCTTGGCTAAGTCCCAATAAAGACTGTTCAATACTTTTAGCCGCGTTAGCTGATAATTCGCTATCACCGGATTGAGATATTGCTTGGCTCACCAGTGCGTTCAGATCAATACCAGGCTGGCGGCCGTCGGCTAGTTGTTGTTTAAACTCGCTGACACCAGCCTTTAAAGCAGCCAAAATATCTTTGCTATTGGTATTAGGCAGCGCAGCGTCACTACTCGCTTTACCAAGGTCTAAATTTGCTCCTTTGGCTTTTACTTCATCGGCTAAAATAGCGGCCACTCGCTGGGCAATATTCACCAATGCTTCATCAATTTTTTCAGTAGGTAGAGCTAATAAAGCTTTAAGGTCAGAATCGCTAGTAAGCTTATTTGACTGGCTTTTTTCTGCTCCCGTCGCTACCGGCAGGGTAAGGTCTATTTTTTCGCTCGTTTTAGGTGCGGTTTTATCACCTGTCTCTGAATTACCGGCTTCTCTAACTACTAACATAACGAATTCATCAAACACATTGGACTCTTGCCTAACCATTGCTGAAACGGGCGATTGCTGTGGTTTTGCTGCTAACTCGTTCAATGGGAAGTCGATTTGTGATTTGATTTCACCTTTTACACCACGCGCCTTATCATTTTGTGTGAATTTAGTTAGCAACTGACTCAGAGCATCAAGTTCAGTCTGAGGAAGCTCACTCGCAAGCGTGTCCTTTTGCTGACTTACATCTTGACTCATAGCCGCTAGCTTTGACTGCACAAGCGATAGCAACTCGGGGCTTATGACATT
>NZ_JANQVQ010000304.1:0-77479 GCF_030730205.1 Paraglaciecola sp.
ATGTTGGTCAATCAAGGTCTATTAGGAATTAAATATTGGACAGGGCAAGATGCTAACAGTGATGTTATGCGTCAGACCTTAAACGCTATTTTTGCTAAGTAAACGCCCTTTTTTGTTGAGCAGTAGTCAGGCCACATTGCACTATTGGCTGAGCCTCAAGCCACTTTAAGCTTGGAGGCTGTTAAACGTTTGTTAGCCCTTAAAGCGGATCCTGACACCTGCGTTGACAATAAATCCATCGTTACGTGACCAAATATCGGTGGTCCACTGACCATCTGGTGCTTGGGCGGGCAAAACCAAGGGGTCTTCTTTGGTCTGGCGAATATTAAGCAGATTTTCTGCATTGATAAACCAGCTGAATTGGCCCATGGTTATTTCACCCAATAAACCCAGGTGCCAATACGCTTTACTCGTAGCGCGATACGGATTGCCATCAAGGCGTTGATCGCCAGTATAATAGGCTTCAAAACCTACACGTCCTTCGCCGTGTCGCTCCCACATGGCAACCAAACCAGCAGAATGACGAGGTGTAAGCGCTATGCGCTGGCGTGTTTCACTGTTTACATCAAACTCGGTGGCGTCTAAAAACAGGTAACTGCCGGTTACTTTAACGTCTTGCCATTTATAACGTAACATCAGCTCAGAGCCGTAGATGCGAGATTTACCCCTTGCATTGACTAAACGAACGCGGTCCAGTGGTCCAGCGGTTTGCGACGAAAAGGCCTCCAACTCGGTCACACCCTCCACCATTGAGCTAAACAAGGTTAAGCTGGTTTCAAGTTGTTTATACTGATAAACCGCATCCAACGAAGATGTTACCGCGCTTTCTTCTTGAATATCACGTAAGGGCGCAAGGCGAGCAAGACCCGCCGCTTCAATCGCCTCAACAAAGGGCGTGGGGGCAAAATAACCTCGCCCATAGGATGCCCTGATAGTCCACTCATCGGGCCGGTAAAGTAAAGAAATGCGTGGGCTGAACTGCGTGCCAAATTCGCTATGATCGTCTAAGCGACCACTCAACGAACTTGATAGTTGCTCGCTGATTTCATAATCGGCTTGAGCAAAGATGCCAGGTACGTCGTAGCGATAGTTGAAGCTGGGAAAATCCGCTGATTGAAAACGATCAGATTGCAAGGCAACGCCGACCACCCATTGAGTGCTTAAGGTGTAGCCGGCAACGGCACTTTCAAGTAGATAACTTTCGTGACGGTCGTCATCTACGACCTCTCCAAACTGTTTGTTATGATTTTGCACCATGGCCGAACTACGCAAAGACCAATCTAAGGCTTCACTTAAGGGCACGTTTGCAATCATACCTGCATCAAAGCGTTCGCTGTCTTGGTTTTGCACAAAGGCATTACCATCAGGAGTGGTGCGGCCAGATATCGTGCCACCTTGACGCTCCTCTGTCATGAAACCAGCTGTCGCGTATAGGTTTGCGCCGTTTTCACCTTGCCAAAACACACGGGGTCTTGCGGTAAAACGTTCATAGCCCGCCAGATCAATCCATCCATCATCGTCAAAATCCTGCGTGCTTTGATGATGGCCACCGAGGGTCAACGAAGCCCCTAGCGAATCATTGACGGGCGATGCAACGTACCCAGTGATATCTTGTCCATCTCGTGATGTCGCGTTTAAAAGCAACTCGCCTTCTGCCTCATCTTTAGGCTTACGTGAAATTAAATTGATCACTCCGCCCATCGCCGACCCCCCGTAAAGGGATGATGCTGAGCCTTTAATGATTTCGACCCCAGATAAATCAGTTGGAGGAATTTGCAGCAAACCAATAGAGGCGGCCTGGCCTCCGTAAAGCGGTAACCCATCATTCAGTAGCTGGGTGTAACGACCATACAGGCCTTGTAAACGAATATTCGCACTACCGAGAGCCGGAGAGGTGGTTTGAACTCGTACCCCACCTGTTTCTGCCACTAGCATAGAAATATTACCCGGGCGCATCATGGCTTTTTCTTCGAGCTCTTCTTGATTAATAATTTCTACACGGATGGGCTCATCATTGACTGAGCGCCCTAAACGGGTTGATAACACAACGATAGATTCGACCTCTTCGTCATGCTCGTGGTGTTCGCCCTCATCTTCATGCGCCTCTTTTGGCTCGTCATGCTCGTGAGAGTGTTGTTGCTGAGGGACTTGTTGAGAAGCGCTTAGCTCTGGGACCCGACTATCGAAGGCACTATTGGCGCGTGATTCAAAACTCCCAAGCAGATTAAAAATGATAAAAAGTACGCTGGTAGTTTGGTGTGTAGATAAAGAAAACATCGTATGGCTATCCTTAAACGAAGAAAAATAAGGCTCTGTGCAGTGTAATATTGCTAAAAAATAAAGCCTCGAACAATAGCATTAAAGCCAAGGTCGACCGAGGAGATTTAAGGGCCAATTTATAGCGGCGAGCGACAAACTCGTTGGACTTTATTCTCTAGATCACCGCTATCACTGATGTCGTTAAATTGAATGTTTGGTGACATAATTTGTTTTAAGGCTTTTTAGCCAAAAAGATAGTGTGTTTACTGCCCTTACCTGGGCGCGAACGCACGATACGAGTATCTACCTTAAAACCAGCGTTTTTCAAACGTACAGTGAACAAATAATCAGGACCGGCTGACCACACCGCAAGCCTGCCGCCAGGGCGCAAGGTGGTAAAAATACTCTCTAATCCTTCAATTGAATAAATCCAATTGTTATCCGCATGAGTGAGGCCTTCAGGGCCGTTGTCGACATCAAGCAAAATGGCATCAAAGGTGGGCGTGTTGCTCACTAACAGCTGTTTGACATCACCGATGTGTACTTGTGTACGCGGATCAGCTAAGGGGTTTTTAGCACAAGCGCCTAAAGGACCTTGGTTCCATTTAACGACTTCTGGGATAAGTTCTGCCACGGTGACCAGTGCGCTACTGTTTACCGCTTTTAATGCGGCCGCCAAGGTATATCCCATGCCAAGTCCACCAACCAAAACGTGCGCTTTATCGGTATGTGTGAGGTGAGCACAACCAAGCTCAGACAGGACTTTTTCAGAGTTAAACACTCGGCTATTCATTAACTCACCGCGTACCCCTGACAAACGAATTGAAAACTCGTCACCTCGCTGCATAAATTTTAATTCGCCGCCATTGTTGGGAATGTGGGCGCTATCTAGATGGGTCCAAGGGATCATATTCTGCCTAATCGATATGTAAAATACGCACTAATACCAATTGGTATAAATAAGCCGCGCACAGTAGCATATTTTGCGGCGTTTACCTCGTGGATTACGTCATTATCTTCAGTTTTAATGGCGTTAAGGCCATTGGCATAAGGGATTTAGTTTACAGCGCATAACATAAGTCGCTAAAAAATAAAATGCTACAAATGATTAACAAAGCCGATTAGGTCAATCTGTTTTTCCAGCTCTGCTATTTGCTCATTGCTATCTATGCTTATCAGCGGACATCAGTGCAACAACAGGACAACTATTATGCTGAAAAAACCGCTCCATATCCTTACTGCTATTTCATTGGCGCTTACGCCACTGCTTAGCTCGCAGTCAGCTTTTGCTGAAGGCGAACCTAAAACCAATCAATTTTGGTGGCCTAAACAACTTAACCTTCAACCTTTACGCCAGAATGACCCAGCGTCTAATCCACTTGGTGCATCATTTGATTATGCCCAAGCTTTTAACAAACTTGATCTTGAAGCTGTCAAAAAAGATATCACTGAAGTATTGACCACCTCACAAGATTGGTGGCCTGCAGATTATGGCCATTATGGGCCTTTCTTTGTGCGCATGGCGTGGCACAGCACAGGCACCTATCGTATGTCTGACGGTCGAGGCGGCGGTGCAGGCGGACAACAACGTTTTGAACCCCTTAACAGCTGGCCAGACAACGTTAACCTAGACAAAGCACGCCGTTTACTGTGGCCGATTAAGCAAAAATATGGCCGCAGTATTTCGTGGGCTGATTTGATGGTGTTAACTGGTAACGTGGCGATGGAGTCCATGGGCTTTACCATTTTTGGTTTTGCCGGTGGCCGTGAAGATGACTTCGAGCCTGACCTCGTATATTGGGGACCAGAAAAAGAATGGCTTGGTGGAGATGAACGTTACAGTGGTGAAAGAAAGCTAGAAAAACCTCTAGCGGCTGTGCAAATGGGCTTGATTTACGTAAACCCAGAAGGCCCAAATGGTAATCATGATCCGATATCAGCTGCTGCTGATATTCGTGATACCTTTGGTCGCATGGCAATGAACGATGAAGAAACGGTTGCTTTGATTGCAGGTGGACATACCTTCGGTAAGGCGCACGGTGCGCACAAACCGGAAGAATGTGTGGGCGACGCTCCCGCTGCGGCTGGGGTTGAAGAGCAAGGTTTTGGCTGGAAAAACAAATGTGGTAAGGGCAACGCTGAAGATACAGTCACCAGTGGTTTAGAAGGTGCTTGGTCAGTGAGTCCCACTCAATGGACCATGCAATATTTGGATAACCTCTTTGGTTTTGAGTGGGTAAAAACCCTCAGTCCAGCGGGTGCGACGCAGTGGATACCGAAAGACGGTGCCGCCGCTAATTTAGTACCTGACGCGCATGTGGCAGGTAAGCGTCATGCGCCGATTATGTTCACTACGGATTTAGCCTTAAAAGAAGATCCAAGTTACAACAAAATCGCTAAAGCGTTTCATGAAGATCCTAAAGCCTTTGAACTGGCGTTTTCAAAAGCGTGGTTTAAGTTAACGCATCGCGATATGGGGCCAAGAGCACGTTACATCGGTACCGATGCGCCCAAAGTGGATTTGATTTGGCAAGACCCGATTCCAGCTGTCGACTATAAACTGGTTAGTAGTAAAGACGTTGAAAAGCTTAAAAAAGCCATTCTAAAGTCTGACTTAACGGGGCCAGAGATGATCAGAACGGCGTGGTCAGCGGCCTCTAGTTTCCGTGGTACGGACATGCGTGGCGGTGTAAATGGGGCACGCATAGCCTTAGCACCACAAAAAGACTGGGCAGCCAATAATCCACAAGAAGTGGCAAAGGTGCTGGGTGTATTAAGCAGCATTCAGAACGACTTCAATAAAAACGCCAGAGGCGGTAAGCAAATATCCTTGGCTGACTTGATTGTATTAGCGGGTTCAACTGCGGTTGAAGAAGCGGCTAAACAAGGTGGATATAAACTATCGGTACCTTTCGCGCCTGGTCGTAACGATACAACGCAAGAGCAAACCGATGTTGAATCTTTTGCGGTGCTCGAACCTCACGCAGATGGTTTCAGAAACTATTTTGCCGAAGGTAACACGCTTTCGCCTGCCCAGTTGTTAGTAGACAAAGCCAATATGTTGACCTTAACTGTGCCGGAAATGACGGTGTTAGTTGGTGGCCTGCGCGCACTTGATGCCAATATAGCAGGCAGCAAACATGGCGTACTTACCAGTAAACCGGGCGTATTAAGCAATGACTTTTTTGTTAACTTGCTAGATATGTCAACCATGTGGCGCAAGTCTGATACAACGGAAGGGTTATACCAAGGTTACGATCGTAAAAGTGGTGAATTACGTTGGACTGCAACGCCTGTTGACTTGTTGTTCGGTTCAAACTCAGAGTTAAGAGCGGTGTCTGAAGTGTATGCGTCAGACGATGCTCGTCAGCAGTTCGCCGATGACTTTGTTAAAGCCTGGACTAAAGTGATGCGCTTAGATCGCTTCGACATGATGTAAACACCCCCTAAAACATAGTGGAGTAAAAAGGCGATCAGTGGATCGCCTTTTTTGTGACGTTTACGATGCCACACAAAAAGCTGGCTAGTAGCAAAAACAGCCGAAGCATAGACGGGATACTTTGTTATAAAGTTGGAGTATTTAGGCGTATCGCTAAACCAAGGTCATCGGCATGATAAGGAGACCCTTACATTAACAGTCTCATATCAGCAGTATACGATGAGCTAAGCAGTAAATGGGTTAAATCTGTTATCATCGCGATTTTGCTACTCAAAGTGGGTAAATAGGACGCCAATGCACAGTAACAATCACAATCACTCTCCGTTTTGGCTATGCCCCAGTTGTCACAATCCACTCTTGCTGCAAGACAAGGTATGGCGTTGTGACAAGCAACACAGTTTTGATTGTGCCAAAGAGGGTTACGTTAATTTATTATTAGCCCAGCAAAAGAGCAGTAAAGATCCTGGCGACAACAAAGAGATGGTCGCTGCCAGAAGAGCGTTTTTAGCACAAGATCACTATTTACCTTTGGCCAGCAAAATAGCTGAGCTGCTATTTGTGGCGCTAAAGAGTGATAAGACGGCCGCTGAGAAACAAGCAGTCTATTCGATTTATGATGCGGGATGTGGTGAGGGTTACTACCTTGCTACCATTCGCAGCATGTTGGCTGAAAAAGGCTTCACGCTTAATGCCAGCGGCAGTGATATTTCAAAATCTGCTATTCAAAAAGCGGCGAAAAAATATAAAGATATTCAGTATGCGGTAGCCAGTAGTTTTAATTTACCGCTTACGGATGACAGCCAAGATGCGCTGATTCAGGTATTTGCTCCTAGTGATAGTTCACAAGTGAGCCGAGTGCTAAAAAGTGGGGGGCTATGGCTCAAGGTTACCCCAGCCAGTCAGCATTTATTTGAACTGAAACAATACGTCTACGAGCACGCGGTAAGTCATGATGTTGACACATCCATACCCGCTCACTTCAATCTAGTAAGTCAACATCGTTTAGCCTTTACCTTACGCTTAGACTCTGATTCAGAGCGTGAAAGTTTATTGATGATGACACCATTCTACTGGACTATATCAGCAGACAAAAAGCGTGAATTACTGCAAGACCTAAAGACAGTAAGTGCTGACTTTGACATTACCTTAATGATCAATAACAAAGACTAATATTAGCTATCAAGGCGCATAAAAAAGGGAGGCTGAGGCCTCCCTTCTTATTTAAATCGTTTCTTGCTTGTATTTATGACGCTTAATTTTTTTGCTTCGCTGAAAATCGACTGAGCTTTTTAATCGCCTGACTGAGCAAGTTAACATCTACCTGATTAAATACCTCTTCGCCGGTTTGTAAGTCATAAGCTCTAACATTACCGTTACTTAAGACTTCAAAGCGGTTAGTCGGCGTAAACAGCATCACTCGGTTACCTTTAGTACTGACCACATAATCAGACGTATTAGCATGGGTTAAACTGGTGCCAGTGCTATACGCTTTGGCAGGCGCATTACACCCTAATAAACGCAGGGCGGTTGGGGCCAAATCTTCACGATTAGAAATACTGTGATTTACACTAAAGTTGGTCATTAAACTTTGTGAAAAGTTGGTATTATTGGCAAAGGTACTGAGCATTATTTTATACTCATTGACTACGTTTTGGGCAAGTAGCTCAGTGAGTTGCTCGCTATCAATAAAACCAACAGAGAGATTGCTGGTGCCGGAATTTAGGCCCAATTTAAAGTCTTGCCATGATTGCTTAAAGTCAGACCAACTAGCGTCTTTATTACTCTCTTTATTTAAATACACCGATACGTTTAGGCCTTGGGTTTGCGGCAAATCAAACAGAATGGGTGTATAGCCTTTTAGCGCATTGTGATACAGCTCTGGCAGACCATACACAACCGAGCTAATGGCATTGTCAGTGCTACTGTTAACACCGAAGTTATTCTCAACGCGCATCAAACCGGGCAAGCTAGCTGGCAGGTCACCGTCCATTACAATTAATATCGCCACTTTGTTCGCGCTATCCACTGGGCAGTAAATAGGCTCACTGGGGTAGGCGATACCGGTAATATTTTGATTAAACTGTAACTCTTTGCGCTGTTGGTAATCTTCAATATCAAGCAAGTTATACTTTGCCAATAAGGTTTTGGCTTTTGCTGGATATGAAAGAGGGAACATATCGTCTTGGCGCACAATAGGTTGATACAGATTAGCATCAGCCCAAACGTGCATGGCATGACTCGCGACAAAACAGGTCACAAAAAAAGTGGTAATAGGTAAGCCTAATTTACGCTTTTGCAGGCGCTCAATACGTTTCCATAAGGCGTTGGCCACAATAAGCTGAAAGGATAACCACACCACGAACAGTAAAAACAAAAATCCCCACTGTTGCCAGCCAAATTCGGCTAAGGCGGTTTGTGCTTCGTCACGTATTAAGTTGGCAGAACCAAAACTAAGGTGTACGCCATATTTGTTATACAGCAGTGCATCAAAGGCCAATAAAGCCAGCGCAATCGCGGCGGTTACCGAGGCGGTGACTTTGACCACTTTGGCGTTTTTAACCCAATAACACATGGGCAGAATTAAAATAACAAAACCAAAAAAGGTCAGAAAGCCGATGTGGCTGAACCAGTTAGTAAATAAATATAAGGTGCCCAGCGGTGTACCTGGAGCAGGTGAGTTCAATATATAAATCGCCGCAATTATAATGGCAATAACAATATTGAGCAGTGTAAACCAATGTCCCCAATTAACTAATTGGGTGACTAATTTGCGACGTGGCGTTTCAACTAAAATCATAGAACTTTTTTATTTTCCATTGATACTTTTAAGTAGCACTTGTGTAAACTGTTCGGCCATTTTAGCCCGCTGATTATCTGGTACTTGTTGTTGAAAAATAGTGGTTAAGATATTACCTAGTACCATGAGCGATAAATCGCGATTTACTTGATGTTTTTCCAGCACAACAATAATGTCATGCATGATGGTTTCAAACTGATTGTCAGAATATTTTGATTGTTGTGGCATGTAAAATAACTCAGAAAATAATGGCGAGTGCAATTAGCGAGATAGTAACAATGCACGGGGAAAAATGCGAATAAACCTCGCGTTTTGGCCTAACATAGTTAGTGCACTTAATTTTAATCGATTCGTAATAGCGCAAAAGGATATACCGTGAGTGCTCTAATACACCACTTTGTTGTACACCAACTTAGTATTAACCAACAACAAGAGTTGGTATTAATTCCTCGAAATAGCTGTTTTGACGTCAGTCCAGCCATTGAAGATTTAGCGCAGCAAATTAATCATGCGTTTAACGTAAAACCTGCCAAAGGTGTAGGTGGTTTTGTTGAACCAGCAGCAGAAGACGACGAGCCTCAAGTACCGTTTGCTGAGATGTTAAAAGAAGCCATTCGTGATGAAGGTGACTTTGTTAAATTTAGCGTGAACGCAAGTGAACGCCTTAAAAAATCTCTGTTAGATACCGGCAGTGTTGAAACCGGTTTTGTTATTTTTAGTCACTATCAGTTTTTAGCCACGGATTATTTACTGATCGCTATTATCAACACTAAGCAACACGTTGAAATCAACAGTGCACTTGAACTCACTGCCAGTGACCATCTAGATTTGGCTAAAATGCAGTTAGCGGTACGTATCGATTTAACGCAGCTAAGCGTGATGCCTGAACAACAGCGCTATATCAGCTTTATCAAAGGTCGGATGGGTCGTAAAGTCTCTGACTTCTTCATGCACTTCATTGGCTGTGAAGAATTGGTTGATATCAAACAACAAAACAAGCAGTTACTGAATACGGTTGATGCATACTTAGCCGCTGAAGCGCTTGATCCGCAAGAAAAAAATCAAGCCCGTCAAAAGGTTGCAGAATACTACAAAGAAAAGCTCGAACACGGTGAAGATATTCAGGTGAAAGAGTTGGCCAGCAAACTGCCAGGTGAAGAAAACAGCTTTTACCAATTTAATCAAAACGCTGAAAAACCCGTTGAAGAAACCTTTCAAGCTGACCGCAGTGCGCTTAAAACCCTCGCTAAGTTCAGTGGCGCAGGGGGGGGCATTACCTTGAGTTTTGAGCGCAGTTTATTAGGTGACCGTATCAGTTACGATGCATCTAGTGATACCCTGATGATCCGTGGCATTCCGCCTAATTTGAAAGACCAATTAACCAAGTCACAAAGCTGACAGATTATAATGACTCGATATACTTACGAAACAGTGACAGAGGACAACGGACGCAACCATGCAATTATTTGTTAACGATTTAACCGTGATGGATTTTTCTTATCTTTGCCCAGAAAGAGGCATGGTAGGCGAAAGCTGGATTGTCGATGTGATCCTAAACGGTGACCTTAATGAAGAAAGCATGGTGCTGGATTTTTCTAAGGTTAAAAAACAATTAAAATATTTAATCGATTTGCACATCGATCATAAGCTATTAGTACCGGTCGAGCATGCTTACACTCAGCTAGAGCGCAATAACAAAACCGATTACGTCAAAGTAGATTTTTTGCGCCCGGGTGGCCGCTCGATTCATTTAAATTGTCCCGCCGAAGCGTATGCCTTTGTGTATGCTGACAACGTCACGATGCCCAGCGTCAGTGACTATCTTAAGGACGTGATTGCCACGCACCTACCTGACAACGTAGAAGGTATTGAGTTGATGCTCCGTGCTGAAGTGATCAATACGCCCTATTATCACTACACCCATGGTTTGAAAAAACACGACGGAAATTGCCAGCGTATCGCCCATGGTCATCGTTCAAAAGTGGTGGTGTTTACTAACGAGCAAGAAAACCTTGAGTTAGAAGCGTATTGGGCACAACGCTGGCAAGATATCTACATCGGCTCATCAGAAGACATTGTTGATGAAACACAAGTCTGTTTTACTTTAAGCGAAGGGGATTTTTCACAGCACTGGTTATTTGCGTATGAGTCTTCACAAGGGCGTTTTGAGCTGGCCATCCCCCAAGCCGAGTCTGAAATAATCGATACGGATACAACCGTAGAGTGTTTAGCCCAATTTATGGCCAATGAACACCAACGTTTAGCGCCGCAGCTTGCTTATAAAGTGTTGGCCTTTGAAGGTGTAGGTAAAGGGGCGATTGCCTATGCTTAGTAAACTGTTTTTTTGTGTGGGTTTGCTGCTTTCATCCAGCCTTTTTGCACAAGGATTTGAGTTAGTCGGGCAATTAACCCAAGGCAGTTTGCTACGCGGTGAATTAAAAAACGGATCTGAGCTAAAGCTCAATGGTAAGGATATTACCGTATCGTCAGAGGGCTATTTTGCCGTCGGCTTTGGGCGTGATGCCGAGCTCAGCCAGACCTTAAGCTGGAAAGACGCCAGCGGTAAACTTATGCAAAAAACGCTGCAACTTAGCCCACGGGAATATAACATTCAACGAATCGAAGGCGTGGCGGGAAAGTATGTTTCACCGCCCCCAGAAGTCACAGAACGCATCCGTTTAGATAACAGCCAAATAGCCGCTGCACGTCAACGTGATGATGATCGCAGCGACTTTATGCAAGACTTTATTTGGCCCGCACAAGGCCCGATAAGCGGTGTTTATGGCAGCCAGCGGGTGTTTAACGGTACACCAAAAAATCCTCACTACGGGGTAGATGTGGCTGGGCCGACAGGCACACCAGTGTATGCGCCAGCTGATGGCATTGTGACGCTTTTTGTGCCAGATATGTATTACTCTGGTGGCACCATGATCATTGACCATGGCTTAGGTGTTAGCTCAACGTTTTTACACTTAAGTAAGGGCTTAGTTGAACCAGGCACACCGGTAAAACAAGGGCAGTTAGTCGCTGAAATTGGTGCGACAGGCCGAGTGACAGGCGCGCATCTTGACTGGCGGATCAACTGGTTTGGTGAAAGGCTGGATCCTGCGTTGTTAGTGCCTAAACGCTAACACTTTGATTGTCGCTTTGCGACAATGCATGCGCGTTACTTACAAAGCAGCAGCATGTGCTTCGCACACTAAGCATGGCCTGCGGCCACTAAGATTATGCGCTGCGCTGCGCGCACCAAGCATGCGCTGGCGCTTATGGCATCCATGCCTAATTTCAAACCACGTCCCGTGGCTCGACTCACTTTTTACCAACAGCCGTAAAAAGTAAGCAAAAAGGGCCGCTCTCCAGCAAGGCTCTCACTCCGATTATTAACCAAATTAAGCAGGCCGCTTTTAGCTGTTCCCGACAGCGAATAGCTCAATTGGCTATCCCGCGCGGCGTCCGCATGCCAATTGACCTACTAAATTTAGCCAATAACCGGCGAGCCTTGAGTCGAGAGTACATGGCCTGAGGCCACCAAGACAATGCGCTTCGCTTACCGCAATCTATTGCGGATATGACATGTCATCCCTGACATGCCAGTTACTCTTTCTTCAACAGCTAAGAAAAGTAGGCAAAAGAAGCCGCCCCCACTAAACGTTCTGATCCTGAGTAGCTTGAATTTACCAAGCGGCTTTGACGTGTTCCCGACACGACAAAGCTAAACTGGCTTTCCCTGCCAGTTTGCTCAGTAAATTCTGGTGCAACTCAGGGAACGTTTATACGGGGAGAAAAAAACAAAATTTCTTCGAACTAGGATGCAAGTTGAGGACTACGTCGGCCGAAGAACGGCCCTTTTGGGTTACTTCTTCTGGCTGTTGAGAAGAAATGTCTGGCTGACCATGGATGGTCAGTCATATCCCGCATGGATGCGGGTAAGTAAAGCGCATGCCCTATCGAGTAGCGATACTTTGCCGGCCGCAGGCCAACTCTTTTATCTTTAAAAAACGATAAACCCCTCAAGTATGCACCGCACTCAGCGATACAGTACATAGGATATTGTTTGGAGTGTTTGTTTGCAGAATGTCAATTCGACAATTGAGTCTGGCTCGGTTTTTAGTGAGCAACTTAGGGACATTGAATATAACGGTGAGTTAAACCGCGCAGCCCAGCAGGGCGCTAAGTTTGCTTTACTGTTATCTATGCTTGAACAAAATATACTGTTTCGCCCACACATAGCAGCGGATGAAGCGCAAAGTCCAGCCTCTGACATTCCTTCACTTTCACATTATCGTAGTGCACCTTTAGCTGCGAATGTTGACTATTGGCAAGAGGTGGTACACACCGAGCGCTTTATTCAAAGGGGGGAGTTACAAAATGCAAGATTATGGTTGGCGATGCATCCCGAGCCTTTATCGCTGTTTAACGATGCGAAACACATTCCTGATGAGGTGCTAGAAAACTGTGCATTAACAACCCGTCAGCGTGTGAAGCCGGGTAATAATAGTGAGGTGGCCCAAGACCCCACTAAGCTGTTTGATTTATTGGCAGGCATTAATCAAACCGAGCCTATTGCAACAAGCGCTTAATAAAAAAGAGAGCCAATGCTCTCTTTTTTATCGTGGTATCAACCTAATTCAGTGTGCTCATGAATGACATTAAAGACATCTTTAAAGCTATGGGCAGTGGCGTTGATGTCCAAAGGAATACGTAAGGCGCGACCAATATCGACAGCTGAAATAACACCGCGAATATGTTTGTCGTTATCGTACACTAATAGATGTTGTTCGCCTAAGTTGCGCATGGTGGCCAATATATCACCTATGCTTGAGCCTTGAACTTTTTGTAGCTTCACCGCGTGTAAATCAGATACTTTGACCATCACATCAGTAAGGGCTATTTCAGAGCGTTTTACACCTTTTTGATTGGCCGTCATCAGTACCTTGCGACTCATCAAATCCGCTAAATTGACAATACCAATAAGGCTGAGGTGTTTGTCGACCACTAACTTTGAGCGCACATGAATTTTATTCATAATATTAATGGTTTCATCGATACTGGTATCGCCATCGATTATACGTGGGCTACGACGGCTAAAATCGGTCATGACAAAAGTTGCTGGACTATCAAGTTCTAGGGGTTCAACAACTTCATTTACGTTTAAGGTTTTTACTTGTGACAAGGGAATAGATACAAGTGTTTTGTATTTGCTCATGGTAATACTCCAACAATAACTAAATTAAAATAAGGGTTTAGTAGGTGTTAAAGTGAATAAGGCGGTGCGCGCGATTGAGGTACAGAGATGTCATGAAAATACACTGACAGCAATGTACTGAAATGAGGAATACTAAAAAATGAAGGAAGGTGCTTAGACGCTTGAGCTGGAATACCCAAGTCAAAATCGACATCTTCTGGGTGTAGATCTAAGAACGGTAATACATTTTGTTCAACTTTTGTAAAAGCGCTTTCGCTAGCGTTGGATTTGAAGCTCGCTTGCCACGTTAGCAAAATACAAACGATAGCACTTACCGTAATCCCCAAGAGGGAAGTACGTCTAACTTCTGTGTTAGTAAGTGTGCTCATTGTTTGCCTTAAAAATTATCAAAAGAAGTAAATAGACTCTTTATATTGCGCTATTTTACTGATGTTTCTTAACTCTACATTAAGCAATAGTGGTGCTGATAGGTTTATTCAATGCTAGATGGTTTTTTTTACGCTAATTTTACACTTAGACGTGATTATTTGTTAGAAGCGCTTAAAATATACACATTATTTATTGCGGTTGCTTGAATCACATGGCGCACTTTGTTAAATTCCACGCCCTTTTTTTGCTCTGGGATTACGCCCCAACTCGCAAGGTAATATTATGTCTAAATTTGTTGTTTGTGCCCTGTATAAATTTGTTACGTTAGAAAATTACGAAGCGCTACGTTTGCCCTTGCTGTCTTTTATGGAAGAAAGAAATATCAGAGGTACCTTACTCTTAGCCTCTGAGGGTATTAATGGAACGGTTTCTGGTACCCGTCAAACCATTGATGAATTACTCGCTTATTTAAACAGTGATCCTCGTCTAAAGCCAATATCGTTCAAAGAGTCATTAGATGAAACGCAACCCTTTCATCGCATCAAAGTAAAATTGAAAAAAGAAATCGTGACCATGGGCGTTGAAGGTATTGATCCGCTAAAAACGGTAGGTACGTATGTACAACCGTCAGATTGGAACGCCTTAATCTCTGATCCTGAAGTACTCGTCATCGATACCCGTAATGATTATGAAATAGAAATCGGTACCTTTACTAATGCGGTAAATCCCAATACCGAGTCATTTCGTGAATTTCCCCACTATGTAAAAGCGCATCTTGACCCAGCTAAAAACAAAAAAGTAGCGATGTTTTGCACCGGTGGTATTCGCTGTGAAAAATCCACTGCCTATTTGAAAGAGCAGGGTTTTGCTGAGGTGTATCATCTTGAAGGCGGTATTTTAAAATACCTAGAAGAAGTGCCCAAAGAGCAAAGTTTATGGCAGGGTGATTGTTTTGTATTTGATAATCGGGTTGCCGTTAATCATGATCTCGAGAAAAGCCACTACGACCAATGTTATGGTTGTCGTTTACCCATTACCGAAGAAGATAAGCACAGTCCGCAATTTGAAAAGGGCGTAAGCTGTCCCAAATGTTTTGGTACCCATAGCGAAGAGCAACTAGCCCGTTTTCGCGAAAGAGAAAAACAGGTTAACTTAGCCAAAGCGCGGGAAGAAGAGCATTTGGGATTAGATGCTCGCAAAGCAATTAAACATAGACGTCAGCAAAAAGCGGCTGTGCGCCGTGCTCAGCGAGCTGCTTTGGGCAAAAGTAACGGCTAATTGATGGTTTTAAGAGCAGAAAAAACAAGTGTTTGCATTACAGCCTAGACACTCGCTAGGCTTAAACGGTAAACTCACTGTAACAAAACTTAAATTGAATTGACTATGTCTGAACAAAATACGCTTTCCGCTGAAAAAGTTGCAGAAATCCGCAAAGAATTTGATTTTTTTGACACTGATGGCAATGGTGAAATTGGTCTTGCTGAATTTATCGATTTACTGACCATACTCTCGCCTAAAACTAAAGCTAGCCATGTTGAAGAAGGTTTTAACTTAATTGATGAGAACCACGATGGTTCAATTGATTTTGAAGAGTTTTTAGAATGGTGGCAGCAATCTTGGTGGGAATACTAAGCCCAGTTTGTTCATCAAAAAGCCCAATGAAACATTGGGCTTTTTAGTTTTTAAAGGGGGTAAGTGTTACTCTTGCTTAAAGCTCAAGCCTGCATTGTCTACCAAACGTTTAATGAGTTTGTCACCCATGGCCGGTGCTGTTGTCCAAATACCGCCTTTTGTGTCGGTGGCATCTTTGACTAAGCAAATAGCACTTTCTGCGATCATGCGTGATGTCGAGCCATAACCTGGGTCAAGTTCCCCTGAGACACTCACTTTGATTTGTTGTCCATTGGTATCGATACCGACAAATAATGCGTCGTAAAACCCTGCTTCACGTTCTTCTTTACTTGGCCCTTCGCCGGGTTTTGGCCCTTTGTCACCTGACATGCTTTTGTCAGAGGCAACAGCGTTTGCTATGGCTTCACCTTTTTCGCCTGGGCCGGTCATCAACATTTCATCGTAAACAAAATCTTCACCATATGCGTAATTAAGGAGGTGGTTAGAGCGGTGTACGTTACGAGTATTAATCGCTGCCATGATAAAGCTTGTTACCCAACTGCCCAAGTCTTCATCATAATAAGGTTTATTGCCGTGGGGCTGCTCTGTGCCCTGAAAACCTGGTGTAAGTGAAAAAGGATTGAGCAGCAATTGCATTTTTGTTGGATCTTGTTTGGCTGCCGCTAAAGTCGCTTTTAAACTTGCCGCGGTGCCGCCTGAAAAGGTGCCGCGCATTTTACGTACCCGGCCTTTCACGCGACTCACCGTATGGCCAAGTTGTTGTTTGGCGAGCTCTTGTAAGTGAAATACACCCAAATCAAAGGGAATAGAGTCAAAACCACAAGAAAACACAATTCGTGCGCCACTACTTTTTGCTGTTTCGCCATGGGCATCAATCATTTCACGCATCCAAACGGGTTCGCCACATAGGTCTACGTAATCTACCCCTTTGCTTGCACACATGGCGACGAGGTCTG
The DNA here is from genome assembly GCF_030730205.1 of Paraglaciecola sp. Classification (GTDB taxonomy): domain Bacteria; phylum Pseudomonadota; class Gammaproteobacteria; order Enterobacterales; family Alteromonadaceae; genus Paraglaciecola. The sequence continues at coordinate 16,659 of NZ_JANQVQ010000304.1, forward strand.
AACCATATAATTGATAAGGCCCTACTGTGGTTAAGACGACTTTGGTCCGGTCTAGCATATGCTCCATGCTGACTTTATTTTCTGCGTCAGCTACCACTAAAGGTATGTCAGAGGGAGCGCCAATTTCATCACGAACTTGCGCTAGTTTTTGCTCGCTACGACCCGCCATTGCCCATTTTAGTGATGAGTCGTTGGCGTATTGCTTGACTAAATATTCTGCCACTAAACGGCCGGTAAACCCTGTCGCGCCATACACAACGAGATCAAATTCTTTTGACTTGTTCATGAGAGCTTCCTGTTGATAAAAGTTAACTATGAGTCGATATTCATATTCTAAAGCGCTTTATCTATTCGCTAAATTTATTTAAATAATATAGTTCCATTAACTAAGGTTATTAGTTATTTTGAGGCAAAAAAAAACGAACTCTATAAGTTCGTTTTTAATAGTGGCTTGAAGCCCTTTACTTAAGCGGTAACAATCTTACAAGCGTTGGTGCCGCCAACCGTTTCCATGGCGTCACCATAGGTCATGATGAACTGGTCGCCTTTTTCTATCAGACCTTTTTCGAGCATGATCGTCACCACGTCATTTTTTAATTGACCGGGGTCGCTGCCTCTTGAATCAAAAAACACTGGCTTGACGCCACGATATAAGGCCATCACGTTGAGGGTGGACTCATGACGCGAAAGAGCGTAAATCGGTAAGGAAGTGGTGATACGAGACATAAGCAGTGGCGTGCTACCACTTTCGGTCAAAGCTACAATGGCTTTGATGGTTTTTAAATGATTTGCAGCATATACCGCACTTAATGCCGTGGTTTCGCTAATGGTGTTAAAGCTTTCATCCATGCGATGTTTTGATATTTTGATGCTAGGATGGGTTTCAGCACCTTGACAAACACGAGCCATGGCGGCGACAGTTTCAACTGGAAACTCACCGGCTGCGGTTTCAGCTGACAACATCACTGCATCAGTTCCATCTAGTACTGCGTTGGCTACGTCCATGACTTCAGCGCGCGTTGGCATTGGGCTGGTGATCATCGATTCCATCATTTGCGTAGCAGTAATAACCACTTTATTTAGCTGACGTGAACGAGAAATCAGCTTTTTCTGTACGCCAACTAATTCAGCATCGCCAATTTCAACGCCTAGATCACCACGAGCAACCATGACCGCATCAGAGGCCTCAATAATATCATCCATGGCTTCGTCGCTGGCGACTGCTTCAGCGCGCTCTACTTTTGCACACATCATCGCCACACAACCCGCTTCTTCTGCAAGGCGACGGGCGTAACGCATGTCATCACCATTACGTGGAAACGACACTGCAAGGTAATCAACACCAATAATTGCTGCAGTTTTAATGTCTTCTTTATCTTTTTCAGTCAAAGCTTCAGCAGATAAGCCGCCGCCTAAACGGTTGATACCTTTATTGTTTGATAATTTACCGGCTACGGTGACTTCGGTATTAATTTTATTACCGTTAACGTCTATGACTTTTAACTGAATACGGCCATCATCCAACAACAAAATATCGCCAGAACTCACATCACCAGGCAGCGCTTTATAATCGATACCTACCGCTTGCTGATTTCCAGCACTGCGGTCCATATCAGCATCTAAAATGAATTTGTCGCCAATTTTAAGCACAATAGAATTGTTTTCGAACTTTGCCACACGAATTTTAGGTCCCTGTAAGTCACCTAAAATGGCGACATATTTACCTAGTTTTTTTGCTGCAGCTCTTACTCTGTTCGCTCGGTTGATATGGTCTTCTGCTGTGCCATGAGAGAAATTCATTCTGACCACATTTGCGCCAGCCGCGAGGATAGCTTCGATTTGTTCAACTGTGTCAGTAGATGGACCTAAAGTAGCGAGTATTTTTGTTCTTCGTAACATGATTACCTTGCCCTGTTTTGTTGGCGATTGTGGTGCTTAAAATTGAACAGCAAAAAATGAATCCTTCTTTGCCAGACTGCGTTATCTTTATTTGTTGTTATAAACTATCTGTTTTGTAATTTTATTACAAAATGGTAGTTCATTCATAACTTAAAGTGAATTATTTCAATTACTTTCTTTAATATATTGTAAAAAATCCGTGTTTGCGTAATCGCTTAATCATTTTTCTTGTCGAAACGGGAACCGCGCAGGGTGTCTTTGACGCGTTTTAAGTTTTCTCTAAACTTATTTCCTCTGCGCAAAGTAAAGCCAGTGGCCAATATGTCTATTAATGTGAGCTGAGCTATTCTGGAGGCCATGGGCATATACATGTCAGTGTCTTCGGGCACATCGAGTGACAAGACCAAATTACATTCTTTGCCTAAGGGGCTGTCTTTTGAGGTAATACCGACAACCGTTGCATCGTTACTGCGGGCTATTTGTGCTATCTCCACTAAGCTTTTGGTGCGCCCAGTATGAGAAATCAGCACTACTACATCATCTTCTGTACAGTTCATGCAGCTCATTCGTTGCATAAGTATGTCTTCGAAATACACAACTGGTACATTGAAGCGAAAAAATTTATTTAATGCATCATGAGCAACAGAAGCTGAAGCACCCAAGCCAAAGAACGAAATCTTTTGCGCTTGAGTAAGCAAATCTACCACGCGGTTGATCGTATGAATGTCGACTGATTGGCGCGCTACCTCTAGAGAGGCCATGGTTGATTCAAAGATTTTCTTGGTGTATTCCTCTGGACCGTCGTGTTCTTCTACGTGTCGGTTCACGTAGGGCGTACCGTTAGCCAAGCTTTGAGCAAGATGCAATTTAAAATCAGGGTAGCCCTTGGTATCTAGGCGCCGACAAAAACGGTTTACCGTCGGTTCACTGACATCAGCCATTTTGGCTAACGTAGCAATACTACTGTGGATCGCAGTTTGAGGATTAGCGAGAATGACTTCAGCTACTTTGCGTTCAGATTTACTAAACGCAGCGTTGTGTTGGGTTATTTTTTCTAGAATATTCATACTTGCATCAAAAACTTCATTATAATTGTTTTTTGTAGCTGTACTTTAACATTGTACATAGCTACCCGGGTACTAAAGTTGTAATTAATTAACAGAAACACTTCCATTTTACGCCTCTTTTTGGGTAAATAAAGGGGTTTTTGTGGTGGTAGACCCTGTAAAAAGTTGTAAATTTACTACATTTAATGTTAACTTTTAGCACAGATTCTTATTGATTGTGGTCTTACTTCATTAAGGTAACTGTAATCATTCAATTCGTTTAAGCAGATAGGCAGATAAAAATGGTTTTGGAAAATTCATTCGAACCTTGTGATTTTGTTTTGTTCGGCACCAAAGGTGATTTAGCACGTCGTAAGCTTCTTCCTTCTTTATATCAACTTGAAAAAGCAAACCTCATGCATGCAGACTCCAAAATAATTGGTGTTGCAAGAAATGAGATTTCAGATAGCGACTATGTCGCTATGGTCAAAGAGAACGTTGAAAAGTTTACTAAAGAACCTTTATGTGAGGAAACGTGGGAGCGCTTTTCGTCAAAACTGGCTTATGCTTGTGTTGATATGAAAGAGGCTAAAAGTTACTCCGCGTTTAAGTCCCATGCTAAATCTGGACGATTAATGGTGTGTTACTTTGCCACTCCTCCTTCTATTTTTGGTGATATTTGTCGTGGTTTAAAAGCAGCGAATGTTATTACCAAAAGCATGCGAGTGGTATTGGAGAAGCCAATTGGTCACGACCTCGCTTCTTCAAAAGTCATCAACGATCAGGTCGCTGAATTCTTTGATGAGTCACAGATTTATCGTATTGACCATTACTTAGGTAAAGAAACCGTACTTAACCTGATTGCCTTGCGTTTCGCTAACTCTATTTTTGCCACAAATTGGGATCACAACTGTATCGACCATGTACAGATCAGCGTTGCTGAATCCGTGGGTATAGAAGGCCGTTGGGGCTATTTTGACGAAGCTGGTCAAATGCGCGATATGGTGCAAAATCACCTGTTGCAAATATTGACTTTAATTGCCATGGAGCCACCCGCTAACTTAGACGCAGACAGCATCCGTGATGAAAAACTTAAAGTATTAAAAAGTTTGCGTCCTATTAACTCATCAAATATGCGTGAAAAAACCGTACGAGGCCAATATGTTAATGGTTTTGTAAAGGGCCAAGAAGTGCCTGGTTACTTAGATGAACCTGATGCAAACGTAAGCTCAAAGACAGAGACTTTTGTGGCTATTAAGGTTGAATTAGATAACTGGCGTTGGGCGGGAGTGCCTTTTTACTTGCGCACGGGTAAACGCCTACCTGGAAAAACCAGTGAAGTGGTTATTTATTTTAAACGCCAACCGCACAACTTGTTTAAAGACAGTTTCCCACAGTTACCGCCAAACAAGCTAACGATCAGACTACAGCCTGACGAAGGTGTTGAAGTGACGGTCATGAATAAAGTGCCTGGTTTAACCGGTACAGGTTCAATGGATTTACAGAAGTCTCGTTTAAACCTCAGTTTTTCTGAAACTTTCCAAGGTGAACGTATCGCTGATGCCTATGAAAAATTATTGCTTGAAGTAATGTTAGGTAATCAGGCTTTGTTTGTTCGCCGTGATGAAGTGGAAGCCGCATGGAAATGGGTTGACGGTATTCTAGATGCATGGCGCTCCAGCAATGAGCCTCCTGAGCCTTATCAAGCAGGAACGTGGGGACCAACTGAATCGATTGCCTTAATGGCACGAGAAAACCGTTCTTGGTACGAAAGTAAAATTGGGAAAAAATAATGCCTTTACGTCAATCATTGTTCGAAACACCTGATGCCCTTAACCAAGACTTTTGTCAGCGTATCAGTGCAATTTTGCAAGCCGCCATTGAAACCGACGGGCGGGCTAGCTTAGTTGTGTCTGGTGGTCGTACACCTGCAGCATTGTTTGAAGCGTTGTCTCATGTTGACCTTGCATGGAGCAAGGTTGACATCAGTTTGGCGGACGAACGCTGGGTTGATGTAGAGAATGATGCATCAAACGAAAAAATGGTCAGAGCAAAGCTATTAGTTAATAAAGCGGCTGAGGCCAATTTTGTTGGTTTAAAAACCGCCCACGCGAATGCGCAGGATGCTATCGAAGCCTGTAATACAAATTTTGCTAATTTTAAGCGCCCCTTTGATGTGCTTATTTTGGGCATGGGGGAAGATGGACATACGGCATCACTCTTTCCCTGTTCAACACAAATTGCTGCTGGCCTTGACCTTGATTCAGGTGAGACCTTTATTGCGGTACAACCTACTACCGCACCTAATCAACGCATGAGCTTTACTTTGCCAGCGTTAGTCAGTAGTAAACATGTATTCTTGCACCTTACCGGTGATGCAAAAAGAGAAGTGTTAGCGAAAGCCTTAGCCGATAACAATGAACTAGAGATGCCCATCAGAGCAATACTAAACAATGTCAACGTCGAATTAATGTGGGCACCATAGGAGAACGTCATGAATACGCTTATTCAAGAAGTAACACAACGAATTATTGAGCGCAGCCAAGCGACACGCAGTGCTTATCTCGCAAAAATCGAAAAAGCCCGTCTTCAAGGTCCCCATCGCGGCGTCTTGTCATGCGGTAATTTGGCTCATGGCTTTGCTGCCTGTGGTGCTGAAGAAAAAGCGGATTTACGTAGCATGATAAAAGCAAATATTGCTATTGTCTCTTCGTACAATGATATGTTGTCGGCCCACCAACCTTACGAAGCCTATCCTGCAAAATTGAAAAAAGCGATTGCTGAAGTCGGCAGTATTGCACAGTTTGCCGGTGGTGTTCCTGCAATGTGTGATGGTGTGACTCAAGGTAATCCGGGTATGGATCTGAGTCTTATGAGCCGAGATGTGATTGCCTTATCTACCGCTGTTGCGCTGTCACACAATATGTTTGATGGCACCTTGATGTTGGGTATTTGCGATAAAATCGTTCCTGGACTCCTAATGGGCGCCTTAAGTTTTGGTCATCTACCGACAGTATTTGTACCTGCAGGTCCAATGCCATCTGGTATTCCAAACAAAGAAAAAGCGCGCGTACGTCAAGCCTATGCTGAAGGTAAAGTAGGCCGTGAAGAATTGCTTGAGGCTGAATCTCAATCTTACCACTCAGCCGGCACTTGTACTTTTTATGGTACAGCGAACAGTAACCAGTTAGTGGTTGAAACCATGGGCTTGCATTTGCCTGGTTCATCATTTGTTAACCCAGGTACAGCTTTACGTGATGCCTTAACTGATGCAGCGGCTCGTCAAGTCACCCGTATCACCGACTTAGGTGATAACTACATGCCGATTGGCCATATTGTTGATGCAAAAGCTTTGGTCAACGGTTTGGTTGGTTTGTTGGCAACCGGTGGTTCAACTAACCACACCATGCACTTAGTGGCAGTGGCACGTTCAGCGGGTTATATTATCAATTGGGATGATTTCTCTGACATTTCTAACGCCGTTCCCTTGTTAACGCGTATTTATCCAAACGGCTCTGCTGACATCAACCATTTTACCGCAGCTGGCGGTATGGCCTTGTTATTCAAAGAATTATTGGACGGTGGTTTATTACATAATGATGTGAACACTATCTGTGGTCGTGGTCTTGATCAATATACCAAAGAGCCTGTGTTGAATGATGGTGTATTGGAATGGCGTGATGGTCCTACCGAGTCCTTTGATACCAATGTTGTGGCCAGTGTCGCTAAACCCTTCAAGCCAGATGGTGGTTTATCCGTCTTACACGGTAATTTGGGCCGTGCGGTAATGAAAACGTCTGCATTGCGTGAAACCCATTGCATCATAAAAGCTCCAGCTGTGGTATTTGAAGATCAGTTTGAACTAGCCGCAGCGTTCAAAGCGGGTGACTTAAATAAAGACTGTATTGTGGTAGTGCGCAACCAAGGGCCATCGGCTATTGGTATGCCTGAACTGCACAGTCTGACTCCTCCTCTTGGTGTGCTACAAGATAAAGGCTTCAAAGTTGCGTTAGTAACGGATGGCCGGATGTCAGGTGCGTCAGGTAAGGTACCCGCTGCTATCCACGTGACTCCGGAAGCCTGTAAAGGTGGTTTAATCGCCAAGGTACAAAGCGGTGACATGATTGAGCTTAATACCCAAACGGGTGTGATGAGTTTGCTTGTCGACAGTCATACCTTAGACGCGCGAGAAGCGACCATTACGGATGTTGCCTTACATCAAATTGGCATGGGCCGTGAAATGTTTGCTGGCATGCGCTCTACGTTAACAGGTGCTGAAGAAGGCGCTTGCTCGCTGTTCTTTGGTCAATAATAGACTAAGTCAGGAAACATCTATGAGTGCATGTTTTGTTGCTGATGTAGGCGGAACAAATATCCGCCTTGCACAAATTGATGATGGTAAATTAAGCCATATCAAAAAGTATTTGTGCAGTGATTACGGTTCGATTGATGCTGTTATCAAAATTTATTTGAGTGAATTCGCTGATACAAAATTCACCGCGGGTTGTTTAGGCTTGGCTTGTCCAGTAAATAGTGACTTTGTTTCTATGACAAACAATCAGTGGCAATTTTCTATCTCTGCGCTGCAAGAATCCCTAGGGCTGGAGTGGTTGGGCGTAATTAATGATTTTACTGCAGTAGCACATGCGGTCACTGTGTTGAATCAGCAACAAAAAGCCCAAGTCGGTCGTGGCCAATCGGTACCGACCGACAATATTGCGGTTTTTGGTCCGGGTACGGGCTTAGGTGTTAAACACTTGACCCAGACCGCAGAAGGTTGGTTAGCCTTAGACGGTGAAGGCGGCCATGTAGATTTCGCTCCTGTGGATGAAGATGACTTAGCTATTTGGCGCTTTTTGACCAAAAAGTATGGGCATGCGTCTGCTGAAGAGGTGATGTCTGGTCGCGGCCTCGTGCAAATTTATCAAGCATTGGCCGAAGACAGAGGTCTTACGGCGGTATTTGATGACCCAGCTGATATTACTGACCGTGCTTTAGATGGGAGTTGTCAGTTGAGTCTCGCTACACTTAAACAGTTTTGCCGAATTATGGGCAGTTTTGCCGGTAATTTAGCGCTCAATATGGGCACCCGCGGTGGTGTGTATATTGGTGGTGGTATTGCCCCGCGTTTTCTTAACTTTTTAAAGGACAGTGATTTTCGTCAACGTTTTGAAGCCAAAGGTCGTTTCCGCGACTATGTTGCCGGTATCCCTACTTTCATTATTACAGAGCCAGATCACGGATTAATTGGTGCCATGGCCTATTTAGCACAAAATTTTAAAAGGTAATTGCAATGACAAAAAATTGGAAATTAAGCTCTGAAGAAATCTTCAGCCAAGGACCCGTTGTACCTGTGTTGGTCATTAAAGACGTTGAGCATGCTGTGCCTTTAGCTAAGGCCTTGATAGCGGGCGGTATCCGCGTATTAGAAGTTACTTTGCGCACCCCCGCTGCGTTAGAAGTCATTGCTAAGATCGCGAAAGAAGTGCCGGAAGCATTAATTGGTGCAGGTACAGTAACCAATCGTGCGCAATTAAAAGAAGTGCAAGATGCAGGTGCGATGTTTGCAATCAGCCCAGGAATGACACCTGATTTACTCGAAGCGGGTAATGAGGGCGATATTCCACTCATACCAGGTATTTCATCTATTTCAGAATTGATGAAAGGTTTAGATCATGGTTATACCCACTTTAAATTCTTCCCTGCTGAAGCTTCTGGTGGTGTTAAAGCATTGAAAGCTATTGGTGGTCCATTCCCTGATGTCGCGTTCTGCCCAACCGGCGGTATTAGTCCCAGCAACTACTTAGATTATCTTGCCTTACCTAACGTACGTTGTGCGGGTGGTTCTTGGTTAGTGCCAGATGGCGCAATGGAAAACGGTGAGTGGGACAAAATTACTGAGTTAGCTAAGCAAGCTGTCGCTGGGGCTAAATAAGCCAAATTTACCTTATTTGAATGTTAAAAAGCCGCTTAAGCGGCTTTTTTAGTTTTTGGATATTCTACAAATAGTGGTTTAGGGTATCGTTATTTCTGCTTCTGGCGCGGTATTTGACGTCACGCCAGCTTGAGTAATTTTGAACATATACCAGTAAGTTGTGCCGCTCACCAAACCCATATCGACATAACTACCAGTAAGAGCCGGGCCTGCTATGATCCTGGTGCGCCCCGATGTACCATTTTGATCATTTCGATACAGTTCTAAATAGGTGATATCTGGATTGGCGCCTTGTAAGTCCCAGCTCACAGTAATATCGCTACCACTCACTGTGGTCGTCAGATTTGTGACAGGCAAGGTGATTACGGGCGGGATCATGGTCTCTGCTTCTGGTGTGGTATTGGTTGTGCTATCCCCCTGAGTGAGCTTAAACATATACCAATACGTTGTGCCCGCTACCGCGGTTTCGTCTTTAAATGTCCCCATCAATGGCGCGCCACTTAAGATGCGGGTTCTATCGCTAGTGTCATTTTTATCATTTCGATATACTTCAACAGCGGTAATGGCGGGTGTGAAGTTCTGCAGATCCCAGCTTAGTTCGATAGCATTGCCGTTCACGGTGGCCGTTAAGTTCGTGCTAGGGGCGCCCACGACAATTGGTATAAGGCTTTCTGCTTCTGGAGCGGTATTACCTGTCACACCATCTTGGGTCATTTTAAACATATACCAGTATGTTTTACCTGGCTCTAATCCTTGATCCTTAAATGTGCCAGCTAAAGACGCACCAGCAACAATTCGAGTACGTCCAGCGGTGTCGTTTTTGTCATTACGGTAGAGTTCTAAATAGGTGATATCAGGCGTAAAATTTTGTAAGTCCCAGCTTAAGTTAACATCAACACCATCCACCACTGCCGTTAGATTGGTTACGGGGCTAGTCGGCGCTGGTGTGCCTGGATCTGTTGGAGCAGGGGGAGTTGGTAACGCATCATTTGGTATAAGGCTTTCTGCTTCTGGAGCGGTATTACCTGTCACACCATCTTGGGTCATTTTAAACATATACCAATATGTTTTTCCCGGCTCTAAACCCTCATCTCTGTAGTTTCCTGCTAAAGCAGCGCCAGCAATAATTCGAGTACGTCCTGCGGTGTCATTTTTGTCATTACGGTACAGTTCTAAGTAGCTGATATCGGGGTCAAAGTATTTTAGATCCCAGCTAAGTTCTACTGCAGTGCCATCCACCACTGCAACTAAGTTAGTGACTGGCACTTCAGTGACATAGGGCACTCTTATTTGTGCTTCAGGCGCGGTATTGCTGGTAACCGTATCTTGTGTCACTTTAAACATGTACCAATAAGTTGTACCTTCAACTGCGGTTTCATCGATAAAGGTCCCTGTGTGTGCTGCACCAGCAACAATTCGTGTACGGCCAACCGTGTCTTCTTTATCATTACGATATAGCTCAAGATAACTAATGGCTGGATCGAAGTTTTGTAAGTTCCAATTTAATACCACCTTGGTACCATCTAAGTGGGATACGAGGTTGGTACTTGGCATACCAAGTCCTTCACTGTTGTTAAACACGGCACGTAATAGCGAGTCACTGTCGTCAGAACTGAATTGGTAAATGGCCTTATCAGATAATTGAGCACTATTTTCATCTAGCCATTGAGTAAAGATATTGTCTGTTTTGGCCAACGCTTTGACCGTCAAGGGGCTTCCAATAGGATAGGCATAGCCTTTAGTAAAAACGCCAGCCTCAGGTGTAGGACTTTCGACCGTTAAGGTATAAAGCGGTTGCAAAGCGTCAATCAGCGGTGCAATTGCTTGATTGGTACTAAGCTCTGCTACGCCTTCTCGAACCAAACGGGCAATTTCAATCGCTCCTGCTTGTTGAAAATGAACGGTGTCATCACTACCATTTTTGAAATTGTCATACTCATTCGCAGCAAAACCCATGTAATAAAATTGATTGGCGTAATCCTCACCTACTTCTTCAAGCAGGGCTTTGTTTTTGCTATCTAAATCGATGAAGGCTAGGCCTAGAGTTTCAGCCAGTTCGCCTGTTACGATAGGGTGCTCGTGATAGGCATCGTAGGGTGCACCTGCTTGCCACTGGTTACGGCGCACTGAGCTAATGAATACTGGTGTCGCACCTGCATCGATGGTTTCTTGTGCAAAAAGCGTGAGAAAACCTTCAAAAGCTCCGCCGGTTGGGGCGGCTCGATCGGCATCAGTACTGCGATCATTGATACCAAATTGAATAAAGACAAAGTCACCTGCTGAGATATCCGCTTTTACCGAATCCCAATGATTTTCATAGAAACTTTTTGAGCTGGTGCCGCCTAACGCCCTGTTATCTACGGTGATTTTCGCGTCATCAAAATGCGTTTGAAATACTTGTCCCCAGCCTGTTTGCGGGTAGTAGTTGTCGGTGTAATCAGCAACCGTCGAGTCGCCAATAATAAATAATGTTGCTGCATTAAAATTGGCTATGGGAATGGCGCCATTAAAGGCGGCTACAACGGTATATTTACTGGCTGGCATCGTCGTTTGATAAATACTCGTTTCAGTGACTTTCTGTCCCCAGTTGTACCAAGCATCGAAGGTATCACTATCACCTTCAATTGTTTTGAAGGTCAGGGGGGTGCCGGCAGGGTAAGCGTTCCCAGCGGTGATAATGCTGTTATTAGCGCCGACATTTTCAACACTTAATTCGTAGCGATGCTGCAAGGTTGACATCAGAGGGGCGATGTCTACTCGGTCTTTTAATTCAACCAGTCCTTCAACAATAAGTCGGGCCATTTCAACCGCGCCCGTTTCTTGAAAATGTGTACCGTCATTTGAGCCATTCGGATAGTTTGGGTATTCGCCCGGATCAAGAATTAAATATAAATAATGTGATGCTTGTTCTTTACCAAGAGCAGTAACCAGCTCAAAAGATTTCATATTCAAATCAATAAAGGGCACATTTAGCTCCGTAGCTACTTTTAGCATCGCACCACGATAGTCATTGCCGGTTTCGGTAAACACATTACGCAAGACGTCACCGTTGTAGGCATTCATAATCATCGGACTGACTAACACTGGAATTGCACCTTTTGCTCGCGCTTCGTTTACATAATTGGTGAGGTACGTTTCATAGTCTGCTGGTGGGGTATATCGCTCTGCTTTACTAAAGTCCCGGTCATTATGGCCGAATTGAATAAGCAGGTAATCGCCACTGTTGATCTCTGCGAGTACTGCATCCCACACGCCCGCCTCAGTGTAATAACTTCTTGAACTGCGTCCGCCTCTTGCGCGATTAACCACTTCAATATCTGTGTCTTTGAAAAAAAGTTGTAATAGTTGGCCCCATCCTTTTTGCGGATAATATGAGGCGCCATAGTTGGCTACCGTTGAATCGCCAATAACATACACGCGTTTGTCAGCCGTCGGGACGTCAACTTCCGGTATGGTTGCTTCAAAAACACAAGCGCCAGCAGTCAAGCCTTCACCTTTTACTGTAAGAGAGTCAATATTGGGTAAGCCCTCAGCTTTTGTGCCGCTGAGTGTAATGGTATTTTCACCTGCAGCTAGGAATAAAACGGCTGAGTCTGTCGTCCAAAGGTCCCATGCTGTTGTAGAGGCTAAGGCAATGTTGACACGATTATTATTGCCTGAAAATGTGGCGGGTAAATCAATAGGTGCTGCGTAGTGAAGCTCGAGAGTATATTCTCCCGCTTTAGTGACATTGACTTGCCACTTCACTATTGAGTTTTCAGTATCACTCGGATTGGCATAGCCTTCACCTGTGAATCCCGTATATTCGTTTTCGACTTCCCCAGTTAAGGTACAAAAGCCAGCTGTCATTTCTTCAATGATGACTTCATTCGGTTCAGGTGTTGTTGGCGGCGGATTGCTTGGTTCTGCAGGGGCGATAATAGGAGGGGCAGTGCTGCCTATCTCTGTACTCTTTTGTCCACCGCAACCTATCACTGATAGCAGTAATATTGATAAAACAAGATATTTATTCATGTCATTCCTCGATTCGTGTCCCGCATGTTAGTTTTTTCTTAAAGTTTACGTAAATTATACCTTTCGTTAACAAATGAAGGCTGCGCGCAATATAAAGTTTTATGATGCAAATGCAATCAAGTTTATTAACATTCTGACTGTATTTGATTGGTTGTGACTTTGTTTTGGATTTCATTAAGTGTGTTTTTTCATCAACTTAGCGACACAAATGCCATTCACGAAAAAATGTGAAAAGTTTTATATATGAATATTTAAATGGTGACAGGCTTAAATCTAGTGTTCAGGAAGTAAATTAAGGTCATTGATAATTCTAATATTTTTAAGTCATATTTAGATAAGGGGGCGCACTGTTCCTTGCCCACCCCGAAAATAGATTTATTCTCCCCATTTTGCTGAAACGTAAAAATAATTATTCATATATGAATAATGTTAACCAAGTGTTATAGGAATTATTCATTTGATTACATATGATGGCTTATGATTAATTTGGGTTGGTGTGGCTGATTTTGGTTACTTTTTGCTTAAAGTACTACCGAGCCTGTTTATACCCTCATTATTGATACCGCTTTTCCAATGGTGTGTTGCTTAAACATCGACCAAATATATAGATGAATATTATTTTTAGGAGATAACAACAATGAGTTCGGATGGTTGGGTACAAAAAGAGAAAGGTCGTTTATTCGCAAAAGTAATGCTGCCCCTTATGTTATCGACGGCAATAACAGGCTGTAAGCAGGACTTCACGCCAGATAATGAGGTTGTGGTAGATACCGGTACACCGCCAGTCGTTGTCGAACTTAGTGATCCCGCACGAGATGGTAAGGCGCTTGAATTTTTAGATAGAGGCCTAGTGGTTATGCCGACAGCAGATGGCAATGCGCTCAGTTGGCGTTTTTTAGGCTCTGATTCTCAAAAGGTCAGCTTTAAAATTTATAAAAATGATGAATTATTGACAACAAATTATGTCATTGATCGGACCTTTTACGAAGACAAGACAGGCCTTGCCACAGATAGTTACCAGGTAAAAGCCTTTGTATCCGAGCAAGAAGTTGGTGCTTCTAAAAAACGCTCAGCATGGACTCATTCCTATCTAAGTATTGCACTGAATAAACCTGAAAATGGTTTTGTTGAGGGTAGCGAATACAGTTACAGCGCTAATGATGCTTCAGTCGCAGACTTAGATGGTGATGGTCAGTATGAACTGCTGGTCAAATGGTATCCCAGTAATGCCAAGGATAATGCCCAATCAGGGGCAACAGGCGATACCTTAATTGATGCCTATACCATGGAAGGCAAACAACTGTGGCGCATTAATCTTGGTCCTAATATTCGTTCAGGGGCTCACTACACCCAATTTATGGCTTTTGACTTTGATCAAGATGGTCGTGCTGAAATCGCCATGAAAACCGCCGATGGCACCATTGATGGTCGCGGCACGGTTATTGGTGACCCAACGGCAATTTATCGCAATGCTTCGGGCTATATATTGGATGGCCCAGAATTTTTGACCATGTTTGATGGTTTATCAGGTGAAGCACTCGACACCATTAACTATGAACCCGCTCGCGGTAACGTCGGTGATTGGGGCGATACTTACGGCAATAGGGTCGACAGGTTTTTGGCTGGAGTGGCTTATTTAGGTGACGATTCTCCAAGCTTACTTATGTCTCGCGGGTACTATACTCGCGCCGTTGTTGCGGCGTACGACTGGCGGGATAACAAATTTGTGAGCCGCTGGACCTTTGATACAAATTTCGGTGCTGCTGATGCTATCGTTGCTGGACAAGGTGCGCACAGCTTAACGATTGGCGACGTCGACGCTGATGGATTTGACGAAATCATCTTTGGTGCCGCTGCCATCGATAATGACGGCACAGCTTTATATAGCACTGACTTAGGGCATGGCGATGCCTTGCATATGTCTGATATTGATCCAAGTCGCCCCGGCTTAGAAGTGTTCATGGTGCATGAAAGCCCAACGAGTTACACCAAAGATGGTATCGAGTACGGCGTAGAGCTTCACGATGCCGAAACAGGCGCAATTTTATGGCGTCGTCCTTCTGATGGTGCTGACGTTGGTCGCGGTGTGAGTGTGGATATTGACCCTAATTATAGCGGCAATGAAAATTGGGGATCCCGCGGTGGGCTAGTGGCTGCTGATGGAACGGTTATTTTAGAAGGGCACACCGAAAGACCTGCTCAAATGAATTTTGCCATTTGGTGGGACGGTGATTTACTCAGAGAGTTGTTAGACGGAACGAATATTTATAAGTGGAATCCTCAGACTAGTAGTTCTGAAGTGATATTTGAAGGTAGTGCCTTTAATGCAGTATCAAACAACGGTACTAAGGCAACCCCAAGTTTATCTGCTGACTTGTTCGGTGATTGGCGCGAAGAAGTTGTCTTTGCTAATACCGACAGCACAGAGTTAATGATCTTTTCAACTACAATACCTACGGATATCAGGTTACCCACTCTAATGCACGACGTGCAGTATCGTGAAGCCATTGCTTGGCAAAATGTTGCGTACAATCAACCCCCACATCCTAGTTTCTATTTAGGCAGTGACACCGATACAGCATTAACCTCGATACGTGAGTGGCCCCAATTCACCATGCAAACCGTGGAATTGGGTGAGTTAACAAAGTTAGTGGCGCAAGGTGATGAAGATAGTGTTTCAATCAATGTTTATTTAAATAATGTTGATGCCGACAGTATCGAAATATTCCGCAACACCACCGACAGTGTGGCCGGAAGAGTCAGTGTGGGGCTAATACCTCAGGGGCAAACCACCTTCGATGATGATACTGCACTACCTGATGTGACCTATTACTATTGGGCAGTGTTAAAAGACAGCAGTGGCGCTGAAATTTCTGAGCTTGCACTATCGAAAACCAAACTCACATCAAGTTTAATTCCTCTTGTAGTGTTTAACGGGGTCAGTTCACCAGATGGCGTAACACTAGAATGGTCAACTAAAAATGTTGATGCCAATACCATCACAATCTACCGAGCGGATGCCGTTGATGAAAATACCCCACCTGATTCAGCAACGCGTGTTTCAGTAGGCTCTCCTGCGGTATCGACGAGCTCTTGGCTCGATCCATCAACGGTGCCTGGTGGCAAGTATTTTTACTGGATAGAGTTTGAGGTTTCAGGCAGTGATCCAATAAGTGCCGACCCTGTTTTTGGTGAACATATTATTGTACCCGTGACAAATCTCACCTCTACGTACACAGATGCTGGTATCGCCTTAAGTTGGGATTTACAAAACTTCCCTGTAATAGTCGGTTCACAATTGTACCGTAATACCTTACCTCAAGCGGGTGGTCGTACTCGTTTAACGATACTGCCTGACACTGATGTATTGCAAGGAACCTTCCTCGATACGACAGCTGAACCAGGGGTTACCTATTGGTACATGTTCAAACTCACCTTAGCGGATGGATCAACCCCAAGTACCGATGTTGAAGGTGAAATTACCAATGCGGCCAATATAACCAATATGAATGTGCAGTCTGATGGTCAACAAGTGGATATCACTTGGAACTTGCAAAACTTTGGTCAAGAGATTGATTATATTGAGCTTTATCGCAATACGATTGCCGGTACAGCGAATCGAGTCAGGGTGGCAAGCAGCGTTCCTGTCGCAGGTAGCTACACCGATACCACCGGTTTAGTGGATGGCACCACCTATTGGTACATGTTTAAAGTGCGTCTGGCTGACGGTACAACAGTGAATACCGATGCAGAAGGTGAGACCTTGTTTGCCGTGCCTATACCTAAGGCGAATTTGTTCTCAGTACTTAGTGATGGTGGGATTAGTTTGTCATGGAAATTAGAAAACTTCTTCACCAGCATCAGCGGAATTGAGTTGTATCGGAATACTACAAATGCCCTTGATGGTCGTGAGCGCATTGCCAGTGGAGTTGATGCTGAAGGCGTGTATCAAGATACCACCGGTCTGGTTGAAGATACGACTTATTGGTACATGTTCAAAGTTACCATGAGTGATGGCACGGTGATAAATACTGATCCTGAAGCTGAGGTGAAATTTGAGGCCGCCCCGGTGGTGACGTCTTTGCAATTAGAGGAGGACCAAGTGGGTTTCTGTAAAGTGGATGGCGCGGTTGAAAACAACAACCCTGGTTTTACTGGGACTGGTTTTTCCAATACCGCTAACGAACTCGACAAAGGTGTTTACTGGAAAGTGAATGTGCTTGAGGCGGGTAGTTACACCTTTACCTTTGTTTACGCCAACGGCGGCACGGATAACCGTTGGGGCAGGCTCGACATCAATGGTACTGAAGCGGTAGCCAAAGTAGACATGAACCCAGGTGATTGGACGACTTATGTACCGGTTACCGTCACTGTTGAGTTACAAACTGGGGAAGCTGATATTGCCCTTATTTCAAGAACGGCTGGTGGTTTGGCTAACGTTGACAGTTTAACTATCGAGTCAACCTCGGGCGGCAATGCTCCCCTCCCGATTGCGTGTCAATAAACCCAAGGGCTGCCATAAAAATCGTTTTTTATGGCAGCGTTATCACGATATGAAAAGAGAAATTTAGCTCTCCAGATAACTCAAATTAGAATGAGGGAATCATGATTAATTTCAAACACAATACTTTAGGTAAAACTATCGCTGCCATTCTCGCCAGTAGTGCAGCGCTGGTTGTAATGACCCCAATTTATGCCGCTCAAGAGCCGCAAACGCTCGCAGAGCAGCAAGTAGAAAAAAATCCGGCACCAGCCGAATTAGAATCAGAAATCAGTGACACTGAGGCCGATGAATCCGGAGTCGAGGTCATTGAAGTATCGGGAATGCGCTTTAGCCAGTTAAAAGCCTTAGACCGTAAAAAGAATGGCGGCACCATGATGGATTCGTTAGTCGCTGAGGATATTGGCCAGTTTCCCGATAAAAACGTAGCTGAAGCGCTACAACGTATTCCGGGTGTGCAACTCAGTCGCGATTTTGGCGAAGGGAATCAAATTAGTTTACGGGGTGTTGAGCCCGACTTAGTGAAAGTTGAAGTGAATAATGTATCAGCCCTTGGTTTTGGTGGAACTCGGGGCGTAGATTTCCGTGATATGGCCTCTGAATTAATTAAGGCTCTTGATGTGATTAAAGGCTCTGAAGCCCGTATGACGGAAGGAGGAATTGGTGGCACGATACAAGTTGAAACCCGCAAACCTAATGAGTTTGAGTCAAACTTTTTGTCTGTAAGTGCCGAGGGACAATATAACGATTTGATTGGTAACGTCAGTCCGAAATTTAATTTTGTTGGTGTGCACAAGTTTACTGAAGACTTAGGTTTGCTTCTCAATGTGACTGGTTCCGACAAAAGCACCATGATCCACGCGATTAGAAACACTGAATGGAATCGTTACGCTGATTATGATGGTGTAGATGAGAAAACGTCTATTGATGCGGCCTATGCCGATATTACTGTGCAAGCTGATTGTATGGCAGCCACCGATCCGATTGCCTGTGAAAAACAGTGGTGGGAATTTTCACCAGCAACGCCTCGATATGGTATTTGGGGGCGAGATGAAAAACGCCTAAGCTCGCAAGTGATGCTGCAGTATCGTTTAAATGATAGCCTTTCGACTCATGTAGGTTACACCTACAACACCCGTGACAAACAAGCGCTCGACTTAAATATTGATTTAGCAGTGGGGTCAGCAGCGCGGGTGATGCCTGAGTCAGTTGTGGTTGATGAGCTACATAACGTTAAATCCTTTGTGACACAAGCCGCTAGTGTTACCAATCGAACCTTAGACTTTGCATGGGATCAAACAACCAGTTTATTAGATGCTGGTTTTGTGTATGCCCGTGACGCATGGCGAGTTGAGGGTTTGGTATCGCAATCTACCTCCGATCAAGATATTGATTCTCGTGATACGCAAACCACGACCAATGATATTGCTGGGATTAAAGTGACCTTAGATGAGCGCGGAATACCCTCATGGGATTACAACCAAGGGTATTTTTACAACAGGCTTCCTGGCTCAGAGGATGACACATCAGATAGGTTTAATATAAACGACCCAGCCAGTTATCGTAACCGAGTACGTTACAAATATGCACCCACTGCTGACGAAGCCAAAGAAATAATGGCAAAGCTCGATATTACGTATATTCCTGATTCTGATTTTTTTACCATTTTCCGAGGTGGCTACCGCAGTAGTTCAGTGTCGGTAGAAAACATTAATTATGAATACAACATTATTCGTGACGTGGGTGCTTCCTATAACGGTGTACCTTGGACATTGCAAGACAATATCAATGTATTAACAGGTCGCACATTTGAGTCACGAGAATTGTTTGAAGGGTATGATTTAGGGGTTGATACCATAGGCACTTATTGGGCAGTGAATAGTGAACCTTTCCTTGAAGTCATGAAATTTGTTTCACAAGAAAATGTAAGCCGCAATGATTTAGATGCCAAACTTGGTAACTTTGATCAGGTGGTCAACACAGATGCTTATTATTTGCAGGCTAATTTTGAACGGGAGGTAATGGGTTTACGGTTCTGGGGTAACGTAGGCTTACGTTATGTGGAAACCGAAATCGGTGCCAACGGCGATGTAAGAGAAACGGTATATGTTGACCCAAAAGATGAATTGGGTAATGTGCTTGTGGGCGCAAATGGTCTGCCTCAAGCCCCCATTGAAGATCCTGATCATCCGGATAATTTCTTAGGTCGCAAAACCGTGGTTGAAGGTTATTCAGATACCCTGCCCAGTATTAACTTAAATTTGGGTCTTATTCCTGACCAATTGGTGTTGTATGTTGGCGCAGCTAAGGTATTAGCTCATCCTAAAACTAGCGATCTTAACGTTAATGCCACCTGTAAAATTTATTACACAAGGTTGTCAGAATTAGGAGATGAAAACAGAAATACCTGTTCTGCAGGCAACCCCGCTTTGAAACCTTATATGGCTGAACAATGGGAAGTGGCGCTAAATTGGTATCCGGACGACCAATCCATTATATCGGGCAGCTATTTTGTTAAAGACATTACCAGCTGGATCATTGATGCCGATACCCGCTACGATGTGGATTTTTTTGGTGATGGTCGCCTGTGGGATGTAAAACAGAAACTCAATGGCAGTGGGGTCAAAAACAAAGGCCTTGAGTTACAGGCCTCGACTATCTTTGATTTTCTACCCGGAATATTGAGTAACATGGGGGGGAGTGCTAACTACACGTATATGGAATCTGCCGATGTAGGCATATTTAATAGTCTAACTGGAGAGGAATTACCTTTCCCTTCTATGTCTAAAAACTCATATAATTTGTCTGTTTTTTATGAAGATACCCATTGGAGTGCACGTATTGCTTATAACTACCGAGACGAATATTTAGCCCGCGCTACTTCTGACCGCTCAGGCAACCCTGTGTTTGTAGATAAAGCCGGTTACATGGATGCTAAGCTGATTTACACCTTTGATAATGGCTTAAAAGTGTATATTGATGGCCGTAACTTACTAAGCGAAGTAAAAAGCGAAAATGCCGGTCCTGGTCGTCTTACTGATTTGCAGTGGTCTGGACGAGAGTACTCAGTAGGTTTTTCTTATAAGATGTAAGTAAGTGAAAAATGAAGGCACAAGTCAAAAAACTTGTGCCTTTTTCGTGGTATGAAATGAATTGTTGTTGGTTATTGCTAATTGTATAGAGTATTTTGATGTTAATACGCGCTGTCATGTTTATCGCTTTACTGATGCTTACTTGGGTGAGTCATGCCCATGATGTATTTTCTGGCGAGGCAAAAGTCAACATAAACCAACAACATCAACTGACCCTTGAGCTGTATTTAGCTGCCGTAACCGCGGATATTTTCACTCAAGATCTGATTAATCAGAATAATCAGCTCAGTGTCGAGAATCTGCCGAATATACGGACACACCTTAGTCACAAAGCCAAACAATTTTTTGAGATAACCCTCAATGGTGAGCCTATGAGCGCTGACACTGTTGAGATAAAAATCATCCCAGAAACCGACTCTGTGATTTTTACACTTTTTTATCCTGATTCAGCCTTAGGCATGCTGGGTTTTCGCAGTGATTTTATTGATCAGACCAATCCAGAATTTAAACTTACCCTAAGTATTTTTAATTCTCAGCATATCCAAGTGGGTTTATTTATTCACACTTTTACTCACCGTTATGACGAAGTGTCGTTTGATGGCAAGACCAAACAAGCGAATTACGAGGGGGTATTTTTAAGCTTTCTGAGCTTGGGTGTGCATCATATTTTAATCGGCTTTGATCATTTACTATTTTTATTGGCCTTATTGATTGTATGCAGAACGTGGAAAGCCGCCGCGCTCATTATTACCTGCTTTACTGTGGCGCACACCATCACGTTATCCTTGGCTTCACTGCACATTTTCAACTTACCGCAACACTGGATTGAACTGGCGATTGCGCTAACGGTCGTGTATGTGGGGCTAGAAAATCTCTACTATCAACATCGTCCGCCGAATCGATGGTTACTTACTAGCGCCTTTGGTTTACTGCATGGTTTCGGTTTTGCTAATGTGTTAACGGGTTTAGGGCTTGGCAGCGCGGGCGCACCTATTTTCATTCCATTACTGGCATTTAATTTAGGCGTAGAAATAGGCCAGCTTGCCTTATCAGCCCTTGTTTTACCTGCATTGTGGTGGCTGAGTAAATATGCCTTATACCGCCACTATATAGTGCCGCTGATATCCGTGGCGACGGTCATTCTTGGCTGTATCTGGGGAGTTGAACGCTTTTTTAATTAAAAGGGCGCTGTGTTAGCGCTCTTTCGTGTTTTGTTGTCATTTGTCTGTGTTATTTTTCAGCCAGCGCCACGCCCTCAAACTGCACGCCCTGCCAACCAAATTTCATAAAGTTTCGAATATTGCCATGATCACTACCACTTGGGTTTGCCAATACATCTTGACGATAGTAATCCCCAAATAAATGCAAGGTTTGAGTCTCGGACAACTGCTTGAACTGAGCAAAATACAAGAGTTTGCATGAGCCTTCATTACTTCCTGCTTCGTTGACAATGTCGCCATTTTTAAACCTTGTGGCTTGATAATCGAAGTGGGTGGTTATCATCTGGATCACATCACTAAATTGAACAAGCTCAGGTGTCGTGTTGAGTTGTAAAAGTAATTCTTGCTGGGTCATGATGGGTCCTGTTTGTAGCGAATGTGTCATAGGGGGCAGAATCTAGTTTGAACGAGGGCAAACAGCAAAAGACTGCAGCCCCTTGTATTATTATAAATGTAAGATAAATACTTTGGATTTACGCTGAAAATTATAAAGCTCTTTCTTTTTAGCTGGTAAGTCTTCCAGACTGGCAGGCATAAAACCTTGTTCTAAAAACCAATGCCCCGTCACGGTGGTTAAAACAAAAATAGACTTAATGCCTTGTTGTAAGGCTTGGGTTTTAATAGCGTGTAACAATCGTTCACCGCGATTACCACCACGGTAGTCGCTATGAGTAGCAACGCAGGCTAACTCAGCCATCTCTTCTTCTGGGTAAGGATAAAGTGCAGCGCAAGCGATGGTCATGCCGTCTCGGGCAATTAAGGTAAATAACTCGATTTCACTTTCTAAACGCTCTCTTGAGCGCTTCACCAAGATACCTTTTTCTTCAAGTGGATTAATGAGTTTTAGTATCCCGCCCACATCTTCGATATTGGCCGCGCGTAATTGTTCGTAAGAACGCTGGGCAATAAGCGAGCCTGCACCATCACGAGTAAAGAGCTCTTGTAATAAGGCGCCATCTTGACGGTAACTTACACAGTGACAACGACTAATTCCTGACTCCAAACTTGAAGCGATAGCTTGCAAAGAGAGTTTTTGCGCGGCATAAAACGGGTTATTCAGCATACCGTACAATTGGTCAATTTCTATATTACGCAGCAGGTGAGCATCTTCACTTATGATGCCATCATCAGGGGTAAATAAAATAAGCTTGTCGGCTTTTAACGAAATAGCCGCATTGGTTGCCACATCTTCGTGCGATAAATTAAATACTTCGCCTGTTGGCGAATAGCCCATTGGCGAAAGCAGTACAATTGAGCCATCGTTGAGATGGTCGTTGATACCATTGACATCAATGCGGCGTACCAAGCCGGTATTTTCAAAATCCACGCCGTCACGCACGCCAATGGGCATAGCGACGACTAAATTACCTGAACAGACGCGAATTTGCGCACCGTGCATGGGCGAGTTGGGCAAGCCCATGGTTAATAGTGCTTCCACTTGTGCCCTTACCGACCCTGCTGCATCTTTAACACATTCAAGGGTTTGTTTATCGGTAATGCGGATATCGTCTTGAAAACGAAAGGGCAAGTTGCGTAATTGCACACGTTGATCAATTTGCGGCCGTGCGCCGTGCACTAATACCAGTCTTACTCCTAAGCTATTAAGCAGGGCGATATCATGAATAATATTAGCGAAGTTAGCGTCTTCTATGGCTTCACCACCAAACATCAAGACAAAGGTTTTACCACGATGAGCATTGATATACGGGGCTGAATTACGAATAGTTTTGACACTATCTATATGCGAAACGACCACATTGATTCCTTTTCTTGGTTTAGGTTTTGCGACTATTGTTGGTTAAACGCGACAGCACTAGCTAAGGCTTGTTTGACCGGCTCTATGCCAGTACCGCCCAAAATGCTGCGTTTATTGACCAAATACTCAAGTTGCAAAATTTCATAGACATCGTCTTCAATTAACGCTGAATATTCCTTGAGCTCAGGCAAGCTGAGTTCTTCAATGGCTTTTTTCTGAGCAAGCGCAGCCAGTACTACTTGGCCAGAAATATCATGAGCGGTTCTAAAGGGGATCCCTTTACCCACTAAATAATCAGCCAGTTCAGTGGCGTTGGCATAGCCTTCACGGGCCGCTTTAGCACAGCGTTCTTTATCAAGTTTGATGGTGTCGATGACTTCACTGGCGATACATAAACAAATATGCCATTGTGTCATTGCGTCAAACAGGCCTTCTTTGTCTTCTTGCATGTCTTTGTTGTAGGCCAAAGGTAAGCCTTTCATGGTCACCAACATAGCTTGCAAGCTACCAAATACCCGACCACATTTACCGCGAATGAGCTCTAGGGCATCAGGATTTTTCTTTTGTGGCATTAAGGATGAACCAGAGGTGACTTGGTCACCTAAGGTGATAAAACCTGCTTCGCCGGTGTTAAAGAAGATCAAATCTTCTGCCATGCGCGACAAGTGCATCATGCTGGTGCTGGCAGCAAATAAGGTTTCTAACACGTAGTCGCGATCAGAAACCGCATCTAAGCTGTTTAAACATGGGCTGTCGAAGCCCAACTGCGTGGCTATTTCTTGACGATCAATAGGGTACACCGTACCGGCCAAGGCACCACTGCCTAGGGGGCATTGGTTTAAACGCACTTTTAAATCGTGTAATCGACTTAAATCACGTTTGAACATCTCTACATAGGCTAAACACCAGTGCGGATACCGAACGGGTTGCGCACGTTGTAAATGGGTATAACCCGGTAGAATAACGTCAAGATTATTATTTGCGGTACTGAGTAAAGACTGAATAACGTGTCGTAAATCTTGACTAAGAAGCTCGACATGTTCACGGCACCACAAACGAAAATCGGTGGCCACTTGGTCATTACGACTGCGGCCGGTGTGGAGTTTACGTGCGACGTCACCTAACTGTTCAATCAGGGTGGCTTCAACAAAGCTATGTATGTCTTCTTCACCACTTGCATCAAAATCAAGCTCGCCAGCGTCAGCTTTAACCAACAAGGCGTTTAAGGCTGTTTCGAGTTGAGCTTGCTCGTCTTGCGTTATTACGCCAGCTTTACAAATGGCACGAGACCATACAATCGAGCCACGAATGTCTTGGCTTGCCAAGGCACGATCAAAGGGAAACGAATCGTTTACCCGTCTGAACATGGCGCTGCTGCCATCTTGAAATCGACCACCCCATAAACTCATTAGGCTTTACCTTCTTCTTTAAGGGCGCGAGCCTTTTGGTTTAAGGTGCTGATACGGCTCGATAAACTGTATAAGCGAATAAACCCTTCAGCATGGCTTTGATCGTATACGTCATCGGCACCAAAGGTGGCAAAGTCTTCAGAATACAAGCTATTGGGTGAACGACGTTGTACCACTGTGGCTTGACCTTTATACAATTTTACCACGATGTCGCCAGTCACTTTCTTAGCGAAGCTGGCAGCGCCCGCTAATAGGGCATCATTTAAGGGGGTGAACCAACGACCGTCGTACATAACGTGTGAAAATTCTAAGCCAATTTGCTCACGATATTTAAGGGCGGCTTTGTCGAGGACTAAGGTTTCTAGGGCTTTGTAAGCGGCAACGATTACTGTGCCTCCTGGCGTTTCATAACAACCACGAGACTTCATGCCGACTAAACGGTTTTCAACGATGTCGATACGGCCTACACCATGCGCTCCAGCAATGGTATTTAATTTCATTACTGCTTCATAAGGTGTCAATGCTTCACCGTTAACGGCAATGAGTTTGCCTGCATCAAAACTTAACATGACTCGCTCTGCTTGATCAGGCGCATCTTCTGGATCAGTCGTTAATGTCCAAACCCCTTTACTTGGCTCACACCAAGGATCTTCAAGCTCACCACCTTCATGACTAATGTGCCACGCGTTAGCGTCACGGCTGTAAATCTTGGTGGCAGAGGCTGAGGTTTTAATGTCACGCTCGGCTAAGTAAGCGAGTAAGTCTTCACGTGAGACCATGTCCCACTCGCGCCAAGGCGCAATAACCGTTAATTCAGGGGCTAAGGCCGCAAAGGTGCCTTCAAAACGCACTTGGTCGTTACCTTTACCGGTACAACCGTGGCATAAGGCATCAGCCCCGACTTTTAGCGCGATTTCAACTTGAGCTTTGGCGATAATAGGACGTGCCATAGATGTACCAAGTAAGTATTCACCTTCGTATACGGCACCCGTTGTAATGGTGGGGAATACGTAGTCAGCGATGAACTCTTCTTTTAAATCAACGATGTAACACTCACTTGCGCCGGTTTTTAAGGCTTTTTCACGCAAACCGATAAGCTCTTCTTC
The DNA here is from genome assembly GCF_030730205.1 of Paraglaciecola sp. GTDB lineage: Bacteria > Pseudomonadota > Gammaproteobacteria > Enterobacterales > Alteromonadaceae > Paraglaciecola. Next base: position 42,637 of record NZ_JANQVQ010000304.1, read on the forward strand.
GCCTTGACCTACGTCTGCGGCAAAGGCGATAACTTCACAACCCTCGTAATTTTCTTTTAACCAAGGAATGATTGCTGAGGTATCTAAACCACCTGAATAGGCGAGTACTACTTTTTTAATTTGTTTTTTAGCCATGTTGTTTGTTCCTGCTGTAAGTCGTTTTCTAAATGTGATGAGGTTTAGTTAGCTGGTGTAAAATTAGCAGCCAGTAATTGTACTAATATTGCATTTTGCCCATGCATGCGGTTTTCAGCTTGTTGCATGAGTAAAGATGTGTCGCCATCGATAAGGCTGCCACTGATTTCTAGATCGCGATGAGCGGGTTGGCAATGCATCACATAGTCAGCGCCTGTTAATTCCATCAAGGCTTCATCGATTTTATAGGGGTCAAAGACTTCTTTGATTTGTGCCAGTGGGGTAGTGTCGCCCATAGAAATCCATGTGTCGGTGTATAGAACATGGGCGCCTATGGCAGCCTTTATATCGGTGCTGACGGTTAATTTTCCGCCGAATTGCGCTGCACGTTGCTCGGTCAGCGTTATGATTTCTGCATCAACTTCGTAGCCTTTTGGCGTGATCACGATAACTTCACAACCTAAAGCCACACCCACTAACATAAGTGAATGGGTCACGTTATTGCCATCACCAATATAAGCTAATTTTACCTTGCTTAGGTCCTCATAGTGCTCACTGATGGTTAAATAATCAGCAACTGCCTGACAAGGATGATATTTATCGCATAGGGCATTGATAACCGGAACATCTGCTGATTCTGCCAACTCTTCTAAGGTTGAATGAGCAAAAACTCGCGCCACAATAGCATCAGCCCAACAGGCTAAATTTGCGCCCATGTCTTTTACATCTTCACGTCCGGCCAATTTATTTGACTGACTGTCTAGGTAGACTAAATGGCCGCCTAGTTTGTTAATGCCAATGTCAAAACTGACGCGGGTACGCAGTGAGGGCTTTTCAAATAACGCTACGATCGATAGGCCGTCTAAGGCTTTACGGTAGCCTTTAGGATTTGCTTTTATGGTGCGTGCTAAGGTAAGTAACTGCTCTAATTGTGTTTTATCCCAATCCTTCAGAGTCAATAAATCCTGTTTCATTAATCTGCCTTTAACCTTTATTGTTGTGGTTGAATTGCGCTTGGCGCAGGTGAAATTTGCGTACCAACTGGTTCGTTGTGCAAAAAGCCTAACAGTTTAGGCGCAGATTTCCAGCTTGCTATGGTGACACTGCGGCCCAAACTTTGCGCCGCGGTCAAAGCAGCTTGCACTTTAACAACCATGCCGTCACGAATGACGCCCTCTTCAATCAAGGCATCAATCTCCTTTTTATTTAATTTTTCGATTAAGGTTCGGTTGGCATCTAATACCCCAGGGACATCCGATAAGAGAATGAGTTCCGCTTTTAGTAATTGGGCAATGACGGTAGCAGCTTGGTCAGCATTCACATTGAGTAAGCGCCCCTCAGGATCCGCGCCAATAGAACTGATAATGGGTAACATGTCGTTGCTAACCAATAATTGTAGCAAGTGCGCATTGCCCGCTACCACTGAGCCTACTCGGCCCAATTCGGGGCTTAATACTGAGCCAATACATATTTTTCCGTCGGCTAAACTCAAACCCACTGGATTTAAGCCTGCTTTTATAGCTAAGCCGCAAAGTTGCTTATTGGCAGTGCCAGCAAGAGCGCCGGTAATAAAAGGCATTTGTTCTTCTGGTGTGACCCGTAAACCATTGACTTTATTGCTGCGTAAATTAAGTGCGGCTAAGAGTTCTTCGACCATGGGACCACCACCATGAACAAGCACCACGCACACTTCTTCTTGCAACTTCTTAATCGTATCAAGCAAAGCTAAAGCAAGCTCGTCGGCTTGCATAAATGCACCGCCTACTTTTATGACTATGGTTTTCATGGCGTTAACCTACTAAATCCAAATGACTTTCAAATCCAAAACGCAAGTTTGCGCATTGAACAGCTTGAGAAGCGGCGCCTTTTAATAAATTGTCAATGGCACTACCAACGACCAGATAACCGCTTTGCTCATCATACTTCCAAAATAAGTCACAAAAAGGACTATGCGCTACATCGTCTATTTTTGGCCATGAATTACGTAAACGAACGATAGGATTACTGGCATAAGCCAGTTGGTAAGCTTGATTGATTTGTTCTGCGCTTACGGCTGCTTTTACTTTGACAGTAATTGTGGCGAGTATGCCCCGTTTAAAATTACCCAAATGAGGCGTGAAAATAACTTCATTGCCCAAATAAGTGGCGATTTCAGGTTGATGTCTGTGACCTAGCACGCCGTAAGCTTGTAGGCTCACTTCGGTAAAACTACTATTCAAGGCCGCTTTGCGACCCGCGCCAGAAACGCCAGACACCGCATTTATAATGGGGCGGTGACTTATATCAAGCAATCCAGCCTCTTGTAGCGGTTTTAAAGCGGTGAGTGAAGCAGTTGGGTAACAGCCCGGCACGGCAACCACACTTGCGGTTTTGATTGCGTCTTGATGCCAATCTGCCAAGCCATAAACAGCCTGCTCCAGCCAATGCGCTTGGGTGTTTTCAAAACCGTAATATTGCGCAAACACAGCAGTATTTTTTAGACGAAAGGCGCCTGATAGATCCATGACCACAGCTTTTTTCCCGGCTAACTTGTCCATCCACTCATGGCTCGCTTCGTGGGGCGTCGCTAGAAAAATAACGTCCATTTCGTTAGCTAATAACCCCATGTCTGCGTCTTTTAGCGGCTGTAAAGCCAGATCAATACGGCCGTATAAAAAGCCATGCAAGTCACCGAGCTGTTTATGCGCGTCGAGACTTTTTTCTGATACATATAAGGCACTGAGTTCGAATTGGCTGTGCTGCTGCAGTAATAAAGCGAGTTCAGCGCCGGTATAACCGCTCGCGCCGATAATACAAGTTTTCAACATTTAATAATCTCTTCTTACGAACAAGGTAACAAAAACAAAAAAATCACTCCTTACCTTTAAGTATTAACCTCAAAGGTAAAGAGTGTGCTATACGCATCAGACGTCGACTATCGTCGATACAACTTGCTGGCGAAGCTAGGCAGGGAAATAGTTGATGAAATGAACATTACCATATTCGTTATGAAACCAAATTGAGCTAAAGTATGGTTTATAGACCAAAGGGGCATAAACCGCATTGACAATAGAATGCCATATGCGGGATAGTTATGCAATAAAAGTGAATAAATATATATGCAGAGGCTTATGCAACATTCTTCTTTCTTAGAACACTATCGACAAATCATTCAAACCCCTTCAATAAGTGCATTTGATGAAAAAATAGACATGTCAAATCGAGCGATTATTGACTTGTTAGCAAGCTGGTTAGCAGATTTTGGTTTTTCAATAAATATTCAAACTGTACCTGGTACCAATAATAAGTTTAATATGCTTGCTCAAATAGGGTCTGGTGAGGGTGGCTTATTACTTTGCGGCCACTCTGATACCGTTCCTTTTGATGAAGGTCGTTGGCAATCTGACCCTTTTTCATTAACGCAAAGAGATGGAAAAATTTACGGTTTAGGCACTTGTGATATGAAAGGTTTTTTTGCCTTCATCTTAGAAGCATTAAAAGAGGTTGATTTAAAAAAGCTAAATAAACCGCTGTATATACTTGCTAGTGCTGATGAAGAAACCTCTATGGCGGGCGCGCGCTTTTTTGCCGATCAGCAATTAATAAAACCTGATATGGCAATTATCGGCGAGCCTACTGAGCTTATTCCGATCTATAAGCATAAGGGCCATATCGCGCAAAGCTTAAACATAGAAGGAAAGGCAGGGCATTCTAGTGATCCTGCCAAAGGCGTTAACGCCATTGAGATCATGTATCGAGCGATTGGGCAATTAATGACTCTACAAGAGACTCTAAAGCAGAAATATCACGATGATGCGTTTAGCGTTCCACACGTAACAATGAATTTAGGGCATATCCACGGTGGTGATGGTGAAAACCGTATTTGTGGTCAGTGCCTCCTCAATTTTGATTTACGCGCAGTCCCTGAATTAAGTGATGAAGAAGCATTGGCGATGATAGATGCCGCTCTTGCGCCAGTGCGCAAGCAGTTTCCAAATCGACTGAGTTTAGACTTAATGTACCCCACAGCACCTGCATTTGCGTGTAAAGATGAGCAAAACATTATTGCACTAGCAGAAAAATTAACAGGTAAAACAGCGAAAAGTGCGAACTACGCGACCGAAGCCCCCTTTATTAATTTGCTTGGTTGCGATACTTTGGTGTTAGGACCTGGCAGTATTGACCAAGCTCATCAACCAGATGAGTTTATGCACTTAGACTATGTTGAGCCTACAGTAAATTTATTGCAGAAATTTATTCATCAAGTGTGTATAAACAAGTAGTTCACTCAAATAGGTTTTTTCTCTTGCTAGGATAGCTATTGATAAATGAAACATGGCCTAAAAGCGTGAATGAAAATATTGAGCCTCAATTAGATAACTTAATGGGACGATCTGACCATGATTTCGAGGCAAACTCCCGAGCGGGCTTATTTGTTTACATTGTGGCTTGGACTGTCATGCTTTTCGGTACTGGCTTTTATCAGCAGCAGCCGCTATTAAGTCTGCAACTTTCCATCGTTTTAGTGACGATTACCTTATTTCGTCTATGCCACATTCTTTTGCACCAATATGTCTACTTCAAGCTGCCCAAAAGATGGATGCTATTGCATTATGGATTGCTGCTCACTCATGGTGCCTTTTGGTCAGTGTTGTTCACCTTAGCAATAATTGATGAGCGCTTTAGTGTTTTGTTATTAGCACTGGTGATGTTTATCGCTATTATTGCCGGTGGCGCCGTGGCGAGTTTTAGAGCTAAGTTTCTGGTGCCGCAACTTTATGTCGCTATTATGCTTGTACCGGCCATGATCTTTAGCATGCTAAAACCCGAGTTAAACGGGATCTGTTGGATCATTATGCTGCACTGGTTTTTCTTAATTTCATTTGGCTACCGCTTAAATAAAGACTACCGCAACGCTTATAAACAAGAGCTGGATTTACAAGTTCAAAAACAAAACCTTGATTTGTTGAGTAAGACAGATTCATTAACCAAAATTTATAATCGTCAATATTTTACTGATTGCTTTGAGTATCAATGGAAATTAGCCATTAGAAACGAATCTGTCATTGCGCTGTTGATGATTGATGTCGATGATTTTAGAGGCATAAGTTTAAAACATGGCCCGGTTTTCGGAGACAAATGTCTAGTGCACGTCGCTGACATTATTCGAGATAGTGTTAAGCGCGTCACAGATTTGGTGGTGCGCTATGGTGGAGAGCAATTTGTGGTGATATTAACCGAAACCCAAGCTGATGTAGCGCAGAAGTTAGCTGAGCAGATTCGGCAAAATATACTGTCGAAGGACTTTGTACACGCTGACCATACTCAATTTTTAAGTGCCACCATTGGGGTTGGTGTTATCAAACCGAAACAATTTTCATCCTCTACTTTACTGATTCAAAAAGCCGAAATTGCTCTTTACCAAGCCAAGGTAAAAGGCCAAAATCGGGTAGAAGTCATGTAATTCAATGTTTATTAATTGTCATTTTTATAAGGGTTAGCGTGAGTATGCAAAAAACCATCGCTCTAGTGGCACATGATCATAAAAAGCCTGATTTAGTTAGCTGGGCATTGCAGCATAAAAGTGAGCTGAGTAAACATAAATTGGTAGCAACGGGCACAACTGGTGGCTTGATTGCCCAAGAATTAGGGTTAGATGTGCATCGTTATAAAAGCGGTCCCTTAGGGGGAGACCAGCAAATTGGCGCCTTGATTGCTGAAAATAGACTCGACTGCTTAGTATTTTTTTGGGATCCCCTCAATCCTGCTCCCCATGATCCAGATGTGAAAGCCTTGTTACGCTTGTGCTCAGTCTGGAATATTCCGGTCGCATGCAATACCTCAACCGCTGATATGTTAATTACTTCTCCCTTGTTCATCGATGGAGAATATCAACGCTTGTTGCCAAACTTGTAACGTGTTGACTTAACCGTATTTAATACCCTTATTACGGTTGAAGAGTCATTTCAACTAGGGCTTTGTGTAAAGCTTGTGTAAATGTGCCTCTGCACTCACTTGCAGCTGGGTTATAGTAACACTCGGTTTATCAACATCAATCCGCTAGGATAAAGCACGAATTACATGAAAAATAAGCAGCTACTTCTCATCGATGACGATATTGAATTTACCGCTCTGCTAGTTCAATACCTCAAACCGCAAGGATACGAAATTGACGTATGCCATGACGGCGAATCGGGTTTACTCAGAGCGACGTCTAATAAAAAATATGACTTAATTTTATTAGACGTGATGTTGCCGCGTATCGATGGCTTTGAAGTATTAAAAAAGCTGCGTATTAGTCATCACACGCCAGTATTAATGCTGACAGCCAAGGGGGATGATTTTGATAAAATCTTCGGCTTGGAGTTGGGCGCCGACGACTATTTACCTAAACCGTTTAACCATCGAGAGTTATCTGCCCGAATTAAGGCTATCGTCAGACGTATGGAACTGCTGCCCAGTACTAGCATGCATCAAACCTTAACGCTGGATGATGTCATCATCTCCCCGTCAAACCAAATGGTAAGTTGTAACGACAGTGTTTTGGAGCTAACCGGCACTGAGTTTTCGATATTGCATTTATTAATGCTCAATCATGGAAACTTGGTTAGTAAACAGGATTTAAGTGAAAAGGTATTGGGCAGAAAGTTAGCCGCTTTTGATCGCAGTGTTGATATGCATGTTAGCAACATTAGGCGGAAGTTAAGTCACAAAAATGCAGATGAAAAAATTAAAACTCACCGCGGTGCCGGTTATATTTATATGGTTAAAAAATGAAATTCTTATCTCATTTTAATCCCGCTAACCACCTGTATATCAAGTTGTTTTTATGGTTTTGGATCGTCACCGTTATTATGATGAGTGGGTCCATGTGGATCATGAAACAATTAAGTGATGAGGTGCGATTTAGCCCAATGCGCTCAGCGGATGTCAGTGAGCTCAATTATTACACTCAAATTTTGCAAGATAGATTGCACCAGCAAGTCAAAACCGAAAGCATAGATAACGTGGTATTGCACATGGGCAAGCGAAATCAAATCGGTTTAGTGCTGGTGGATGTTGCGGATGGCCGTGTTATTAGCTCTTTACCCCCTCGTATGGGAATAAATGAAAATGCCTTTTTAAAACTCGCGCCCTCTACCTCACCCATCAGTGTCGATATAGGCTTAGGTAGTTTTGTGGGGCCAAGTTCGATTATTTACTCGGGCAAAAACTACTTATTGTTTGTGGGAAGGCTCGCCCCCCCAGAGTTTATGGGCAGAGTAAAGCGCCAGCATCCGGAATTTATTTTTGCCATTGCGTTGTCGATAAGCGCGTTACTGTGCTTTTGGTTTGCACGTTCATTAGTCAACCCCATAAAACAATTGCAGGATGCCAGTAAGCAAATGGCGACAGGAAATTTAGCCATCCGAGTTGGTAGTGCGAGCAAGCGCCGGGATGAAATAGGGCGTTTAGGCCGTGATTTTAATTTTATGTCAGAGCAAGTTGAGCGTTTGATGGGCAGTCAAAAACGCTTGCTTGCCGACATTTCACATGAGCTACGCTCACCCTTAGCGCGTTTACAATTATCGATCGGCATTTTACAGCAACAATGTGAAGAGGATGAGGCTGAGCGCATAGAAAAGGATGTATTACTGTCGTCAATTACGCGCATTGAAAAAGAAGCCGCGCAAATCGATAAAATGATAGCTCAGGTGCTTACTTTGTCTCGTTTAGATAACCCTCAGTCATTGCTGCACAAAAGCATAGTGGATATTCAGTCATTACTGGTGCCCCTTATTAGTGACGCTCGATTTGAGGCGCAGGAACAAAATAAGCACATCATTTTTGATTCGGCGCAGCACTGTTATTTAGATGGCGATGGCCAAATGTTAGCCAGTGCAATCGAAAATGTGCTCAGAAACGCCATCAATTACGCCAGCAATATCATCGAGGTCTCTCTGGTTCATCAAGACTCTTGGTTGACTATAGATATAAGGGATGATGGAAAAGGCATTGAACAAGAGCAATTGAGTCGGATTTTTGAGCCTTTCTATCGTGAATCGCTGGCTCGGGACAGAGCATCGGGTGGGGTAGGCTTGGGGTTGGCGATTGCCTACCAAGCGATACTTCAACATCAAGGTAAGATCCGAGCGGTAAATTTACCCAATGGAGGACTAAGCGTTACGATTACCTTGCCCACAGTTAATGACGCAGCGCTAACCTAAATCAATGGCGCTTACCCGTGATTTTCGTTAACGTAGCTTTACATTTAAACAGCTTGTGAATATTTATAAAGTAAGCAGGATTTTACGTCAGCAAAGGGGCCGAGATGCTTGTCAGTAAGTTAATGACTCAACCTATAGTCAGTGTTGGGCTTGATGATACGTTAAAAGTAGTAAAACATATTTTTGAAAACGCTAAGTTTCATCATTTACTTGTGGTTGAAGACGGGGTGTTATTCGGGGTGTTATCTGACCGAGATTTGTTAAAAGCCTTAAGCCCCTTTATTGGCACCCCTAGAGAAACACCCCATGACACGGTTACCCTAAATCGTAAAGTGCATCAAATAATGACTCGTAAACCGATTACCTTGTTACCGAATGCCGATGTACATACTGCTATCAGTATTTTTAATCGCTATAATATTTCATGTATTCCAATTGTAAATGAAGACGGTAAACCCGTTGGTATTGTAAGTTGGCGCGATATTTTGCGTTCAATTGAAAACAGTTATATGAAAAAGCAGAGTAAAAAGCCGCACTAATAATTTGAGTAAAAGCATCGTCAGTTTACGTCTCACTTGATACCATAGTTGCTTAATACCTAGGCCTTTTTACCCTGATGACTGATTCTTTTTTATTAAGCTCAGATGAGCGACTCGCCAAAACGTACATCGACCTTATCCAACCTTTTTGGAAAAAGCATGTTCAACATGGGCAGGTTATTACCCATGACAAGCTGAGTCTCGCCTATGCGTGGGTTAAACACCCCAATGCCATTGGTTCAATTGTTATTTCGTCAGGCCGTATCGAAGCCTATGTAAAATATAAGGAGGTGATGTATGACCTCTATCAAAATGGCTACTCGGTTTTTATTCATGATCATCGCGGCCAAGGATTGTCTGACCGGATGACGGGCAATCCACATATGGGTTACGTTGATGACTTTGGCGACTACGTTGCTGATCTTGATCTGTTTATACAGCAAATCGTCTTACCCAATAGTCAAGAAAAACCGCACTTGTTATGTCATTCTATGGGCAGTGCAATAGGGGCTTTGTATTGCATGCATCATCCAGGACAGATTAAATCCGCGGTATTTATGGCGCCTATGTTTGGTATCAGGCCTGCTTTACCCAGTTGGCTTGCCAGTTTGTTAGTGACTGTTCACGTTGGATTTAATCGTTTGTTAGGAAGGCCGCATGGCTATTTCATTGGGCAAAAAAATTATGTTAGTCATGGCTTTAAAAACAACAGACTGACAAGCAGTGAAGTCCGTTATGCGATCTTTCGACAAGAATATGCTGACCTACCCGAGGTGCAATTAGGCGGCGTAACAGGGCATTGGTTGCATGCCGCTGGTAAGGCGATGGACACCATTGAACATAAAGCAGAGAAATTTTGCATTCCTAGTCTTGCTATCCAGGCTGGTGATGATCAGGTGGTAGATAATGCCCGGCAACGTCGAGTCGTGGCTAAATTACGTACCTGTAAATTGCACACTATTGTAAATGCACAACACGAAATTTTAATGGAGCGAGATGTGTATCGTCGACCAGCTCTGCGAGCAGCTTTAACATTTTTTGCTGAACATCACTAAGTCTTTAGGGGGTGAGTGAAAAAGTTGGATCGCAAATTAAATGCTAAATTCGGATTTTTTAACTAATTAAGAGTCAGCTACTAGATGTTAGATATTGTATTGTACCAACCTGAAATACCACCCAACACCGGTAATATTATCCGTTTATGTGCCAATACCGGATTTAACCTGCATTTGATTGAACCACTAGGCTTTGATTGGGACGATAAAAAAGTGCGCCGTGCGGGATTGGATTACCATGAATTTGCTAAAGTACAGCGTTACGCTGATCTATCCGCCTACGTTACCGCTCGTCAGCCCTCTCGCATTTTTGCTTGTACCACCAAAGGTAAGGCCTATTTTGCTGACGCTAAGTTTGAAAAAGGCGATGCTTTGCTGTTTGGTCCTGAAACACGTGGCTTACCCATGGATATCATTGAATCCTTGCCTGCGGAACAGCGTCTTCGGATCCCCATGTTACCAGAGAGTCGCAGTATGAACTTATCAAATGCAGTATCAGTATTTGTGTATGAAGCGTGGCGTCAATTGGACTTTGCTGGGGCGGTGTAATAACAACCTCAGGCTAGAGCTGAGGTTGGTGGCTCGCTTGCAATAGAATGGTTTGACCATCGACGCGCTGATGTTCAATGGCAAAATTCTGTTCCAGCGCAGTTAATAAGCCCTCAATGTCATTAGTGCGAAACAAACCTGCTATTTGTAGCGTTTTTAGTTGTTCATCAGCTACCTTGAAATGATAGGGGGTGTAGCGACTGATTTCTTTTAAGGCATCCGCCAAGGATTCGCCTCTAAAAATGAGTTCGCCTTTTTGCCAAGATAAATCCACTTCAATTTCCGATGTTTTCAGCTGTAATATCTGCGGTTGTTGAGCACTCAGTTCTACTTTTTCACCTTTACTTACCGCTAGGGAAGCATGAGATAAACGCACACTCTGCTGAGTAAGAGGCGTGCTATTGTCAAAGGACTGATCTGCCACCAATACCTTGCCGTCGGTCACAATTAGCTCAACGCCGGTATCTTGCAGTTGCACGTTAAAAGCGGTGCCAACGGCTTGAATAATCTTTCCGCCAGCATAAACACTCAAAGGCTGCTTAGTATTATGGGCAACAGTAACATGCAGCTCACCTTTTACTAATTCAAATAAACGTTGTTTATCGGTATATGTGACTTTTACCTGAGTGTTGGTATTTAACACAACCTTGGTTTTGTCTTGCAAGTAAAAGGTAGCGTGTTCGCCCACTTTGGTTGCGTAAACATTTTCAGAGTAAATATGTTGTGCCGTTAAACTATTTTGTTGATTTATTGACCATTGGTAAGCGCCAATCGAAAAAAGGCTGGCAAAAATAATACTTGCCGCAACGGCCCAACGTTGACCACTAACCTTAGATGCGTGATTGGGGGTATGAGGAACGACGTCGCTAAGATGATTTAATACATCCATTTTACCCCATAGATTTGCCATTTTAGTTAGCACCCTACGATGCTCTTTATTTGCAATTAACCATTGCTCTAGTTCATTCGCTTCTGTTGGGCTTAAGCCTCTGTCTAATTTACTTATCCATTCGCTGGCTTGCTCAATATATTGTTCGTCCGACTTTAACGGGTACACATTACTCATTTTCTTATCCCCCGTGTTGTCAAATTGTGTTTTGTGGCTTGAGTCAATTCACTTTCTTTTTGCATCATATAGCTCGCACAACGTTTCAACCCATCAGCGATATGTTTTTCAACGGTACTCTGAGTGATAGACAGCTCTTTGGCGATTTCTTTTTGTGAATAGCCGTAGACTTTTTTTAATACAAACACTCGCCGGCACTGCAATGGTAAACGTCTTACGCTTTCGCAAAAATAAGCAAATTCTTCATTACTTGCCGCTTGTTGAAATAAGGTATCTTCGTTCGTGTCAACGTCATATTGATCATCATTTTCAACACTATCACTTAAGCGACTTTCTGCTTTTTTTACATAATCTAACGCTAAATTACGTGCCGTTTTCATGACAAAAGATTTGCTGTGGGTTATGGCATCATGATTTTCTATTTGGCAAATTCGCACGTATGTTTCTTGCACTATATCTTCTATTTCTTTTGGCGGCACGATACGTGACACCATTCGAACAATACTGGTTTTTGCCAGCATAAACGTGTCGAATAAACCTGATTTTTTGAAATCGGGATGAGCCATAATTGTCCAGTTATTTTTGCTTTCAGGAATAAGACGATTGAAAACTGAAATTCCTCCATTTTATTTTAGGTAATCCAGTTTGGTTAAGAATATTCTATTAATATCAGTCGCTTATTTTGAGTGGAAGACTTAAGTTTATTTATTCCATTAGGTATGATTTATGTAATTAAGTTGTTAAATTATGCCATCGATATGAAATCAAAGAATAGCTTTTTTGCTACGGTATTTAATAGTGGGCGCGAAAAAAAAGTTTTAATGAGGTTAGTTTGAGTCCTTTAAATCATGTGCAACTGGTTTTTCATTTTGCCGTCTAAAACTTGTTCATCGCCCTTCGATACGAAAGATTTAATGTCTGGGTTTGCGCCTATGCGCACACTTCCTCATTTTATATTGGCTAGCAGCATATTGGCTTTTGCTGGCCCTAATAAAGCGCAAACTTTACCCGTCTTACCCATAAGAGCCTGCTCAATCAATTTTGCCATTGAAGAAAAGTCAGCGGATGAAGCACTCATTGAATTTGCCAAACAAACTTCCTTAACCGTGGTATTTCCTTTCAACAAAGTTAAAGAAAGTATGGCCAACGGACTTAGTGGGCAATATTGCCCCGCACAAGCCATTGAGTTGCTACTTGCCAACACCGGTTTGGCTGCTGAGTTTAGCAATAGTGGAACCTTAGTCATTAAGTTGTCAGAGGATACACAAAACCAAAAACACCAATCGCTGCTGTCGCATGTTATCGAATTGTTCACTGACGAAGGAGACAGTCTGCTCACTTACCCAGAAGCGATGGACGCTGAATATGAATTGATTTTAGTCAAGGGCATGCGGGCTAGTGCACAACGAGCTATGGATTTTAAGCAGAGTTCTCTCGAAGTGGTAGACGCGATAAAAGCCGAGGACATAGGTAAGTTTCCGGACTTAAATTTAGCTGAATCTTTGCAGCGCATCACTGGGGTGTCGATTGATCGCTCAGAAGGGGAGGGACAGTTTGTTACTGTGCGAGGTTTTGGTCCTCAGTTCAATACCGTTTTAACCAATGGGCGACGTTTAGCTACCGACAACCAGGGCCGTGAATTCAGCTTTGACACCCTAGCGTCTGAATTAGTTAGCGGTGTCAGTGTCACAAAAACATTTTCTGCCGCCACGCAGTCTGGTGGCATAGGTTCAACAATCAACATTGAAACGGCTCGCCCCTTCAGTGAGCGTGGATTTAAAGTGGCTGGTAGTGTTAAAGCCATGTTCGATGATAATAGCGAACAAACTACCCCGCAAGGAACCCTGCTAGTGAGCCATAGCAATGATGTCTTTGGTTGGTTACTGTCTTTTTCTCAACAAGAACATGAAGCCCGAATTAATGAAGCACAAACTGATGGTTGGTTGCTCAATACCAATATCCCGCAAGAGGAGTTAACAACGTCGAGTGACAACATTTTTGTTCCTCGAAATTACGACCAGCGAGTTAGGTTTGACAAACGAACTCGAACTGGTGGCACCATGGTTTTGCAATATCGCCCCAATCCTGATGTGGATTTAAGTCTAGATTATTTAAGTTCTAGTTTTAATGTTCGGACGCAATCTACGTCCATGGGGCACTGGTTTACATCGAGTAATCTCGAAGATGTAATAACGGACGAAAATGGTACGGTGATTGAGTTTTCACAAAATGTCGGGCACGCCACTGATTTTCATTCGCGCACATTTGATAGACCATCAAAAATAAGTGCTTTGGGATTCAATGTCGCATGGCAAGCAAGCCCTAATTTCAGCTTTCATGTTGATGCTTCGCTATCTGATGCTTCTTTTAAAGACACCCAAGGGGCTGCAAATGCTTTGTCTTTAGTGGGGTATTTGAATCGATCCCACTTTGCTTTGTATGAAAATGCTATTTTACCAGCGATTTCGGGATTCGCTGAAGCCAATCCTTATATCATCAATGCAGAAGGTGAAATGGCTGGCGTATCAGATTACCTTGATCCCGCAAATGGTAAAGCCCATGTCATGCTGCGCCGAGGTTGGAATTTGCGAGACGAACTTGAGCAATTTCGTACTGATGGGGTGTGGGACAGCCCTTGGCAACACCTTCATTCCGTGTCATTTGGATGGATGTCGAGTCGGCAAATTAAACATATCGAACGCTGGGATAATGAATATAACTTTGTACACTGTTCATTTTGTGGCTATTTTAGCGAGCCTGACCTTCCCGATAATTTTCAACAAGTATTTGATGCTGGTGATGATTTTTTACAAGGTATCAGCGGCAGTCAGGGTATTCCTCATGTGTGGCTAAGGCATAGTGGAGAAGACGTATTTACGTTTTTAGAATCAATTAGTGACGTAAGTTTTGCTGCCGTAAAGCGAGATAATTCATTTACCCTGCAAGAACAAGTTAATGCCGCCTATCTTGATTTCAGTTTTTCAGCGCAGCTCCTGCAACGCGATATTAGTATAAAAACCGGACTGCGATTTGAAGATACTCAAGTCAGTGTCGTGGGTATCGAAGCTGACCTAATTGCGCTAACGGTGCTAGACCAAACTGAATTAGGGCAAGTGTACTCCGAACCCAGAGCGCTGAATAAAACATCTGATTATCAGCATTGGCTACCGAGTTTTACTGCTAAATGGGAGCTAAGCGATAACGTGGCGGCGCGCTTCGCGATGTCACGTAGTTTGACTCGCCCAACCATGAGTCAGATGTCGCCTAGTTTAACAATTGAAACAACACGCCAGGGCGGTGATTTGAGAGTCAGTTCGGGTAACCCGGCCTTGCAGGCTTTTGAATCTCAAAATCTTGATCTTGCCCTAGAGTGGTATTTTGCCGATGCCAGTTATATGTCACTGAGTTATTTTCGTAAAAAAGTGGACAACTTCATTGTTAGCCAAACATCTAAACTTGTCATCAATGGCGTCACTGATCCCAGTACCGGTAGTGATAGCAGTCAAGCAGATGCTGATGATCACATTGCGATCTTTGAGTTAACTCAGCCAGTGAACAGTGAAACTGCTACGGTTGCCGGTTGGGAACTTGCCTTTCAGTACAGTTTTACCTCAGGATTTGGCCTTATTGCCAACTCGACCATCGTAGACAGCAATGCCAAATTAGACCGTGAAAATATCAGTCAAAAGTTCGCATTAACTGGCTTAAGTAATTCCAAAAATCTCATTTTATATTACGAACACGATCCTATCCAAATTCGTCTCGCTTGGAATCAGCGTGACGGCTTTTTACAATCGTTAACCCAGATACAAGG
Organism: Paraglaciecola sp.; assembly: GCF_030730205.1. Classification (GTDB taxonomy): domain Bacteria; phylum Pseudomonadota; class Gammaproteobacteria; order Enterobacterales; family Alteromonadaceae; genus Paraglaciecola. The sequence goes on from NZ_JANQVQ010000304.1 coordinate 57,981, forward strand.
AGGGGAACCAACGATTGTTCGTCCGTATCAACAGCTTGATATGAGTGCCAGTTTTGCTATCAATGACTCGGTATCTCTTTTTGTTGAAGGGCTGAATTTAACCCAAGAAAGTGTGCTTAAACATGGTCGTTATGATGAGCAGTTGCTATTAGTCCAACAACCTGGCGCCCGCTATACTCTGGGCATTAGAGGACAGTTTTAGGCACTTAAAGTGAACAAATTAGCGCCCCACCAATCGCCCCAAGGGTGACCTGCCACCACTTAGGCGCTAGCTCTACCTTGGGTGGGTTTTTCAGCAAGTCTATATACAGTCTGTTGACATCTAAATACATCGCAAACGCTTTTTCATAACCTTGTGAGTAGGCGATGCGTTTGTCTTGTTCTAGTTTGAAGTTCTGCGTTTGTAACTCAAATATGGTTTTATCTAAGGCCATAATTTGGTTTTGTAGATCAGACTGTTTTAGACAGGCTTCTTTACTATCCAGCGCAGTTACGGTGAGTTTTACATAGTCAATGGGCAGGACCAAAACTCGCTCTTTCCAAGGTGAACCAGCAACAGGAATCGGTACCTCTATAATTCTAATCGCCTTATCTGTCAGTTTATAGCGGTCTTTAAATTGTTGTGCGATACTTTGATCACTGTATTGCTTGATGGTGTTGTAGTTAGTCTGAAGCAGCTCTTGTTTGTTGAGTTCAATTTTATTTTCCAACTCAGTGATGCTCGACTTATGCGCATCAATTTGTATAGCTAGGCTCTGTTGTTTGGCTTCTAAGTCTGCTACTTCCAACGTTAAGGTATCGTTATCTTTCAATAAAGCCGCTTGCTCATTTTGTGCTTTGGCAATTTTCTCTTCTGCATCTTGCCAAGCGCTGTAATAAAAATAGCTGCCTAGCAGAATAACAGTCAGCAAGACTAAAATAGTGACGTTTTTCATTTTGTCTGGCATCAGGCCTGTAACTCGTTATTAGTACGCTGGATATTTTTATAATCACAGGCTAAATCGATATCAGAATATGAGCCTGAGACTAATGTGAAATAGATCGTATTCCCTCCGATTACAGGACGTTCAAGCTTGATTTGAGTCGCAGTATTGTCATTTAGTAAACGCAGCATCGATTGAATTTTAACGGCCGCCAATTCATCCAGCTCTGCAGTTAAGGTAAAGTTATCTTCTATTAATGACATGCTTTCTTCTTCCTTGTTGGGGCAAAACTAAATGCGTGCATGGAATAAACAGTAGTCGAATTAATATTTTTTGCTTGTTGCTTTGCTGTCTTATGGTATCAAAAATGGGGAAGTGGGTGATAATTGCACAAAACTATTGACCGTTAAGCGGCTAAGTTGACCATCTTCCGATATCCAGCGTTTTATTAAACCAGAGTGTAAAAGGTTACTAGGGTAAATGATGGCTCTATTTAATTGCGCCGGCACTTGGTATATCAATTCAAATTGTCGGGTGCTTCCTTGTAAGTATTGCGCCGCTGGTACACCCAAAGTCTGAGCTTCGTCTTCTAAAACTCGTGTGTAACGTTTCTGGCGATCCACATTGATGCTCTCAAAACCACTCGCTCGGTGCCTAAAAAAACCAGTGCCACCACTTTGTTCACCACATAAATAATGAACGACAGCCCACTGAGTCGATTTATGCGTATCAATGTGAGGAATGCGCTGAATGGGTAATAAATCTGTTGCTCGTACGCTGACCCAAGAAAATATTGATTGTGCGTCCTTGAATTGAAGGGCCTGACTATCAGCCAACAAAGGAAGGATCTTGCGCTGTAAAAAGTCACATACAAATGCACTGTATGGTGTTGGCGCTAAAAATTGTTGCCCAGGATAAAAGTGTTGCTTGGTTGGGATAGGGGCTGAAGCCTGTGAAGCGGTTTCGAGGAGTAAGTCAGCATTAAGTAACCAATTATCAATAATAAATAAAGGGTTCTGCTCCTCTCCTACGTTTATCGTTGTGACAGTACTTTGAGGGTGGACTGTATAACTATGCATGACTTGTTAAGTTTGTCTGAAGCCAAGGGCTAAGAGTATTTAAGCGTATATTTTTTCGCTCAATTAACGCGTAAATTTGCCCCAATGACGCGATTTGCGTATAAATATACTGCAAATAACCTGCATGTTTGAGTTCGTTTAGGACCTCTATTGAGATTGAGTTTAGTTTTTCTTCATCAATGCTATACAGCCCTTTAATCTGTCGTTGACTCTTATCTGCAAACGTAATGTCGAGTTTTAGTGGCATTAGCAAGTCATGTTTTACCAAGCTTTTTATATATGCCTGAGTATGGATTTCACCCTTGAGTAATTCAGCAAGAATTTGTTTTATTTCTAACAAATAATGAGAAGGGCGATTGTCTTGTGTGAATAACGCTTCTCCATCGTTTGGGGAAATTGAATGACTGTCTTGGTCGATATCGATGACTCTTTGTTTTTCTCTTTCATCATAACCACCCACAAAAAAAGGATGGCGAGCCACATTTAATGGACTATACAAGCTGTTAAACCGAGCTTTATTCCAAAATAGGTTTTCACCATGTTCAAAACCCAGCAAGGCAATACACACAAAGTGTCCGGTTTCTTGATTTTTACTCATCAGTATTGGAAATTCAACGACAAGCTTTAAAAACTCACTGACAACTACCGGCAGCATGTGTTGATCAGCGATGGCTTCTTCGGCTTTTTGCCTATTTACTTTGATGTTTTTGTGTAGCTGGATATTTACTGCAATGATGTCAGCCATAATGTTTTTACTCCTTGCGCAGTGTACTAAGGTAAATTACCCACGGGCTTAATAAAAGTAACAATTCATAGAGGCAAAAATTGCAAATTAGAAATAGGGCAATGAACGGCTCAAAAGTTCAGCACCTTGACACCCAAATTACGCGCGAGATGTGACTGATTTGTTATTTTTGTTAAATATTCTTTGAAATTATTAAGTGGTAGATATAGGCTGGAATTGTGATTGAAACTCACATTATACGCGAGACGTTTTTGCGTTTCAGACGTGCTTTTCGAGAGCAAGATAGCACATTGTAAAGTGCTGAATTTAAAGAGAGTGTTAACGTTTTTAAATCCTTATATCTAATTAAAACCTGTGAAAACGTAACATTTTTCACGCTATTTTCCTTTTTTCAACCTCAGCTGATAAGGGCTTTCCATGATGTTTACTTCCGAGACAATGAATGAATTAAACTTGTTACTTAAATTTCCTGATACAAGTTTGATGCAGGGTATTAAGGTGCACCACGATGCTGATCCCGAATTAGTGGCTGCATCTAAGCGCTTATTCGATAAGGGTATTGTGACCTTGCCAGATGGCGGCTACCTCACTGATTTAGGTCACGATTTGTTAGAACATGCAAAAATTATTAACAGTGCTTTTGCAGTCGCGAAAGAGTAATACCAAGATGATGTTCTAGCGAAGTTACTGAAGGTAAGGTCTGTGACGTCTTTCAAATCAGCAATTTTGCTAGAATATTGGTTCAAAAAAATATGTAATGGTCGATAACTAAACATATTGTTGCTCGTTTGAAGTCTGAAATTATGAATCCTATTACTTTTGCCGCCAATCTACTATTTAGCTGTCTCTTCTTACTTGTCACGGTTGCACAAGCTGAAGAAGAGATCGTCGCCGTGCAACTTTATTCCCAAGATGAACTAATTGAGATGATAAATCGCAATGAGCATCTTGCTAGGGTGGTGAATGATCGGTGTCAGTTGGTTCAAGATATAGAAGCAAGAGCAGAAACATTGCGAGTACCCGCTTACCAGTTTTTATGGGGGGATATGCTTGCATGGGGCGTATGCGTAAAAGCTGACCCTAAAAGAGGTATTGCATTTATACAACTAGCTGCAGAGCAAGGATTACCCGCTGGTCTAGAGCAACTAGGTCGATATTACGCGCAAGGTAAATTAGTTCAACAAGATAAAGAACGTGCTGTGGTTTTTTTACGAGAGGCATCAGGCCAGGGCCACCTAAAAGCACAAATCGAATTAGCCGAACTCTTTATTGAAGGGTATGGCAGCCCTTATGATTACGTAGACGCTTATCATTGGCTGTATAATGCGATTACTGCCGATAAAAAGGAACACGCCAAAATTTCAAAATGCTTAACTGAACTTGAAAAGTTAATGCACCCTAAAGCAGTTCGAGAAGCGAAAAGACCCTTGAATTCGTAAATCGCAGAGTATCTTTACCTTTTAGATGGTGGAGTTAGTTAGCGTATTTAGCGTGTCATGGATAAATTCTATGGCGCTGGCTTTGTCTTGAAAAATTTGTTTGCTTAGGTCTGTGGTAATTCCCGCAGCTCTACGAGAACTGTTGACTTGATGCAGAGCCAATGGATTGTTAACAACATAGGCATCTACAACACAGCCACGATTCATCATATGGCCATGAAGTTCTATCATCATCTTTTGTGCTTGAGGTGTTTCGGCTTCGCTGTGGCTTAAATCACCGAAATAGCCCCACGCTGGCAGGTTAAAATGGTTAATTAGGATGCGCATGTCTCGACAAAAATTTCGAGTTAAAATGCTGCCCAAGGCCCCATTTAATTTAGCTGTTACTACACGATCTGAATAAGATAAGTGATAATCGCCATGTTTGTCTTTAAATGTAAACTCACCCATGTAACTTTTCACCTTACCCAGAAACTACGTCACCTGAGTATAATACGTTTAAAGAATTTGCATATAAATGAGCGTCTACCTTGTTATTAAAAATCAAGTCATGCCTAGGTTTAAGTGCCTTCGAGCACTGTAGTATTCATCATATTGACGATTTAAATAGGCCCAAGTAGGCAACGCTAATTCGAATTACTAAGAGTAAAATAACTAAAAAACTACAGAGTTTTGTAGGCAACAGGTATACTGCGTGCAACATTTGACTTTGAGGATCGTGCAGATCCAGCTATGAACGACGACCCCCATTACCAACGCGAAAAAGAAAAATATGAAAATCCAGTCGCCAGCCGCGAATATTTGCTGGAATTGCTAGTTAAAGCTAAAAAACCTTTGTCCTTCCTCGAATTTTGCCATCAGCTCAATGCGACCGATGAAGACAGTCGCATAGGTATTCAACGACGGTTGAGAGCGATGGAGCGAGAGGGACAAGTAGAGTTTAATCGCGACAAAAAATACGCCTTAATTAAAGCAGACGATTTGATTCAGGGGCGTGTTATTGGCCATCGAGAAGGCTTTGGCTTTTTAAAGCGTGAAGATGGCGAGAAGGACTTGTTTATTCATCAAATGCAAATGGCCACTGTGTTACATGGTGACGTTGTGCAAGTAAAAGAAAGTGGTACGGATAATCGTGGCCGCAGAGAAGCCCGGATAGTAAAAATTATTGAGCCTCGCTCGGAGCCAATTGTGGGCCGTTATTTTTTCGAAAATAATGTTGGTGTCGTGATCCCGGATGATAGCCGCATTAATCACGAAATAATGATCCCCAAAGAACAAACCAATGGCGCAAGGCAAGGGCATATTGTCGTTGTTGAAATTGTACAACGTCCGCGCAAACGAGTTAACGCCATCGGTAAAATAGTTGAAGTTCTAGGTGAGCACATGGCACCTGGTATGGAAATAGATATGGCCTTGAGGACCTTTGAAATTCCGCATCAATGGCCAAAAGGTGTGACTAAACAAATTAAAGGTTTGACCGAAGACGTGCCTGAAGAGGCTAAAACAGGTCGTATTGACTTACGTCAGCTTCCCTTAGTTACCATTGATGGTGAAGATGCTCGTGACTTTGATGATGCGGTTTTTTGTGAACCCCTTGAAAAAGGCGGATGGCAACTATGGGTAGCCATTGCTGACGTGAGTTATTATGTTCGTCCGGGAACAGCTTTAGATAGCGAAGCGCAAAATCGTGGTACGTCGGTTTATTTTCCAGAACAAGTTGTACCGATGCTACCTGAAGTGCTGTCGAATGGTTTATGCTCACTCAATCCTCAAGTAGACCGCTTGTGCATGGTATGTGAAATGACCGTCAGTGAGTCGGGTAAATTACTTGAGCATCAATTTTACGAAGCCGTAATGAACTCAAAGGCACGCCTGACCTACACTAAAGTGTGGAATATACTGCAAGGGGATGAAACCCTGCAAAGTAGGTATGCCGAGCAAGTGCCGCATTTACAGAACTTGTACTCCATGTATCAAGCCCTTAAACGAACACGTGGTCAACGAGGTGCGATTGAATTTGAAACGCAAGAAAGCAAATTTATTTTTAATGCTCAACGTAAAATTGATCATATCGTGCCTGTGGTTCGCAATGACGCGCACAAACTTATTGAAGAATGCATGATACTCGCCAATGTTTCTGCGGCACGTTCATTAGCAAAACATAAGGCTGAAGCCTTGTACCGAGTTCATGATGAGCCCGATCCCGATCGTTTAACTTCGTTTTTGTCGTACTTAGGTGAAGTGGGTATTACTCATCGTATTGGTCATGATGTAACACCACAAGACCTCACAGCAGTGTTGAGTAAAATACAGGGGAGAGCTGACCAAGAGTTGATTCAAACCATGTTATTGCGCTCAATGAAGCAAGCTGTTTATGCGCCAGAAAATATTGGTCATTTTGGTTTGGCCCTTGATGCCTATGCACATTTTACATCGCCGATCCGTCGTTACCCCGATTTAGTCGTACACCGTGCATTAAAAGCCATTATTGATAAGCAAAATCAACGCAAAAATCTCAGTGGTGGTAAACATTACTCTGTGGATGAAGTTGAAGCCTTAGGCGAGCAGTGCTCGATGGCTGAACGTCGTGCAGATGATGCCACTCGAGATGTATCCGACTGGTTAAAATGTGAGTTTATGCTCGATCATGTTGGTGATAGTTTTGAGGGCGTCATAGCCTCAGTCACTAATTTTGGTTTTTTTGTGCGTTTGCCTGAATTTCATATAGATGGCCTAGTACATATCACGTCGTTAGACTCTGACTATTATCGATACGATGAAGTGAAACAACATCTCATTGGCGAGCGTAGTGGAATGATTTATCGATTAGGTGATCAACTCGAAGTGAAGGTTGCTTCTGTAAATTTAGATGAACGAAAAATTGACTTTATTTTGGCATCAGGTCCATCTAGCAAAGGACAAAATAAAGGTAAGCCCAGTAAATCGGGTAAAGCTCGCAGACAAACTGCCGCTAGGTCAGCAGCAAAAACTAAAAGTGAAACAACATCAACGCCCAGTAAACGTCCAGCAGCTAAGACCCCTGCCAAAAAGACATCAGGTGCCAAAAAATCAAGTAGTAAAGGTGCGCCTAAAAACACCAAAGCGCCCAGAAAAAGGAGTCGCTAAATGGCGCAACACGAATATATTTATGGTATCCATGCCTTACAATCCGTCATAGAACGCGAACCTGAGCGATTGATAGAATTGTTTGTTTTAAAAGGAAAAGACGACAAAAGCGTACATACGATTGTCAATCAGGCACGCCGATTTGGCGCATCGATCCAATTTTGCCAACGTAAAACCTTAGATGACAAAGCGGATAGTGAGCAACATCAAGGGGTTGTAGCACGAGTTAAGCCCGGCAAAGTCTATAATGAAAATGATTTAGCCGCTATTGTGCAAGCTAATGCGCAGCCTTTTTTACTCATTTTAGATGGTGTCACAGACCCTCATAATTTAGGTGCATGTTTACGCACTGCTGATGGCGCAGGGGTGCACGCGGTTGTCGTACCTAAAGACAATTCAGCGTCTTTAACACCTGTTGTTCGCAAGGTAGCATGTGGGGCTGCGGAAGTGATACCGCTAGTACAAGTGACAAACTTAGCGCGCACACTTCGTGACCTGCAAGGTATGGGCGTATGGATAGTGGGAACAGCCGGTGAGGCAGACAAAAACATCTATGAGTGTAAACTTGGCGGCCCTTTGGCGCTAGTGATGGGGGCAGAAGATAAGGGAATGCGGCGTTTAACACGTGAGCACTGCGACGAATTAATCAAACTACCCATGGCGGGCTCGGTATCAAGCTTGAATGTATCGGTGGCAACAGGGGTTTGTTTGTACGAAATTGTTCGCCAGCGCACTTAGGTATCTGGTAATGACCTGCCCTTAGCAAAAAGGCAGGTCTTGAAGTTTAGTTCTTGGCTGAATAAGGATCTTCGGCCAATAAGTAAGAGCGTAAATCTGCTTTTTTAGGGTGCGCGTGCAACCAATCTCGACATGCTTTTATTTTTTGATAGTCATCTTCGCCAAATTTACTGAGATAAAGTTGGGTGAAGGTATCTTTGGCTCTTTGCTCTCTTAGTTTATTCTGCCATTGCTCAGTCAATAAAACATTAAGTGATCCTGCAAGACCCGCTGCCTTGATTAAATCCCACTCCCCTTTGTCTAACCAAACTCCTCCAACAGGTGCACTATAATCGAGCCGATGACTAGTGTCTTTGCTAATACGCAGTTTGCGCATGATGACACCGCTAACTGGACAAAGTAATGCTCGACTACTGTCTTCGGCTTCGTCTAGTACTGCCGCTTCGGTAAATTGATATTCAGGATAACGTTCTTTCCAACTCACATAATCCTCTACCAATATCCAATTACCACCACAATTATTACAGGTGTGGCAACGAAACTGCTGATCAATAAAGCTGACTTGCAGTTCGCCTTGTTTACAACTTGTACATTGCATTAAGTTAATCCTTCATTTTGAGCAACTATTTAGCCTAGTGTGCTACGTGAGAGGAGCAGATTCAAAACATTTTTATCTTTACTGCATAGTTGTTCCATTACATGTTCGCTCCTTGATCATAAGCCGTGTTTAAATGATTTGATCAATAAGTAAAATAGTGGAAATAGGCCAAACCACTCCATAACTAGACGTAGGGATTAATGCGATATGAATATGGTTTGCTTAACTACTTACTAGTCTGTCATTTATTAAAATGATTGATTTATATAATAATTTTGTATTCACACTGGCTTATTAATGATTATTCGTTAACAAAATGTTGTAGATGCTTATCAAGTGTTGACCATTTGTAATTAGGCACTGTAAATTAGGCCCTAGTTGACGAATTGCAGTTGAATTAGGATAGTTATGACCATTAAATCACCGTTAGAAATGCTGTATCACTGGGAAAATAGTACTCCTGACCGAATTTTTCTCAAACAGCCTATTAATGGTCAATACAAGGTTTTTGATTGGCGAGAAACTGGTGAGCAAGCAAGGCGTGTTGCCAGTGAGTTGCTGTCTTTAGACTTACCTCAAGGTAGTCATATTGCCATTCTTTCTAAAAACTGCGCCGAGTGGTTTATTACCGATTTAGCGATAATGCTCGCGGGACATGTGTCAGTGCCGATTTATGCAACAGCCGGTGAACATACGATTCAATACGTCTTGGAACATGCTAAGTGCCCAGTTATCTTTGTCGGCAAATTAGATGATACAGAAAACCAAGTTAAGGCGATCCCTAAGAACGTAATGAAGCTAGCGTTTCCTTATCCGAACATTCCAGCGGATAAGCAATGGTCTGATTTAATGTTAAATGTGCCTTTTAGCAAATGTCCGATACCTGACATGAACTCTGTGATGACAATTATTTACACATCAGGTAGCACAGGTAACCCTAAAGGCGTAGTTCATACCTATAATTCTATATGTTGGGCCGCTTACCGTTCGCTCGATGCATTATCTGTGGATCATCAAGATAGGGTATTAAGTTATCTCCCCTTAGCCCACATTACGGAAAGAGTGTTTGCTGAACTAGCAAGTTTTTACTCATCTATGCGTATAGACTTTCTTGAATCATTAGAGACCTTTTCTAGAGATATTTGTGCAACTAAACCCACCTTATTTGTATCAGTGCCTCGGTTGTGGACTCGTTTTCAAATGGGGGTATTAGCTAATATGCCGCAAAAAAAGTTAGACTTTTTGCTGCATGTACCAATTTTGTCATCGATCGTAAAACGCAAAATACGCGAAAAGTTAGGTTTAGATGCCGCGCGCTTATGTGCAAGTGGCTCCGCGCCAATCTCTATATCAACATTAAACTGGTTCAGAACTATTGGTGTAAATATCTCTGAAGGGTGGGGAATGACTGAAAATAGCGCGTATGGCACAGGTAGTGTTCCATTTCGTGCTGATAAAATAGGTTCAATAGGTAAAGCTTATGACGGCGTAGATATCAGGATTGCCGAAGAAGGAGAAATTCAAGTCAAAGGGCCATGCAATATGATTGAATATTACCTTGAGCCAGAAAAAACCAAAGAAGTATACACTGCCGATGGCTACTTAAAAACCGGCGATAAAGGCTCAATGGACAAAGACGGATACATCAGAATTACGGGCCGCTTGAAAGAAATATTTAAAACAGCAAAAGGTAAATACATTGCGCCTGTACCAATTGAATCTAAACTGATGGGCAATTCAAATATAGAACAAGTATGCGTTACCGGCTCACACTTAAAACAGCCTATTGCGTTAATGGTATTGTCCGTGGCCGCCCAAAAATTAAATTCTGACGCACTAAAGCAAAGTCTGTTAGCAACCTTAGAAGAAGTTAACGCTGATTTAGAAAGTCATGAAGTGTTAGACCGTTTAGTCGTAATGAAAGACGAGTGGACAGTCGACAATGGTTTATTAACCCCTACTTTAAAAGTGAAACGCCATATCTTAGAAGAACGATTTGCCTCCCTGATCGATACTGAAATGACAGGTAAAGTCATTCTGCTTTAAGCCGTAAAGTCAAAATAAGAATTCTGTTGAATAAGCCCGCTTATTCAACAGAATAAAACAACCTTAGTGCTATCAATGATTTCAGCGTGCCGAGAGATTTCTTTTATTTTAATGTCAAAAAACCACTAATTAGGCCCAATAATGATTTATTATAAGGGCTTAGCTTTTTAGCCTTGTATTTATCCACCTCTTTTAAAATATTTCGTAAATTCAACTATCGCTCCTACATATTTTCTGTTAGTATTTCGCGCCCTTTTAACTGGGGTATGTATAAAAAGGCAGCGAAATGCTGTTTTTTACAGCTAAATGACTCGGGAGAGTCTTAATTTAAACAGCGGAGCACTAACATGATCCAAATGCAAACTAACCTGGATGTTGCCGATAACTCGGGAGCTCGCAGGGTTCAGTGTATTAAGGTTCTTGGTGGCTCGCATCGCCGTTATGCACATATTGGTGACATCATCAAAGTTACTGTGAAAGAAGCAATTCCTCGCGGTAAAGTAAAAAAAGGTGATGTACTAAATGCAGTGGTGGTGCGTACTAGAAAAGGCGTTCGTCGTCCTGATGGATCTGCGATCCGTTTTGATAACAACGCAGCGGTGTTGTTAAACAACAACAAGCAACCTATTGGTACGCGTATCTTTGGTCCGGTTACTCGCGAACTTCGTGCAAATAACATGAAGATTGTGTCGTTAGCCCCTGAGGTACTATAAGGAGTCACGAGATGGCTAGTAAAATTCGTCGTGATGATGAAATCATCGTATTAGCGGGTAAAGATAAAGGAAAACAAGGCAAAGTTGTCAAAGTTCTTCCTGCATCTAGTCGCGTAATCGTTGAAGGTGTTAACTTAATCAAGAAGCATCAAAAGCCAAACCCTCAATTGGGTGTGACTGGCGGTATTGTTGAGAAAGAAGCATCAATTCATGTGTCAAATGTTGCGATCTTTAACCCTGCAACGGGTAAAGCTGATCGCGTTGGTTTTCGAGTTGAAGGCGACAAAAAAGTACGCTTCTTCAAATCGAATGGCCAAGTAATTTAATAAATTGGAGAGTACGATGGCGAAACTGCATGATTTCTATAAAGAAACGGTAGTAGCGGAACTTGCGAAGCAGTTCAACTACAAAAGCGTCATGCAAGTCCCTCGGATTGAAAAAATCACTCTAAACATGGGTTTAGGTGAAGCGGTAGCAGACAAGAAGGTATTGGAAAATGCCACGGCTGACATGCAAGCAATTGCTGGTCAAAAGCCTATTGTAACTGTTGCTCGTAAATCTGTAGCGGGCTTTAAAATCCGTGAAGGTTATCCGATTGGCTGTAAAGTAACCCTACGTGGTGAACGTATGTGGGAATTCTTTGAACGTTTAGTTTCAATTGCAATTCCACGTATCCGCGATTTCCGTGGCTTAAACCCTAAGTCATTTGATGGTCGTGGTAACTACAGCATGGGTGTGCGTGAGCAAATTATTTTCCCTGAAATCGATTTTGATAAAGTGGATAAAATTCGCGGTATGGATATCACTATCACTACTAGCGCTCAAACCGATGCGGAAGGCGTTGCGTTGTTAAACGCATTCAACTTCCCGTTCAAAAAGTAAGGTGTAGGGTTATGGCAAAAGAATCAATGAAAGCGCGCGAAGTAAAACGCGCCAAGCTAGCAGTAAAGTTCGCTGATAAGCGTGCGGCACTTAAAGCCACTATCAGCGATATCAACACGTCTGACGAAGACCGTTGGAACGCTGTTCTTAAGCTACAACAATTGCCACGTGATTCATCTATTGTACGTAAACGTAACCGTTGTCGTATAACAGGTCGTCCACATGGTTTCCTACGCAAGTTTGGCCTCAGCCGTATCAAGTTGCGTGAAGCAGCGATGCGCGGCGAAGTGCCTGGCCTTAAAAAAGCCAGTTGGTAAGGAGTAGCTGATATGAGTATGCAAGATCCTATCGCGGATATGTTTACCCGCGTTCGTAACGGCCAAATGGCTGGCAAAGTGACAGTAGCTATGCCTTCATCTAAATTACGCGTTGCTATCGCAAACGTACTTAAAGAAGAAGGTTACATCTCTGACGTGTCAGTTTCTGGTGACGTTAAGCCTGTATTAGAAATTACGTTAAAGTATTTCGAAGGCAAAAAAGTTATCGGCAGCATTGAGCGCGTAAGTCGCCCAGGTTTGCGCATCTATAAGAAGAAAGATGAGCTTCCAAAAGTATTGGGTGGTTTAGGTGTAGCTATCGTGTCTACCTCTAAAGGTGTGATGACTGACCGTGCAGCGCGTAAAGCGGGCATGGGTGGTGAGATCATCGGCTACGTAGCGTAAGGGGAATAGAATGTCACGTATAGCAAAAGCTCCTGTTGACATCGTGTCTGGCGTTGAAGTTTCAATCGCTGGTCAAGTTGTCACATTTAAAGGTAAAAAAGGTACATTAACTCGTACATTTAATGATGCAGTTGAAATTGTACAAGAAGAGAACCAATTAAAAACTTTACCTCGTGAAGGTATGGCTAATGGTTGGGCTCAAGCTGGTACTGCTCGCTCTCTATTAAATGCTATGGTGATTGGTGTATCCGAAGGTTTTGAGAAAAAACTATTGTTGAATGGTGTTGGTTATCGTGCGTCTGCGCAAGGTAGCAAACTAAACCTGACTTTAGGTTTCTCGCACCCCGTAGCATACGAAATGCCCGCTGGTATTTCGGTAGAGACTCCTACCCAAACTGAAATCCTCGTTAAAGGCGTTGATAAGCAGTTGGTGGGTCAAGTTGCAGCTAACATTCGTGGATACCGTCCGCCAGAGCCTTACAAAGGTAAAGGTGTACGTCTCGCCGATGAAGTTGTGCGTCGTAAAGAAGCTAAGAAAAAGTAGGTTGGTGATACGATGGATAAGAAAACAGCTCGCTTGCGCCGCGCAACCCGCGCCCGCAAAAAAATTAGTGAACTGGCCGCGCATCGCTTGGTTATTAACCGCACCCCACGTCACATATACGCTCAGTTAATCGCACCAAGCGGTTCTGAAGTATTAGCGGCGGCTTCTACTGTTGAAGCGCAGTTACGTTCAAGCGTTAAGTACGCCGGTAATGTTGATGCAGCGATAGCAGTTGGTAAAGCGATTGCAGAACGTGCTATCGAAAAAGGCATTCAAAAAGTCGCTTTCGATCGCAGCGGTTACAAGTATCACGGTCGAGTTAAGGCATTAGCTGATGCTGCTCGTGAAGCAGGTCTTCAGTTCTAGGAGTTAATTATGGCTAAAGTAGAAGTTCAACAACAGGGTGACCTGTTAGAAAAGCTTATCGCTGTAAACCGTGTATCTAAAGTGGTTAAAGGTGGTCGTATCTTTAGCTTTACTGCTTTGACAGTAGTAGGTGACGGTAACGGTCGCGTTGGTTTTGGTTATGGTAAGGCACGTGAAGTACCTGCTGCTATCCAAAAAGCAATGGAAAAAGCACGTCGCAATGTTGTGTCAGTTGATTTAAACGGTCACACGTTACAACATGCAATTAAAGGTCGTCATTCTGGCTCTAAGGTTTACATGCAACCAGCATCTGAAGGTACTGGTATTATCGCCGGTGGTGCGATGCGTGCAGTCCTTGAAGTCGCTGGCGTACAGAACGTACTTTCAAAATGTTACGGATCTACCAATCCAATTAACGTTGTGCGTGCAACTATCAACGCGTTGACAGAAATGACTTCGCCTGAGCAAGTTGCTGCTAAACGTGGATTGTCAGTAACACAGATTTTGGGGTAATTGAACATGGCAACGATTAAAATAAAGCAGACTAAAAGCTCTATCGGTCGTCTTCCCAAGCATAAGGCAACCCTTACTGGCTTAGGTCTTCGTCGCATCGGTCATGTTCGTGAACTAGAAGATACCCCTTCTGTCCGTGGCATGATCAACCGTGTATATTACATGGTTGAAGTAGTGGAGGAGTAACAGATGCATTTAAATACTTTGGCTCCTGCACATGGAGCAAAAACATCTCGTAAGCGTTTGGGTCGTGGTATTGGCTCTGGTCTTGGAAAAACTGGTGGCCGTGGTCACAAAGGTCAAACTAGCCGTTCAGGCGGTACAGTTAAGCCTGGTTTTGAAGGCGGTCAAATGCCGATCCAACGTCGTTTACCTAAGTTTGGTTTCACTTCACGTAAATCATTGGTTACTGACCAAGTTACGTTAAGCGAAATCTCTCAGGTAGAGGGCGATGTTGTTTCACTAGAAACTTTAAAAGCAGCAAGTCTTGTCAAAAAAGAAATGCGCTATGTTAAAGTTCTTAAAAGTGGTGAAATCACTCGCGCTGTTACGATTAGCGGTTTAAAGGTAACTAAAGGTGCCCTTGAAGCAATTCAGGCAGCTGGCGGTAAGGTAGAGGAATAGGCTAGATGGCTAAACCAGGATCGGATTCGAGCGCAAAAGGCGGCTTGAGCGAACTTAAATCGAGGTTGTGGTTCGTACTTGGTGCGATCATAGTATTTAGGTTGGGCTCTTACGTGCCTATTCCTGGTATTGATGCAGCTGTGTTGGCCGATTTATTCGACCAACAAAAAGGGACTATCGTGGAAATGTTTAATATGTTTTCAGGTGGTGCCTTAGAGCGTGCATCGGTTCTTGCCCTAGGTATCATGCCTTACATTACAGCGTCCATCATTATGCAATTACTAACGGTAATGCATCCGTCAATGATGGAATTAAAGAAAGAAGGCGAAGCCGGTCGTCGCAAAATAAGCCAATATACAAGGTACTTCACTTTGGTGTTAGCTTCTTTCCAAGCAGTTGGAATAGCGACAAATTTACCAAACTTGATTTCAGGTTTGGTGATAAATCCCGGTTTCGGTTTTTACTTTACGGCAGTAGTGAGTTTGGTTACCGGTACCATGTTTTTAATGTGGTTAGGTGAGCAAATTACTGAGCGAGGTATCGGTAACGGTATTTCTATTTTGATTTTTGCCGGAATAGTGTCTGGTCTACCAACTGCTCTAGGGCAAACGGCGGAGCAGGCTAGAACGGGTGACATAAATCTGTTGTTCTTGTTGTTGATTGGTTTAATTATCATAGCCATCACTTATTTTGTTGTATTTGTTGAGCGTGGCCAGCGTCGAATCGTCGTTAACTATGCTAAACGTCAACAGGGTCGTAAAGTATTTGCTGCTCAAAGCACGCATTTGCCTTTAAAAGTGAACATGGCTGGTGTTATTCCACCAATTTTTGCATCAAGTATAATATTGTTCCCTGGTACTGTTGCTAACTGGTTTGGTCAAAATGAATCATTGTCTTGGTTACAAGACGTGGCTTTAATGTTGTCTCCTGGACAACCTCTTTACGTCATGTTTTACGCTGCGGCAATTATCTTCTTCTGTTTCTTCTACACTGCGTTGGTTTTTAACCCTCGTGAGACAGCTGATAACTTAAAGAAGTCTGGTGCTTTTGTGCCAGGGATTCGCCCAGGCGAACAAACTTCACGCTACATTGATAAAGTAATGACGCGACTAACTTTAGCTGGTGCGCTTTATATAACCTTTATTTGTTTAGTGCCTGAATTCATGTTGATTGCATGGAATGTTCCTTTCTATTTTGGCGGAACTTCACTACTCATTATGGTAGTTGTAATCATGGATTTTATGGCGCAGGTGCAGACCCATTTGATGTCAAATCAATATGAGTCTGTTCTTAAGAAAGCTAATCTTAAAGGCTATGGTCGATAAGATGGCATTTTACGGAGTGATGAAATGAAAGTTCGTGCATCCGTCAAACGGATTTGCCGTAACTGCAAAGTCATTAAGCGCAACGGTGTTGTTCGTGTGATTTGTAGTGAGCCCAAGCATAAGCAAAGGCAAGGTTAATCGAACGGTTTGGGGGTCGTCTAGATACGCTAGCGCCTCAAACCTTTATTTGCAATTTAGTCGTTGGGTAAGTATCCTATCGGGCTTTTTAGGCCGACGACAATAACTAAGAGGAGTACTGTTAATGGCCCGTATCGCTGGCATTAACATCCCTGAGCACAAGCATGCTGTGATTGCTCTTGAAGCAATCTTCGGTATCGGTGCCACACGTGCTAAAAGCATTTGTGTCGCTGCTAGTGTTGCAGAGTCAACCAAGATTAAAGATCTTGATGAAGCACAGATTGATAAATTGCGTGATGAAGTAGCTAAATTCACTGTTGAAGGTGATCTACGTCGTGAAGTATCAATGAGTATTAAACGTTTGATGGATTTAGGTTGCTTCCGTGGTATACGCCACCGTCGTAGTCTTCCTCTACGTGGTCAGCGCACTAAAACAAATGCGCGCACCCGTAAGGGTCCTCGCAAAGCAATTAAAAAGTAAGCGGGGAATAAGATATGGCTAAAGCTCCTATTAAAAGCACGCGTAAGCGCGCAAAACGTCAAGTTGCAGATGGTATGGCTCATATCCATGCGTCTTTCAACAACACAATAGTGACAATTACTGATCGTCAGGGTAATGCTCTTTCTTGGGCAACATCAGGTGGTTCTGGTTTCCGTGGTTCACGTAAATCTACCCCATTTGCTGCACAGGTTGCTGCTGAGCGTGCCGGTACTGCCGCACAGGAATTTGGTTTGAAAAACATAGAAGTGTTCGTTAAAGGTCCAGGTCCAGGTCGTGAATCTGCGATCCGTGCTTTGAACGCTGCTGGTTATAAAATCACTAATATTACCGATGTGACGCCTATTCCTCACAACGGTTGTCGTCCACCGAAAAAACGTCGCGTTTAATCGACGGACAGTTGGAGAAAGATCATGGCAAGATATTTGGGTCCAAAACTCAAACTTAGCCGCCGCGAAGGAACAGATTTGTTCCTTAAAAGTGGCGTTCGAGCAATCGAATCTAAATGTAAAATTGATACCGCACCTGGTCAACATGGCGCCCGTCGTGGCCGCTTGTCAGACTATGGTGTTCAATTGCGTGAAAAGCAAAAAGTTCGTCGTATGTACGGTGTTCTTGAAAAACAATTCCGTAATTACTATAAAGAAGCAGCTCGTTTAAAAGGTAATACTGGTGAAAACCTATTACAACTTTTAGAACAGCGCCTTGACAATGTTGTTTACCGTATTGGTTTTGCTAGTACTCGTGCTGAAGCACGTCAACTAGTTAGCCACAAGGCCATTTTGGTCAACGGTCAAGTTGTTAACGTTCCTTCTTTTAATGTTTCTGCTGAAGACGTTGTTTCTGTTCGTGAGAAAGCTAAAAAACAAGCTCGTATTGTTGCTGCTCTTGAATTGGCTGAACAGCGTGAGAAACCAACTTGGATCGAAGTAGACAGCAAGAAGATGGAAGGTACATTTAAACGTGTTCCTGAAAGAGCTGATTTGTCTGCTGAGATAAATGAACAGTTGATCGTCGAACTTTACTCTAAGTAAAGATAAAAGAAGAGAGGAAACAATGTCGGGTTCTGTAACTGAATTCTTAAAACCAAGATTAGTTGAAATTGATAACGTCTCATCAACACGCGCTAAGGTCACTCTTGAACCTTTAGAACGTGGTTTTGGTCACACGTTGGGCAATGCCTTACGTCGCATTCTACTGTCATCTATGCCAGGGTGTGCTGTAACCGAAGTTGAAATTGATGGTGTGCTTCATGAGTACAGCACCAAAGAAGGCGTACAAGAAGACGTTATCGAAATATTGCTTAACTTAAAAGGTTTAGCGGTGCGTCTTGAAGGCAAAACCGAAGCAACACTAACTCTAGTGAAATCCGGTGCGGGCCCAGTATTAGCTGGAGATATCCAGCATGATGGTGATGTGGAAATCGTTAACCCTGATCATTTAGTTTGTACTTTAACTGGCGATGCTGAAATCAGTATGCGCATTAAAGTAGAAATGGGTCGTGGTTATGTACCTGCATCAACTCGCCGCTCTTCTGAAGAAGATGATCGTCCTATTGGTCGTTTATTGGTTGATGCTTCATTTAGCCCTGTAGAACGTATTGCTTATACAGTTGAATCAGCGCGTGTAGAACAACGTACTGATTTAGATAAGCTTATTATTGATATGGAAACCAACGGTACAATTGATCCTGAAGAAGCAATTCGTCGTTCAGCTACAATTTTAGCTGAGCAATTAGATGCATTTGTTGAACTTCGCGATATCAAAGAGCCGGTTGAGAAAGAAGAGAAGCCGGAGTTTGATCCGATTTTACTTCGCCCTGTTGATGATTTAGAACTTACTGTACGTTCTGCTAATTGCTTGAAAGCTGAAGCTATCCAATATATTGGTGATCTTGTACAGCGTACCGAAGTTGAGTTGTTAAAAACTCCAAACTTGGGTAAGAAGTCTCTAACAGAGATCAAAGACGTACTTGCTTCTCGTGGACTTTCTTTGGGCATGCGCCTAGAAAATTGGCCACCTGAAAGTATCGCAGAAAAAGATTAATCAGATTTAATTTAAACTGATTTGTAAAGAAGGATAAAACTATGCGCCATCGTAAGAGTGGTCGTCAGTTAAATCGTAATAGCAGCCATCGTCAAGCGATGTTCAAAAACATGGCTGGCTCTTTGGTTAAGCATGAGTTGATTAAAACAACTTTGCCCAAAGCGAAAGAACTGCGTCGCGTAATTGAACCTCTTATCACACTTGCTAAGCAAGACAGTGTTGCAAACCGTCGTTTGGCCTTTGCACGTACTGGTGATAAAGAAGTTGTTGGTAAATTATTCAATGAACTAGGCCCTCGCTATGAAGCACGCCCAGGTGGTTATATTCGCATTTTAAAATGTGGTTTCCGCTCTGGTGATAATGCTCCAATGGCTTATGTTGAGTTGGTTGACCGTCCAGAAGTTGAAGCAGTCGAAATGACTGAAGAAGCTAC